>JAKAUB010000056.1 GCA_021827845.1 Acidobacteriota bacterium | reverse complement strand
AGCCACGCTGGAGCCATTGCCCAGATGCGCCAGCACTGCACGATCTGGCAGAGCGTTGGCTAGCCGATGCACAATCGACTCATACGAAAGTCCATGGAAGCCATAGCGCCGGATTCCCTCTGCGAAACACTCCTGCGGGAGCGGCAGGTGCGAGGCGACATCCGGCAGATTGCGATGAAATGCCGTATCAAAGCAGGCGAAGTTCGAAACGCCTGGGAAGCTCTTCTGCGCCAACTGCAACAGCCGCAGCGACTGCGGAATATGCAGTGGCGCAAAATGTACCGACTGCTGCAGCCTGCGGACGACCGCGGGCGTGATGCGCTGATGCTCTGCCAGATGCGGACCGCCGTGCACGATGCGATGACCGATGCCCGCCAGCTGGCCTGCATGTTGCGTCACAGCCGCGGCAATTTTGCCCAGCGCGTGCTCCTGCGTCTCCAGCACGTGCCGCTCCTCGAGCAGCACATCGCCCGCAGCCGACGTAATGCGCAGCGTTCCTTCGGCACGGCCAATCTCGTCTGCACTGCCGGTCAGCACAGGTGTTTCGTCACTCGCGCCTGGCGCGTACAGACCGAACTTCAGCGAGGACGATCCGCTGTTGAGCACCAGAATCTGCGAAGCGGCGGGCATCAGCGCTTGCCCGCCTCCGGCCACGTCCAGTTTGTAATCTCTGGCCGGTCGATGCCTTCGGAGTACGCGTAGTCCAGGCTGTCAAGAATCTGCTCCTTCAGCCAATCCTTTACGTGGGCCGCGCGCTCGCGCAGCTCCGGTACGCGATCGATCACATCAATCGCCAGATTGAATCGGTCCACCTGATTCAGAATCGCCAGCTCCAGCGGAGTGTCGATGTTTCCCTTCTCCTTATAGCCGCGCACGTGGATGTTGTCGTGATTGGTCCTGCGATAGGTGAGCTTATGGATGAGCAACGGATAGCTGTGGAAGTTGAAGATGACCGGCTTGCTGGTCGTAAACAGAGAGTCAAAGTCACGGTCGGAAAGTCCGTGCGGATGTTCGCTCTGCGGCATCAGCTTAAATAGATCGACCACATTGACAAACCGGATTTTCAGCGATGGAAATTTCTCTTTCAGAATGGAGACAGCGGCCAGCGCCTCCATGGTTGCAATGTCGCCGGCGCAGGCTATCACCACGTCGGGCTCTTCCCCCTGGTCCGTGCTGGCCCAGTCCCACAGGCCAATGCCCTTGGCGCAATGCAGCGCGGCCTCCTGCATATCCAGGTAGACAAGATGCGGCTGTTTATCCGCGACGATGACGTTGTAATAGTCAACCGAGCGCAGGCAGTGGTCGGCAACGCTCAGCAGGCAGTTTGCGTCGGGCGGCAGATAGATGCGCACGACATCGGCGCTCTTGTTTGCGACCACATCGAGAAAGCCAGGATCCTGATGCGTGAAGCCATTATGGTCCTGCCGCCAGACGAGCGAAGTAATCAGCAGATTGAAGGAAGGCACAGGGGCGCGCCAGCCCAGTTCATTCTTCGATTTCTCCAGCCACTTGGCGTGCTGGTTAAACATGGAGTCAATGACGTGCACAAAGGATTCGTAACTGGACATGAGCCCATGACGCCCGGTTAGTAGGTAGCCCTCCATCCAACCGGCCAGTGTGTGCTCGCTCAGCATCTCCATCACGCGGCCGTCCGGCGCAATGTCGGTGCCGTCCTCGTCCTCAGGAAGAATCTTTGCCATCCAGGTCTTCGGAGACGCGGCGTAGATGGCGTCCAGCTTGTTCGACGCCGTCTCGTCGGGCCCGAAGACACGGAAGTTGGTCATGTTCTGCTTCATCACATCGCGCAGAAACAGTGCCAGCGTAGCGGTTGGCGATGCATACACCTGCGCGTGGCCTTTGGAATCGACAGCGTAGTTCTGGAATGCAGGCAGGTGCAGCGGCTTGCGCAGCAGTCCGCCGTTGGCATGGGGATTTGCCGTGATGCGCCGATCGCCCTTTGGTGCTGTGGCGCGCAGCTCCGCGCGCAGCGTTCCCTTTTCATCGAACAGTTCGGCCGGCTTGTAGCTTTGCAGCCAGCCTTCCACCTGCCGCAGGCTGGCGGGGTTCGTCACGGGGTCGAGTATCGGCACCTGATGCGCGCGCCAGAAGCCTTCTACTTTATGGCCGTTCACTTCCTTCGGCCCCGTCCATCCCTTGGGCGAGCGCAGCACGATCATCGGCCAGAAGGGCCGATCGGTCTTGCCCTGCTCGCGCGCGTCCTGCTGAATGCTCCGAATCTCTCCGATGCAGCGTTCGAGCGTCGCGGCCATCTTCTGGTGCATGGCATCGGGCTCATCGCCCTCGACAAAATACGGCGTATAGCCGTAACCCACCAGCAACGACTCCAGCTCGCGCTGTGAAATGCGCGCCAGGATCGTAGGGTTGGCGATCTTGTATCCGTTCAGGTGCAGGATGGGCAAAACGGCGCCATCGCGCTTCGGGTTCAGAAATTTATTGGAGTGCCACGATGTCGCCAGCGGTCCTGTTTCCGACTCTCCATCGCCGATGACGCAGGCCACGATCAGGTCAGGATTGTCGAACGCCGCGCCGAATGCGTGGGACAGGCTGTAGCCCAGCTCACCACCTTCATGGATCGACCCCGGTGTCTCCGGCGTGCAGTGGCTGCCCAGCGCACCGGGAAACGAGAAGCGCTGAAATAGACGCAGCATGCCTTCTTCATCAGTGCTGCATTCGGGATAGATCTCCGAGTAGTGACCCTCAAGATATCCGTTGGCCAGTGTGGCGGGAGCGCCATGGCCGGGCCCGGCGATGTAGATCATGTTCAGGTCATACTTGCGGATCATGCGATTGAGGTGCACCCAGATGAAAGACTGTCCGGGATCGGAGCCCCAATGGCCCAGCAACCGCCGCTTGATGTGTTCCGGCTTCAGCGGCTCCCGCAGCAGCGGGTTGGCGCGCAGGTAAAGCATGCTGGCGGCCAGATAATTACATGCGCGCCAGTAGGCATTCATCGCTTCCAGTTCGTTCGCCGGCAAAGTTGAGGCAGCTTCCCGATGTTCCGTCACAGAATTCCTCCGTTCGAGTTTCGATCGTCACGGCGCCACGAAAAGTCCACGCCCGAAGGATCGATCGATGGGCTGACCGACGCTACATTGAACCACCCCGGTACGCTTAATTTTAAGATGCGCTCCAGCGTCCCGCATGACGGGACGGATAATAATCGTTGTGAGCAGGAACACCATGAAGCGTGATTTCGCACCCTTCTCCCGGTGCCTGCACAACTGCAATCGCTGAGTTCCGTCGCGCATTACGGATGCACGACAGCATGTTTTACGGAGGGTTCTACGGAGGAGATATCGCCACTTCCACACTCTTTGTTCTGCTGGTAGTTTTTGTTGCAACACTCGTACGCTCGACCTTCGGGTTTGGCGAGGCACTCATCGCCGTGCCGCTGCTCGCATTCTTCCTGCCCGTTCGAGAGGCCGCGCCGCTGGCGGTTCTGCTTTCCATCTCCATCGCCGCGATTGTTGTCCTGCAGGACTGGAAGCACATCCATCTGCGCAGTGCGGCCGGTCTGCTCGCAGCAACAGTCTTCGGCATTCCTGTCGGTCTGCTGCTGCTGACGCACGCATCCGAACAAGCCATCAAAGCGGCGTTGGGAATCTTGATTGCGTTGTTCGCGGGATACTCTCTTGTATCCAAAAAATCGCCGCACCTGAAGACGGACCACCCCGTGGCGCTACTGCTCGCCGGTTTCTTCGCGGGAGTTTTTGGGGGAGCTTACGGGATGAACGGCCCACCTCTGGTTACCTACGGCTCTCTGCGGCGGTGGCCGGCGCAGCGGTTCCGCGCGACACTTCACGCATACTTTCTGCCTGCGAGTATTTTGGGCATGATTGGCTTCTGGAGTGCAGGCCTGTGGACCCGTCCAGTGACGCACGCATACATTACGTCACTACCCGCGATGCTGCCTGCTGTCTTTTTGGGGCGGGCCATCAACCGGCGGATCACTGGCGAAGTGTTTGTGAAGTACATTTACGGCGGCTTGCTATTGATTGGAGCGACATTGGTGGTGGAAGCCCTGCGCTACGGACGCTGAACACGGCGCGACGGCCGCCAAAAGTGAAAAACCGGGAGTGGATTAAACATCCACTCCCGGTTGCCTGGTGCGAGATTACTTGCTGGCGACGGATGTCGCGTTGTCCTGCGCTGCGGCATAGGTGATGATCTGCTTCAGCGTCGCGTAGGGGATGCCGCCAATCGGAATATTGCGTCCGTTGACGAACAGCGTCGGCGTCTGGCTGACGCCAACATCCTTCCCAAGCTGGACGGAGGCATCGACAGCGGCCTTGGCCGCCGGACTGGCGGCGCAGGTAGCGACCGTCGTCGGATCGGCGCCGGCCTTGGTCGCGGCGTTCTTCAGCGTCTCATCGGCAGCATTCATCAGCGCGGACTGGTTGTCATACACCGCCTGCAGGTACTGGAAGAAGGCAGCATTTCCCTTCTCCTTGGCGACACAAACGCCGTACTCCGCAGCCTTTTCCGCGGCAGGATGAATATTGGTCAGCGGAAAGTTTTCAAACACGATGCGCGCATTCGGGAAATCCGTCGCCACCTGCTTCATGGTCGGCGCGGCTTCTTTGCAGTGCGGGCACTGCATGTCCGCAAACTCCACCAGCATGAGCTTTTTGCTGCTGGAGCCCGTGTAGGGGCCATTGGCCTGTTGCGCCAGCGTGTTATGGATGTTGGCGAAGGGGTGCGGCCCAAAGTCAACAACGTCGGTACCAGAGATGGCGTGCTGTCCATCCGGCGTCACAAAGAAGGACGTCTCGCCCGGTTGGCGAGAGACCCCCTGCTCGGCTACAAGAACGACCACCCGGCTCAGGTTGGGCGCTTTCGTCTTCTGGACGGCTGCCACTTCCCAGACACGGTTGGGGTCATACCCCCACAGCTGCTTCAGGAAGGCATTCACCTCGGCTGCGGTGGGCGAAGCGGCGGTGAAATTTTTCTGGTCAACGGGCGGAAACTCAACCTTTTTCGGAGGCGTAATGCTGTTGAGCTGAAGCGGACCCTGGGAACCGCCCGGGGCTGCAGGGGCGGTGGGTTGTTGTGCGAGCGCCATGGATCCAAAGACGATGGGTACAGCCAGAAATCCTGTAAGTCCTTTTCGCAGCATCTATTTCCCTTATAAAGTTCGTGTAGTGGGTTAAAAATCTGTCCGGGCAGCGATTGGAAATCTCCGCCCAAATCCAAAAGCCTTTGCGGTTACCTTCAACACCGGCGCAGCCTGCTGCCGCTTGTACTCACTGCGCTCCACCTTCCGCAGAATGGACCGCACCTCCGGCAGCGTTAGACGCCCGGCCAGCTGCGAGGTAATCTCCTCCGCACTTTCGCGGCGCTCGATATATGCCTCCAGCACGGGATCCAGCACATCGTACGGGGGTAGCGAATCCGTGTCCCGCTGATCGGGCCGCAACTCCGCAGAAGGGGGTTTCTCGAGCGTCGGCTCGGGAATTCTCTCGCCCGCACGATTGACGTATGCGGCCAGCCGGTAGACGGCGGTCTTATACACATCGCCAATTACGGCCAGAGCCCCGACCATATCCCCATACAGGGTACAGTACCCTGTCGACATTTCGGATTTATTCCCGGTGGTGAGGACGAGCGCGGACTGCTTGTTGGCGACCGCCATCAGCAGCGTGCCGCGGATACGCGACTGCAGATTTTCTTCTGTAATATCTGGAGCGCGGCCGGCAAAGACCGGCGCCAGTTGCTCCAGATAGCCCGCAAACAGGCTGCCGATCGGGAGGACCTGCCACTCTATGCCCAGGTTGCGGGCCAAAGCCTCGGCGTCATCCAGCGAACCGGCAGACGAGTACGGCCCGGGCATGCCGATGCCGAGAACATTCTGCGGGCCCAGAGCGTCCGCCGCGATGACGGCCACAAGCGCGGAGTCGATTCCGCCGCTGAGGCCGACGATGGCGCGGGAGAAGCCGCATTTGCGCACGTAGTCGCGCACGCCCATCACAAGACCTTGGTACGTCGCGGCGTCTTCGTGGTCCAGCGGGGGGAGAGACGCAGCGGATGAAGAGCCCGAAGGAAACTCCACCAGAATGAGATCTTCCTCAAACGAACGCCCCCGCGCAACGAGCGTTCCGACCGCGTCGAAGGCGAGGCTGGTGCCGTCGAATAGCAGACTGTCGTTGCCGCCTACCTGATTCACCAGCAGAACCGGACGCTGATAGCGCCGAGCAATCGCCGCCAGCATCTGCTCGCGCACCTGCCGCTTGCCCGCGGAATATGGTGAGGCAGAGATGTTCAGAATGACGTCAGCGCCCTGCGCCATCAGGCGCTCCAGCGGATCGACTGGATAGAGCCGCTGGGGCCAGAAATTTTTGTCATTCCAGGCGTCTTCGCAAATGCTGAGCGCGAGGCGGTGGTCTTCATATTGGAAGATGTCTTGATGCTCGGCCGGCTTGAAGTACCGCTGCTCGTCGAAGACGTCGTAGTACGGAAGCAGCATCTTGGTCTGCGTGAAGGCAACTTCGCCATTGCGCAGGATTGCGGCACAATTCTTCACCCGCTTGCCGGGCCCCGATGCCGGTGCAGGAAAACCCACGAGCATGGCGGTCCGCTTTCCAGCCGTAGCGGCGGCAAGCTGCTGCATCCCCTGCTGGGCGCGTTCCAGAAAGATAGGCTTTTCCAGCAGATCCGCCGGCGGATACCCGCAGAGGCTCATTTCAGGAAAGATGACGAGATCGGCGCCGGCCGCTTCCGCCCGCTGATTGAGGGAGAGGATCTTTGCGATGTTGCCGGAGAAATCGCCGACGGTGGGGTTGATCTGGGCGAGCGCAAACTTCACGGATTCAGTGTATCGGGAGCGTCCATGGAGGAACAACCGCGCGGGATAACGGCTCTGATCAGGCTCCGGTCCCGCTCAGGATGACCCCAAGAGTACGGGTCATGATCTTGATGTCGAGCCACAGGCTCCAGTTATCGATGTACGCCGTGTCGAGCGAGATGTACTGATCGAAGGACGGATCCTGCCGCGCCTGCACCTGCCACAGGCCGGTGATGCCGGGCAAAACTTCCAGCCGGCGCAGATGGGGCAGCTCATACTGGCTGACTTCGCCAGCCAGCGGTGGCCGCGGACCGACGACGCTCATATGGCCCATCAAAACGTTGAAAAACTGCGGCAGCTCATCGAGAGAGTATTTGCGCAGAAAACGGCCGACGCGGGTGACGCGCGGGTCTGAGGACATCTTGAACAGGACGCCGTCGCGCTCGTTATGGTGATCGAACTGTTCCCGCAGACTGTCCGCGTTCGCCACCATGGTGCGGAACTTCCAGCAGCGGAACGTGCGTCCTTTCCGCCCGATGCGCTCTGCCCCGTACAGAATGGGGCCGCGGGAGTCGAGACGGACGGCAAGCGCGATCAGCACCATGAAGGGAGCCGCGAGTACCAGTGCGACCGTCGAGATCAGCACATCCAGGCCGCGCTTGAGCATGAGGCCGACGACAGGGATGTGATGCCGGTGCAGCGGCATGGTCGGAAACTGACCGACGTATTCGATAGGAGCGGTCCAAGCCAGGCCGTCGTACAGATCCGGCACGACGCGAACATCGATGCCCCATTCCGTCGCCTGGGCGATAAGCCGCTTCACCATCCCGCGCTCACACGGCCCGGTGATGAAGATTTCATCGATAAAGTGGCGTCGGACAAGCTCGCCGATGTTGCTCAGACCGCCAAGGACTTCGGCTGGCGAAATCTCCTCCTGGGCGAGCGGATCGGGGTTTTCGGCGCGCAGGTTGTCGGCACTTGCGACAAAACCCTTTACGGTAAAGCCGAGGTGCCGGATGCGCTGCAGATGGCTGCGGATTGCCAAACCAGACGAGCCCGTGCCGACGATGAGCACATTGCGCGTCTCCAGACCATTCTCGTAGCGCTTGTACAGGGCAAAGCGCCACACTGCGCGGCGCACGCATAAAAAGACCGCTGTGAGAATCAATGTCGCGATGACGACGGCACGCGAGATGCTGTCTTCCCGGCCAAAGTAAAGCGCCCCTGCCAGAATCAGGCTGGCGGTGAAACAGGACTGCACCGTGAGCCGCTGCTCCCGCAAGCCGCTGAAGGATTGCAGCGGACCGTAGAGACCGTGGGCCCTCGAGACAATCAGCAGGATGACGACGAAGCCGGCCAGATAGAGGAGGAACGAAGACGGATTGGCAGCCAGCGGCGCCCGGTGGTCGAAGTATGAGAGAACGTTGATTTTGCGGAGATAGGTCGCGATCCCGGCGGCCAAAGCCACGGTGCAGGCGTCGAGCGCCATCCACAGCGCGGCGACACCGCGTGACCGGTCGCGTCCCGCGGTGTGTGCTGCCCCCGCGTGCGAACTGAACTCAACCCAATTTTCCGGACTGCGGACTTGCAGCCAATGACTCAGATCTGGGGAAGCCATTCTGCGATTACTCGCTACCGAAATTTAAGAGTCGCTTGCCCGGGCAGATTCGTACCCTGATCATGGCAAAAATCTGCCAGTCAGGAAAGGCTTGACCGTCCGCGAATTCGGTTCGCCTAAACACCCAGATGCTGACCCAAAGCCAATAGCGTTCACGAGTTTCGGTCTGATACGATCCCGCCGTCTTCTCGCACTTCGCAAAAATGTAGCTGCTTTCGGGTTAGATGCCGGCAAACCACTTGCCGTCATCTGGGGGTTTTCCTCAGCAGAAGGATTATTCCTCTTTATGCTAGCGGGCCGGGAGGCAGATGACAATGAAAATCGTACGCGCGGGAGTGTCGGCAGCGGTACCGAAGTCGTTTACCTGACTCCACTTGCGGGCGATATTCCCTGCGACGCCCGGTGCTGCCAGAGTTTTGGGTCCGGCAGGCTGCGTTCATCCAGACGCAGGAACTCCCGCAAAATCGGGTCAGTGGTTTTGAGGAGTTCTGGCACGGGTCCGAAAAAATGCGCCTTCCCTTCGTGCAGAAAAAGGACGCGATCCGCCAGCTTTTCCGCCAGGGCCATGTCATGCGTGACCACGATGCTGGTAAGGCGGAGCTGCACCTTGACCTTCTGAATCAGGACCGCTGTGCGGTGCGCCATCATGGGATCCACCATGGTCGTCGGCTCGTCATACAGAATCGCCTCCGGCTGTGCGGCCAGAGCGCGCCCGATCGACACGGCGCGCCGCATTCCCGTCGAAAGGTCCGATGGCAGACTGTTGGCCATCTCGCCCACCCCGACCATGCCCAGCATGCCGGAAACGATCTGGTCGATCTGATCTTCCTGGAGCTCTTTGCGCTCCCGCAACGGAAAGGCAACGTTCTCGAAGACGGACAGCGAGTCGAACAATGCGCCATTCTGGAAGACCATCGTGACCTTGCGCCGGATGGTCTCCATCTGCTTTTCGGTAAAGCCGGTAATGTCGGTGCCGGCAACCAAAATTTTTCCAGCGTCGGGCTTGAGAAAGCCCATGATCTGCTGCAGCGAGACGGACTTTCCGACGCCGCTGCGGCCGATGATGCACAGAGTTTCGCCGGGGAGAACGAAAAAGCTCACGTTGTCGAGGACGACGTTGTTGCCGAATGCTTTGCTGACATTTTCAAAAGCGATGTACGGCGCCACTTCCGGTCCGGGCATAGCTTCACGATAGCCGAAGAGTGGCCGCGGCGGAATCACTCTCTGCAGAAGGAAGCTGGGCGAGCCGCTGCGCCTCCTGCCAGTCTGCTGCTGTATTAATGTTGCGCCACCAGTGCGCCGCGCCGGGAATGTCTGCCTGCGGGTGAAAAAACTCGGGCGGCCCGCCCGCCTGCTGCAGCGCGGCCATTACTTTGAGCGTTCCCTGCTCCAACGACCGGCGCAGACCGGTCGCCAGCCGGCGGTGATAGAGGCCGCAGAGCGGCTGCGGACGGCCATCGCCGATTGCCAGCACACAGCCATGCGATGACGACCCCGCGCGTGCCGCCAGCGCTGACAGGACTGCGACTGGCACGAACGGCATATCGACGGCGAAGAGAAGATTCCAGTCCGTGGTGGTGTGCTCCAGGGCGGCGACGATTCCGGCCAGCGGACCCGCGTCTTCGGCTGCGTCCGGGATGCAGCCTGCCGCGCCTGCGGGAGGGCTTTGACCGGCGGAGGAGCGACGAACGCAGACCCAGACTTGCGGGCAGACCTGCGCCAGCCGCGCCACTGCGTGATCGAGCAACGTTCCTTTAGCCCAGGGAAGCTGCGTTTTGTCGTGGCCCAGCCGGGCGCTGCGGCCGCCAGCAAGGACAAAGCCCGTGAGCGCGATTTCGCCCTGAGGCGTCACGGCCTGGGCGCGGGCGCAGACATCGCCCCGACTCCCTCAAAGAAGCGGATGATCGCTTCAATGCCATTGTGAAAATTGGCAATCTTGAACTTCTCATTTGGGGCGTGCAGGTTATCGTCGGGCAGACCAAAGCCCATCATGACGGAGGGGATGTGCAGGTTGTGCTCGAAATCCCCGACAATGGGGATTGAGCCGCCGGAGCGGACAAAAACGGTCTCGCGCCCGAAGACCTCCCGCATCGCCGCGGTCGCGGCCTGAATATATGGATTGCCGGTCTTGATGACCATCGGATCGGCCGAATGAATCAGCCGCACATTGACCTTAATGCCTGCGGGGCAGATCGACGAGATGTAGGCCGAGAATTTTTCAAAGACGCGGGCCGCGTCCATGTTTGGCACCAAACGCATGGACACCTTGGCGGTGGCGCGCGCCGGGATTACGGTTTTGGCGCCGGCGCCGGTAAAGCCGCCGGGCATGCCGTGCACCTCCAGCGTGGGCCGCGACCAGAGGCGCTCGAGCACGGAGAACTCCGGCTCGCCGGTCAACTCTGTCGCGCCTACCTCATTGCGTTGAAACTCCTCAGCGGAAAACGGCAGCGACTTCCAGGCCGCCAGCTCCTCGGCGGACGGCGGAACAACATCGTCGTAGATGCCGGGGATGGTAATGCGGCCCTCGGGATCTTTCAGCCGCGCGATGATCTGGCATAGCGCGATAAGCGGGTTGGGTGCCGCGCCGCCGTACATGCCGGAGTGGAGATCGGTGGCGGCGCCACGGGCTTCAATCTCGGTAT
>JAKAUB010000180.1 GCA_021827845.1 Acidobacteriota bacterium | reverse complement strand
TTGCAGCAACCGCGCGGCCAGAAGCCGCGGCGTGGGCAGATCAAACATCTCGGCCAGCGATGGCATATTGCGGTACCGAACCACCAGTCGCGCGTGCACCTCGATCAGCAGCAGGGACGTTCCCCCGAGCTCAAAAAAATTGCTGTCGGCGTCGAGACCTTCCCGGCCCAGCAGGACGGCCCATTCGCGGCATAGCTCGTGCTCCAATGCGGCCTTTGGCGTGGCGGCCCGGGATGTGCCCGGAATTTCCGGCGTCACATCGGTAACTACCGATGGAGCGGAGAACGTTGCCTGACAGAGCGCAGCCAGCGCCGCGCGATCGACCTTGCCATTGCGATTAACGGGCAGCCGCTCGAGAACCGTAATCTGCTGTGGCACAGCGGCGGGGATCACCCGCTCCGCCAGCCAACTGCGAAGACGGGCTTCCGCGTTTGGCGATTTCTCCGGCACAGCAGCAAAGGCGATCAGACGCTTGCTGCCTGCGGGCGGCGCAACGACCAGGACCGCACACTCCTGCACCCCGGGGCAAGCCCGCAACACGCGTTCGACCTCCGCCAGATCGACGCGCCGGCCGTCAATTTTCACTTCGCTGTCGATGCGGCCCAGAAATTCAACCAGCCCATTGGGCCGTTGCCGGACGCGGTCACCGGTGCGATAGCGACGGGCTTCGGGCCATGCCGCCTGCGGACCCGGCAGAAATTTTCCCGCGGTTGCCGCCTCGTCCTTCCAGTAGCCCAGCGCGACCCCCAGGCCGCCTGTCACCAGTTCGCCAGCCTCGCCAGCAGGGACCGGAGCGCCCGCGGTATCGAGAATTTCGACCGTGGTACCGGCCAGCGGCATACCGATGGGCAGCGGACCATCGGCGACGTAGGTTTCCGGAACAACGTAGCAGCAGGTAAAGGTCGTGTTCTCGGTGGGTCCGTAGCCGTTGACCATCCGCAGCGCGGGAAACAGACTGCGCACCCGTTCCACCGCCTGCGGATGAATGACATCGCCGCCGAAGATCAACTGGCGCAGCCCGGCAAACATCTGCGGCGCATGCTCGGCCGCCAGATGAAAGACTGCGGCTGTCATCCACAGCGTTGTGACCTTGTGGGTTTCAAGCAGGCGGCCATAGTCGGCCAGTCCCAGCGTCCCGGCCGGCGCAACCACCAGGCGGCCGCCGGTCAGCAGGCTGCCCCACAGCTCCAGCGTGGAGGCATCGAAGGCCAGCGGAGAGTGCAGAAGAAATGTGTGCTCCGGGCCGAAGTCGAGGTAGGTCTGCCCGGCAACCAGCCGCGCCACGGCGCGATGCGGAACAACGACTCCCTTGGGCTGCCCGGTTGTGCCCGACGTAAACATGACATACACGGGCTGTTCGGGGCCGATCCGCGGCAGGTCGATGGATATGGGAGGTCCTGGTAGAGGAACCGGCACCGACTCCAACGGAAGTACCGCACAGTCAGCCATCAGCTCCGGCATGCGGCGCAGCGTATCGGAAGCCGCGATGCAAAACGAAATCCCCTTCTTGGCCAGCAGGTCTGCAAGCGAGCCGCTCAGGCTTTCCGGCTCAACCGGAACATAGACGCCCCCGGCGAGAACGATGCCGATGATGGCGGCCACGGCTGGAACGGAGCGCTCCGCAACGAGACAGACCGGGTCCCCCGGACGAACGCCCAGCGCCAGCAGCCGCTCGCGGTAGGCAGCGGCAAAGTTCCATAGATCGGCGTAACGCAGCGCCAGCGTTTCGTCGGCCAGTGCAGGCGCTTCTGGGTGCGCGGCCACCGCCTGCGCGAAGAGCTGCGCGACACTGGCGGCTGCCGGATCAGTGAACCGGGCAGAGACAGCTGCGATCTTTCGGCCGTTCTCGGCCACTGGAAAGGTTTCGGTATTCCTGACGTCGTCCACAAAGATCCCGGATGCGGCTTTGATTTTCCGAAGGGACTTCGTCCGTAGTAGAGCAACTGCCCTGCCATCCTCAGCGCGGGCGTGGAAATCCGCGGCCCGCCGGATCGCCACGTATTTTCTTCAACTTCCCAGTGACAACCGCCGAATTGACAGCCAAGGCCCGGGTCGGAGCCGAAGGGGTGGGAAAACCACTTCCCACCCATTGCGAACCGTCGGACCCTCTTCGGGCCGCCGTCTTCAAAAGCGTACAGCTAACAGCGGACAATCTTCGCCTGCAGGGCCGGATCCACGACTCGCTTGGTGGCATTGCGCGTGTCGATAACCAGCGCCGCCTCCCGCACAATCTGTTCGTAGTCGTACTCGGAGTGATCGGTCGCGATCAGGACACAGTCATAGTGGGGCAGCTCGCTCAGCGGCACGGAGGTCATATTGAGATCGTAGTGACGGCCCCGGCCCACTGTTGGGAAGTACGGATCGTTATAGTCGACGCGCGCGCCCTTGCGGCGCAACTGTTCGATGAGCGTCAGAGATGGCGATTCCCGCAGATCGTCGATATCCCGCTTGTAGGAGAGCCCCAGTACGAGAATCCGGCTACCCTTGAGCGGCTTGCTGCGGTCATTCAGCGCCGCAGCGACCGACTCCACCACGTGATACGGCATGGAGGTGTTCACTTCCCCGGCCAACTCAATAAAGCGGGTGCTGAAGTCCAGTTCCTTCGCCTTCCAGGAAAGATAGAACGGGTCGATCGGAATGCAGTGTCCGCCCAGCCCCGGGCCGGGATAGAACGGCTGAAAGCCGAAAGGCTTGGTCGCGGCAGCGTCGATGATCTCCCAGATATCGAGGCCCATCCGCAGGCAGAGCAGCTTCAGCTCATTGACCAGTGCGATGTTCACGCAGCGGTAGATGTTTTCAAGCAGCTTGGTCATCTCCGCCGCCGCCGGGCTGGAGACCCGGATAATGCGCTTGAAGATGCTGCTGTAATACGCGGCCGCCAGGTCCGCGGCCTCCTGCGTCGAAGCGCCAACGACCTTCGGAATATCGCTGCGCTCGACCGTCACATTGCCGGGATCTTCGCGCTCCGGGGAGTAGGCGACATAGAACGACTTCTCCGGGTCAGCGCCCTCGCGGAAACAGCTAAGCCCCTTGGGGCATCCCTTCTCAAGCAGCGGGATCAGGACCTCTTCGGTCGTGCCCGGGTAGGTCGTGCTTTCCAGGATGATCAACTGGCCGCCGCGCAGATGGGGCGCCAACGAGCGGGCTGTGTCTTCAATGAAGCGCAGATCCGGACCCTGGTGCTCATCGAGCGGTGTCGGCACACAGATGATGATGGCATCCATCTGCCGCGCCCCGGAGTACTCGGCGCTGGCGCTGAAACCACGATCCCGCAGTTGCCCAATCTCCTCCGGCTGAATCCGCTGGATATAGGAGGAACCGGCGTTCAGCTTTTCCACCTTGGTGTAGTCCACGTCGAAGCCGGTGACGCGAAACCCGGCGCGGGAAAACAGCATGGCCAGCGGCAGCCCGACATAGCCCAGCCCGACGACGCCTACATGCGCCGTACGCTGCTCAATGCTGCGAATCTTCTCTGTCACGGATCTTGAGGCGGATTTTCCGGCCGCTTCTGCCTGCATCGGGGAGGTTTTTGCTGTCTGCATTCGCCTGTTCCTTCAATTCCTTCCTGGAGTAATTCCCTTGTTGCTGAGTAGCTCGCTGTAGATCTCTTCCATTGCATCTTCTGCACGGTTCAGGCTGAACCGTTCCACCCGGCGCCGCGCTGCCTGCCCCAGGCGCCGTCGCTCCTCGGCCGGCCGCAGCGCAAAAATGGCATCGGCCAACGCCTGCGGATCTTCAACGGAAACCAGAACACCAGTGTCACCGAGAGCTTCCCGGTTACCGCCAACGTCGGTCGCTACAATCCCCAGCCCGGACGCCATGTACTCCAGCAGTGAGTTCGAAAACCCTTCCGCAAAGGAACTGAGAACCCCGATATCCATCGCTGCCAGGTAGGGGATAACGTCCAGCTGCGCGCCCGCAAGATGAATCTTTCCCGTCAGCCCGTAGCGATCGATCTGCTCGAGAATATAGGGTTCCTGCGGTCCCGAGCCAACAATCAGAAACCGCAGGCGAGGGTCCTGCTCGAGAGCGATGCGGGCGACATCGACAAAGCGGTCAATCCCCTTCACCGGCCGCATGCAGGAGATATTTCCGACCACAATATCGTTGGGGCCGGCGCCGATCCGCTGCCTGGCCTCCGTCCGCTTGGCTTCCAGACCGTTGAACCGGGTTAAATCGATTCCGTTATAGGCCACACGCGTAATGGCCCGGGAAACGTGTTCCGTGGCGATAACGGCATCGATCACGCGCTCACTATTCCCTACGATGCAATCCACGGAGCGGTTCGCCAGCCGTTGCATGCGCGCGACAAACGGGCCCATCCAGCGGGTCCGGTTCTGCCACTGATTCAGGTTCCGCCGCGAGCCGATGACAACCGGCACCCCGGCACTGCGAGCCAACCAGGGCCCCAGCACATTGCATTCGATGAAGAAGGTCTGCACCACGCTGAAGCGGGCCGCGCGCATCCAGTTTCGCAGGCGGAGCAGCTTCAACCAGCCCGCCGGCCGGAATAAACTTGTGGCCCCGGCGTGATAAATGGGACAGCCCGCCCGCTCCTCAGTCAGCCACTCGGTGCCGCGCAATGTCGCCAGACAAGGCTGATAGCCCGCTCGTTTTGAGAGTCGGACCAGTTGCAGCACCTGCCGCTCGGTTCCGCCCCCGTCGAGATTGCCAATCTCATCAATCAGAAAGAGGATTTTCAGCGGTGCACCCGGGGTGGCTGGCGCGGCTTCCACGGCGTGCTCCGTCGCTTCGACTGCGGTCGTCAACGCATCTTCTCCCAGACAGCTTCACCGCCGGCGCGTCGTGCAGGAGGCTTGGAGGAGGCCAACGATCTCGGGATGGCCTGGCGGCGTCGCGAGGATACGCGCTGAATTCCTCGCAGGATCATTCTATGGGACAAACAGAAGAACAAGCAGTTTCCTTTTGCGTTTGAAGAGTGCGGGGCGGCTGATTGGCCACCCCGGCTCCCGGTGTTTGGTTGGCGTTTCGGTTATCAGCGACAGGAACTTCCGATCCCGGAAGGCCCTACCACTCGCGCCGAACGCGTTGAACGACCATGCAGGCAAGCAGCACAAGCCCGCCGGCAGCGGACGGAAGGATCATGATTTGGAGAAGGCTCATATTTGTCCTTTCTTGGTGATGCATCGCCGGTCCGTCGCTTGGATCGTTCAGAGTTCCTTGGACTGCTTGCGCAAGGGGGAGCTCTTTTCAGCCGCATTCGCTGGTTCGCGGATGCGCTGCCGGTTGCTGACGCAGGCTGCCTGCAAACAACCAGGCGGCGGCCCGTCGATTCTGTCCCCCATGTTGCAATTGGCAGGCCGTTCCGCAGAGCGCGGGATTCACGAAAATTTGCCGACAGGCTGGCCATAACGGGGCGCATGCGCAGCACATTGCACAGCACGGATGGGGAATTCTTCATCGCCTGGCCCGGCAATGGGCTCCGGTTCTCCGATCGCAGCCGCAAACGCCTCTCCTGGAGATTATTTCCATTGGCCGAAGACGTGCATGGAGTGGCACGAGGTAACGGCGGGCTGCGGTCCCGCACAGCACCATGGCAGCAGGAATTCAGCCACTCGTAACGGAAGTACTCGACCGGCTGGGCGTGGTCGCTGCCATGCGGCGCACCGCCGCCCGGTTTGGCGGCGCCATTTTGCGCCTCAACCGGGTACTCCCCCGCGATGAACGCAGCCTGTGCTTTGACCCATCTCTGGCCGTCAGTGAGACCACGTTTGTTTCGCTGCTGGAGTTGCTGGCGGCGGAGTATGAAGTGGTACCGCTGCCGGATCTGCTGGCGCGACCCGGCAGCCGTGAAGGACGGCCGCGCGTGGCGCTGACCTTCGACGACGGATGGGAAGATACCTACCGCATCGTCTTTCCGCACCTGCTCACCTGGCGCATGCCGGCCACGCTGTTCGTCTGCTCCTCGCTGATTGACGACGGCCAGACGCTGCCGGAAGAGCGCTTCTCGCGGCTTTGGAACCAGGCCACGGCGCGTGGCGGACTGGACGACCTGATCGTTGACCTGAGCCACTGGGGGTTGGGCCGTTCCGCCACCCAGGAAACGCGGCGGCAAAAGCGCTACTGGACGCAGGAGCTGAAGGAGATGCCGCTCACGGGCCGTCTGCTGCTACTGGGATATCTGGAGCAGCAATATGAGATTGCCCGGGTGCCGACGCGGCGTTTCGTCACCTGGCGCGAGCTGAATGTGATGGTGCAGACCGGCTTGGTCCAGGTCGGTACCCACACCGCTGGGCATGCGACGCTCACCTCGGAGAGCGACCGCGATATCCGTCAGGAACTGGAGGATTCCCGCCACAGCATCTGGTCGCATACCGGGCTGCGGGTGGAGGCCGTCAGCTATCCCAACGGCGCTTTTGACCGGCGCGTGATGGATGTCGTGCGCTCCACCGGGCTGCGTTTCGGGATGACGGGCATTCGCGGATGGGTCACGCGGCGCACGCGTCCGCTGGCGGTGCCACGCATCGCGGTGCGCAGCGCCGTGGAAAGCATGTCGGCCGCGCGCGGCGAAATGGAGTTTACCTCCGGACGGACCGCCGTTTATTTTCTCAGCTCCTGGGTAAGCGCCGGAACGTCGGGAGCGGAGCAGTCCTCACCGCGCGCCTGATCCCGCAGCAGCGCTGGCGAGGCAGCCCGATTTCTGGCAGCCGGGAACAGCAGCTCCCGCCACATGCCCCAGCCCAGACCGAGGTAGATGGCGCAATACACCCATGGGCCATACAGCGCGTGCCGCACACCAAACCGGCGCCCTAAGGCGAGCGCGGCAATGGTGGCGATCCCCAGAAACAGCGCGGCCGGCGCGGCTAACAAAAGCAGCCACGGCAGCCGCAGCAACGCCGCAGCCAGCACCGACCCGGCTGCCGCAGCGAATGCCGCTACCAGAACGGCTGGCGCCCAGGAAGAGAGCGACGCCGCGCCCGGATGCTTGCGGGCCAGTCGCACGCGGCCGATGCCGTAGCGCATCATCTGGCGAAACAGGCCGCGGATACTCGAACGCGGCTCGTAATACACCGCTACCCGCGGGCTGGTATACGCCTTGAAGCCGGCGCGGGCGACGCGGGTGTTGAACTCGACGTCCTCACAGGCGTCGAACCACTCGTCATACGATCCGCAGCGGTCAAAGACGCGGCGGCGATAGGTCGCTCCCGAGCTGGCAGGATCGACAAAACCGGAATGACTCATGTCATAGATGAGCGAGTCGCGCCCATGTCCCAGTGCCGAGGCGCGAGCGTCGGCGATGATGCGCGCCGTTCCCCGCGGCGCATAGGCAATCAACGGCTGCGGGCGGCACAAGCAGTCTGCGCCCGTCTCCTCCATCAGGGCCACCGTATCGGCCAGCAGGCGCGTGGAAGGCACCTCGCAGTGACCGTCGATAAACAAAATGATGTCGCCGGTCGCCGCCCGCACGCCGGCGTTCCGCCCGGACCCGGATCGGATGCCTGGATTATCGACCAGCCGCAGTGGAACACGGGTCTGCTGCGCCTTCTGTTCGACAATCGTCCGGGTGGCATCGGTGGAGCGGCCGTCCGCAACCAGAATCTCAAAGCAGTCCGCCGGGTAATCCTGGGCCGTCAACTGATCCAATAGGCGTCCCAAGGTTCCCGCTTCGTTCCGAACCGGCAGAACGATCGAAATCTTAGGCAACGACATCCACCGACTCCTGCGGCAAGTGAGCGAAGATCGGTTGCAGCAATGAGCCGTACATCATCTCCAGCAGTGACCGCTGCCGCGCCGGAGAAAAATTCTGTTCGACATAGTCCTGCGCCTTTTCCGCCATATGGCGGCACAAGGCGGGAGAGTCAAGAATCTCCTTCATCGCTTCGGCCAGCGCAGCGGCGGACTCCGGCTTGACCAGCAGCCCGGTCTCGCCATCGTCGATCAGGTCCTCGGTGCCGCCCGCCGCAGTGCCGATAACCGGAATGCCGAGCAGCATGGCCTCAAGAATCGTGCTGGATGTGCCTTCCGCTGTCGAAGGGTGAACGACGCAGTTCATCACCTTCATCCATAAGGCGGGGCGGCTTTGAAAACCAGCAAAGCAGACGCGCGATTCAATGCCGAGCCGACGCGCCTGGGCGCGCAGCGTGGCCTCTTCGCGGCCCTCCCCGAGCAGAAGAAGCTCCATGGGCTGATCCGGCTCCATCTTCAGCAGCATGGAGAATGCATCCAGCAGGTAGCGATGACCCTTTTCGCGGCTGAAGCGTCCGGCCGCGCCAAAGACAAACGACCGGCCGTTGTAGCCCAGCTCCTCACGGCTCGGGCAGAAGCCTCGCATCCGCTCGACTTCCCGCGGCGCCAGCACGGCATTCGGGATGACCAGCGGTGCCCGGCGTCCGCGGCGCAGACGGCCAAGCTCGCGCGCCTGGGCGGGCGAGGTGCACACCACCCACGGACTGCGCACCAGCAGGCTGCGCTCCAGGCGCTCATAGAGGGTCACCTGCCAGCTCTCGCCGGAGAAGCCGTGGACGAAGGGGACGGCAGGAACCTTTACATTTCTGGCGGCAAAATGGCCCACCACGTTTGCCTTATAGCCATGGGTGCATACCAGATCGATGGCATGACCGCGCAGATACTGCGCCACATCATCGACCAGGCCCGGCCGCACGCCGCCGGGGATGGAAACTGTCTCTATGCCGTGACGCCGCGCCAGAGTAAGGAATTCCGGCGCGTGGGCGCTCTCCTGAAAGCTGCCCAGAATAATTTGATAGCCGGCCGCTCGAGTGTCGCGCGCGTGATGCAGCAACTGCTTCTCCGGGCCTCCGAGCGAGTCGCTCGCGATCAAGTGCAAAATGCGGGGCAAGGTAATCCTCCTTCAACGGGCAGTGATCCGGGCTAACGCGCTCCCCGGCCACAAAGGGCAATCTTGACGGTCTTAAACAAAATCAAAAGGTCAAAGAACAGAGAAGCGTTCTTCACGTAAAACAAGTCGTACTCAAGCTTGGTGCGGGATTCCTCAACGTTGGCCCCGTAATCGGCCGAGACCTGCGCCCATCCGGTGATACCGGGCCGGATGCAGTGCCGCAGATCGTAATAAGCAATCTCCCGCTCCAACATCTGCACAAAGTGGGGCCGCTCCGGGCGAGGACCAACCAGGCACATCTGGCCGCGCAGGACGTTGATCACCTGCGGAAGCTCATCCAACCGCAGCTTGCGCAGCACCGCGCCGACGCGGGTGACGCGATTATCTTTTGCGCTCGCCCACACCGGGCCGGAGCCGTTCTCTGCGTCCTGGCGCATGGAGCGGAACTTGATCACGCGGAAGACGCGGCCGCCAAGACCCACGCGCTCCTGCGTATAAAAGACCGGCCCGGGCGAGTCGAGCTTGATCAGCACAGCCAGCAGCAGTCCAAGCGGCACCAGCAACACGGTCAGCAGCAGCGAGGCGACAAAGCTGGCGGCCCGGTGCAGCCGTCGCGTCGATGGGCTGGGGATCAGTGCCTCGCCAAAGGCCAGAGCATTGGCACGGACAGACTCGACCGGAACCCGACCGGTTACAGATTCGTACAGCTCGCCCGCATCCTGCACGCGAATACCAACCCGCCGCAGACCCAGCAGATCAGCCGCCGGGATAGTTGAGACGCCGATCTCCGAACTGATGACGATGCGGTCCGGCCGGAATGAACCCACCAGATGCTGCAGGCGATCGATGGTTCCCACCACCGCGAATCGCATCTGGCTGGGAACCGCGCTTGCGCGATCCAGGACGACGCCGGCCAGGCGCAACGGCAGTCCGCAGCCGCCTGTCAGCTCCTGGGCCAGCCTTTGGATGGTCAAGCCGGAGCCGACGAGCAGGACACGCTCGCCGCGGCTGACACGCTCCAGCCACCAGTGCGTGAGCCAGCGCTGGGCATAGATCAGCAACAGCAAAAGTGCCAGGGCCGGTTCCATCCAGCGGTGAACGTGGTCCTGATGGCGAAGAAAAAGCCACGCCAGCGGCGTCAACAACAGCGCACTTAATCCCAGCCCCTGCAGGCCCGCCGACATCACGCGTTCCCGGCTATGCAAGGTGGAGGTCTCGTACAGATCCGAGAAGTAAAACGACCAGATGCCCACCGCGGCCGCCAGCACAGCGGCGGCATAAACCTCAATCGTGACAGCTCCTGGCGATGCCTGCGAAGCCCCCAGCAGCAGTACTGCCATTCCCAGAAAAAGGGCGTCGCCAGCCACCAGCAGGAGCTTGGACGAGGGAACGTAAAGATTGAAGACGCGGATCATCGCTACTCCTCAGACCGGTGCGACCCGTAGGCGTACCCGTAGCCAGACTTGAGGTAATACCCTTCGCTCTTGAGGCGATCGACCCGGTTAACGATCGAACCAATCACCTTGTCGCGCAGCATGCCAAGGGCTTCCTGGGCGGCACCGATCGGCGTCTCATTGGCGTTGACAACAAACAGCGCGCAGTCAACCAACGGCACCAGCACCTGGGTGTCTGCGACGGCGAGCAGGGGTGCGGAGTCGAGAATGACGATGTCGTACTCAGACCGCGCCTCCGCCAGAATGTGCTCAAGGCGCGTGCTTTGGAGCAACAGGTCGGGCTCCGCCAGCGCAGTAAAGGTCAACAGAACATCCAGCCGGCGATTCACCCGATAGACGCTCTGCTGCCAGTTGGCCTCGCCTTTGAGCGGTGACACAGCGCGCGGCGGCACATCTACGCCAAATACGCTATGCAGGGCCGGCTTCCGCAGGTCAAAGTCCAGCAACAGCACCCGCATCCCTTCAATCCGGCTGAGGGTTCCCGCGAGGTTGGCCGCAATGGTGGTCTTGCCTTCGCCGGGGAGCGAGCTGGTGACCAGCACGGTGCGCATCTGCAGGTCTTTGCTGAGAGCGCGAATCTTGGTCCGCAGATGCCGGAACTGCTCGGCCATCACCTGCTGGCGATCATCGAGCTCCGCGCCCGCCGGGGCCAAGGTGACCACCGAACGGCGAATCTTGCTGCTATCGAGAGGACGCGCCGCCGGCCGTAGAGTGGTCACGGGCACAACCGGCCCGATCTTTTCGTGCTCGGGGCGTTCGGCAGATGCAACCGTCTTCAACATGCCGCCCGCTTCTTTCACACTCGTCAAATTCATCGTTCCTTCTCCGCTGTCTGGCTGGTTTGTCATCGATTCCCCGCAACGGCCGCCGCGCCTGTCGGCGTGCTCTCCCACTCCTTGTTAAATTTGGAGCACCGCGGCAGAGCGATCATCACAGGCAACTTCAGGTAGTCGGCCGCCTCTTCGGGCGTGTGGATCGTGTCATCTTTCAACTCCACAATCAA
>JAKAUB010000127.1:9263-11285 GCA_021827845.1 Acidobacteriota bacterium | reverse complement strand
CAACTGGACCATCACCAGCGAGAACCGCGTTGCGCCACTGTGCGGACGCAGTTCGACAATGTGCTGGTCGCGGGGTGACCCCGCGAGCAGCTTGATGGTTCCTCCGGGAGCCGTTGCGACCGAAGTCGAATGCTCGTCGACGCGCAGGTCCACTTCGTGGTCTTCGGAACATGTCAGGCCGTCCCGGGTCGAGGTTGGCTGTCCGACAGGGGTCTTATCCTTGCACGTCACCACATCGCCATACTCCTTCATGGCGCTGCGATAAAAGGCGACCACCTTGTCTTCCGCATCTGGCGTCTGGTATTCCGCGGCCTTCACATTCAGGTGCCAGCGACCGAAGTTCATGTGGATGTCGGCCGCGCCGGAGTCATCCTTTTGCTTCCCGACCGGGGTCGCGCCGGGATAGACCGGCAGGCCGACGTCGGGCGGCTGCGCGGCGTCCGTCCGGACCTCGAGGCCACCGACGGGGGTCTGCAGCCGGACGTGCTCCGCATCGCCACTGCTGGAGTGCTGCACCGAGCAGCCCTGGAAGGCGATCAGCAGGAACCCGCTCGCCAGTGTGGCCAGGATTCTGGCGGTTCCGCGAGTTCCGATTTTTGCCGGCATCACACTTTGGCGCATTCCGCACCTCACCTTCGCTGTGTCCGTCTAAGATGACATACGCCGGGCCCTGCGGAACAGTTCCTTTTTGCGGGGTTCGGGGCGCATTGCCCAGGAGGGCGCCATGTCCGTCTGCTCTGCTTCGATGCTATTGTCCCGCAGCGAGGAGTCGCTGCGCGTCACGGTCCGGCCGCATGTCCGGCGGATGCTGCGTGGCACAACGATGCTCTGGCTTCTGCTGGCTGCGCTTGTGGCTGGTTCGGTTGCCGGTGGATCGGCCCGCGCCCAGGATGAGAGCGGCGCGCAGAATCCACCCGTGCGCGTGGCCAGGCTGGCGCAGGTGCAGGGCCAGGTGTCGATTGAGCCGGCCGGCGTGGACCAGTGGACGGCCGCTACCGATAACTATCCGATGAGCAGTGGCGACCGGCTTTATGCCGGGGAGGATGCCCGCGCTGAACTGCAGTTCGAACAGACGGCGGTGCGCGTCTGGCACCTGACCGATCTGACCATTACGAACCTGACGGACACCATCACGCAGCTTGGCCTGACCCAGGGCAGCCTACATGTGCGCAGCTTTGGGCTGACGCCGGGAAACACGCTGGAGATCGATACGCCGAATGGCGCCATCACCGTTGTGCAGCCGGGGGATGTGCGGATTGACTGTTATCTGGGCGAAGGCGGCACGCTGGTTACGGTCAACTCCGGCGCCGTGGATCTGAGCGGTCCGGGTCTTTCGCAGTCCCTGGGAGCCGGCCAGTCCATCCGGCTGACCAATGCCAATCCGATTCAGGCCGTCATGCAGCGCTTTCCCGGCGAAGACCCGTTCGACGCCTGGAGCGCGAACCGAGACCGCGAGATGCTGGCCTCGCAGACCCGCCGGTACGTGGATCCATCGACGGTTGGCTCCGCCGACCTGGACCAGTATGGGTCATGGGGTCTGAGTTCAGATTACGGGCCGGTCTGGTATCCGAACGCGGTGGCGCCGGGATGGGTTCCGTATTCCATGGGACGCTGGGTCTGGGTTTCGCCGTGGGGCTGGACCTGGGTGGACGCTTCCCCGTGGGGCTTTGCGCCGTTTCACTACGGCCGCTGGGTGTTTCTGGCATCGCGCTGGGGCTGGATTCCCGGGCCGGTCAATGTAGTTCCGGTCTACTCTCCGGCGCTGGTGGGTTTTGTCGGCGGAGCAGGCTTTACCGCCGGGGGCGTCGCCTTGTCGGCGTGGTTTCCTCTGGGACCGGGTGAACCGTTTTATCCCTGGTACCACTGCACGCCGCAGTACTTTACGCAGGTCAACGTCACCAATATCCGCAACGTGACGATCAACCGGAACAACTACTACGCCTACTATCACAATCGGCAGAACTATGAGAATGTCCGCTTCGTGAATCGCAAGCTGGCCACGGTCGCCATCCGGCAGAGTGC
>JAKAUB010000127.1:0-8680 GCA_021827845.1 Acidobacteriota bacterium | reverse complement strand
CGCTGCAGAAGTGCGGGGAATTTCGACGGGCGGCGAAGACACATCGCGCGCTGACGTTTTCCCCGCATTTTTTCTATGCAAATCGCTGCTCCGTGGGGTGCCCGGCTGCCCTATACTTTGCTCAAGCACGCGCGCTGCGGCTGTATGCACGCTCCCCAAGTGCAGGCAACAATGGCCAGCACCGGCCGGCGCCAGACCGCGCGATGGCTGCGCAAGTACGGGGGATCGTGATGGCACAACATCAGGCTGCACGCAGCAAGACGCAGAGCGCAGCGGCCTCGATCGTTATCCCCGACAAACTTTATTTCCGCATTGGGGATGTCTCGCGCCTGTGCGCCCTGCCGGCGTACGTCCTGCGCTTCTGGGAGACAGAGTTTCCGCAACTGCGGCCTAACAAGGGTGGCACCGGTCAGCGTCTGTACCGGCGGCGCGATGTCGAAGTTGTCATTGAGATCAAGCGGCTGCTGTACGAAGAAGGCTTCACCATCGCCGGGGCTCGCCGCGTGCTGGGCGAAAAGCGGCGGCATGCGGCCGAACCAGCGGCAGTCAAGACCACAGGCAAGGCGGCAAGTGCGCCTGCAGCGGACGCCGCTCCTGCCGGTGTAACCCGGGCTGTCACCCCACCCCGCGCGAAGGCTCCCGCCGCACGTCCCGGGAAGAGCCCGGCGGATATCCAGGCGCTTCGGGCGGAGATGCGCGATCTGCTGGCGATGCTGGGCTCGGATGCGTCGGCGAAAAAGCCGGTTGTGGCGCCGGAGAAGGCTGCGGCAGAGGAAAAGAAGCCGAAACGGACGCAGCGGCAGAGCCGTGTGCTGGACGAACCCACCTTATTTTGATCCGCGGGCGACGCTCAGAAGGACGAACAAATACAGAGATCCTTCGCTACGCTCAGGATGACTCGCAAATACAGAGGTCCTTCGCTACGCTCAGGATGACTCGCAAATACAGAGGTCCTTCGCTACGCTCAGGATGACGGACCAGTACAGAGGTTCTTCGTCTTGCTCAGAAGGGCGAATCTTATTCTGCAGCAAACAGTGAAAATGCGATAAGCTCTTCTCCAGGTCTCCGACAGTTCAGACCAAAAAAAGGGCCCCTCGCTTGAGGGGCCAATCTGCCTTGGTTCTCTCTTGTGTGAGAGCTTTTGAGTCAGCCGTTTTTATTGGTTTGGGACCGGCTGTGCCGCTGCACCCGAAGGGGAGGCCGGCTGCGCCGTTCCGGTTGTGGAGGCGCCGTTGTTGGACGCGCTCAGGGCTGACAAACTGTTGTGCATCAGCGTGACTTCCACTGTGCTGCCGTGCCGGCGGGTGGCTCCATCCAGCGGAGCGTCTCCCATGCCGATCTGGTGAATTCTGTAGAGAGGCACCTGGTGCTGCGTGACCAGATAGCGGGTCACGGCCTCTGCCATGCGGTGCGAGGTCGCGACACCGGAGACTCCGCGCATTCCGGAGAATCCTTCGACATCAATCAGATACCCGTGCTGTCCCTGGAGCTGCGTTGCCAACTGGTCGAGAGCCTGCCGAGCATTGCGACCGAGTACCGACTGGCCGTTGCGGAAGCGAATTTCAACCTTGCTGACGGACTGATACTGATCCAGAGTGTTGACGGTATTGTTGAGGCTGGTGGTCTGGGCATCCGCCTTCTGCGCAAGCTGCTGTGCCTGATTTGCAGTGTTTCCGGCAGCGGTAGCGTGCTGGTCCGCCAGTTGGGCTGCAGCCTGGGCTTTGCTGATGCCGGCCTGCGCCCGAGCGTCCACGTCCTGAATCTGACGGGCATTGCTGGCGGTTACATCATCCAGCTCATTGAGCCGGTCTTTTACCGGGTTCAACTGCCGGTTGACCCACTTCTTGCGGGCCATCGGATTCAGATGTCCCCAGAACCCCTCATGGGATTTCGTATCAAGGGGCTTGATCGTCGAAAGCGTCTGGTTTCCATCTGCGCTGGACGTCGCGCTTGTTGTTGTAGAGGTACCGGTCTGGATTTGGGCGTTGCTGGAATTCTGCGCCAGAAACGGCACCGCAGTGCAAGTCGCCAGGATGGCGGTTGCGAGACGGAGCGTATTGCGAGCGCTGGCATTCATAGTCATTTGCACCTTGCAGGTCAGACCCGACAAATGTCATTCCTGCGAACGACCTGGTACTTGCACGGGCCATGCCAAAGTGGAACAATCGACGCGAAAGCATCGCAACCTATTGAAAAAGAGGTACCTGCGGAGATTTTGTCCAGATCGGTGCCTGGCGCCAGACAGCGCGATTTCGTGTAATTCCTGCCGGGTCCGGCAAAAAGTACATGAAGCGAGAGGCTTTTGCAGCGGGCAAACATCCCGCGAAGCCGAATGCATTATCTTAGAGGCAGCGATGCTCCGAGGAATCTCCACCCACATTTTTCGCGCCCAGCGGCTGAACGGCGGCCTCCTGGACTGTCTGGCGGCCGGTGGCGCTCAGTCCATTGAGGTGTTCGCCACCCGGCAGCATTTTGACTACAACAACCGGCAGCACGTGCAGGAGATTGCGGACTGGTTTGCTTCGGCCACAGTGCAGCCCTGGTCGCTGCACGCCCCCATCTTTGCCGACGCGGAAAATGGCCGCGGGGGTGCGCCGGCCGTCAATGTGATTCATGCGGAAAAGGCGCGGCGCATCGATGCCATGGACGAGATCAAACGGGCACTGGAGAGTGCGGAGATCATTCCGTTCCGGCACATGGTGCTGCACCTGGGAGAGCGGGGCGATACGTGGAGTCCGCGCGCCCTGGAGCACGGCATGACGGCTGTCGAACATCTGCGGGCCTTTGCCCGCCCGCTCGGCGTGCAGATTCTGCTCGAGAACCTTGAGGTGAATGAGGTCGCGCGGCCGCGCAACTTGCTGGAGATTCTCCAGATCGGTCATCTGGACGACATCGGCGTGTGCCTCGATTTCGGCCACGCGCACATTACCGGCGGCGTGGACGACGCGATCGGAATTCTGGGCGAACGCATCCGCTCCTGCCATGTGCATGACAATCAGGGCGACCGTGACTCCCACTTGTGGCCGGGGGAAGGGACCATCCGGTGGGGCGACGCAATGGCGGCGCTGAACGCACTGCCGCAGCCGCCCGCAACCGTGCTGGAGCTAGGCTCGGCCGGCAGCGACTCCGGCAGCAAGCTCTCCGATCGGCTGCGCCACACATTTGAGTGGCTGGACGGCCAGGCGGCGCAGACGCAGCGGTAGGGCTTGGGCCGCTGTCGGTCCATCGAGTAGCATAAGTGCATGATGCTACGCAGCTTCCCGCTCCTTCGCCCGCACGCAGGGCTGCGATTTCTCCCGCTGACAGTTCTGGTGGCAGCCCTTGGCTGCGGAGGCGGCCAAAACGGTCTGGGGCCTGGGCCGGCGAATGGCAAGCCGTCATTTCTGGCGACCATTCCGGCGGCGGGTACGTCGGCCTATGCGATTACCGCGGACGCAGCGTCCAAAATGGTCTGCGTGGCCAATCAGGGAAGCAATTCGATCTCGCTTATTGACAGCTCCAGCAACGCCATCACCAACACCATAGCGGTTGGCGGCGGCCCGGTGGCCGTCAGCATCGATGCCGCCACCGGGATGGCGTACGTCGCAAACAGTCTCGATAACACGCTTTCTGTCGTCAATACTGGCAGCGGTGCGGACGTTGCCACGCTGGCAACCGGCGCCTCGCCGGCAGCCGTAAGCGCGGATCCGGCAACCAATCGCATCTTCGTCGCCAACAATGGCGACTCCTCCGTCTCGGTCTTTGATGGCGCTTCCAACAGCCTTCTGGCGACGGTGGCGCTGGGCGCGGTGCCTGACGGAATCAAGGTAAACAGCGCGACGGGCATGGTGTATGTCTCCAGCAGCGCGGCGAATACCATTACGGTGATCAGCGAGGCCTCCAACCAGGTGACGGCTACGTTCACGGTTGGGTATAACTCCCTGGGCTCGCCGCTGACCCCGGCTGCGCTCGCGGTGGACCCAAGCTCCAATAAGATTTACGTGGCCAATCGTCTGGGGGCCGTTTCTGTCATCGACGGCACGTCCAACAAGATAACCGCGCAGGTTGCGGTGCCGAACTATCCCACGGGCATCGCCGTCGATCCCTCGACCCACGATGTTTATGTTGTCAGCAGCTCGGTCAGCACGGTGTCTGTTATTGACGGCTCTTCCAACACGGTGAAGAGTACGGCGAGTGTTTCCCCTGGATCCTTCGGCGTCGCCGTTAACGCGCAGACGAACCACGTCTATGTCACCTCCGGCAATGCGATTGGAGTGCTGCAGGGCAGCTGATCCGGAAGCAGCCCGGCGGCATAGCCGGGGCGTGATGCTGCGCGCGCGGAACCGCCTTCGAAATTTCCGGAGGAAGACTGGAACAGACCATCCCTCGACAAAGCGACCGCGAGGCGCAGGCGCGGAGGAATGGGGTCCGCGACGTACAATGACAGGTTGCTGCTGGACAGGAGAAGTGCGCCAATCATGACGGAAAATGCTGCCTCCACGGCCGCCGCGACGCAGGTTCCGGTGGCGACCATCGCCGGGCTGGGCAACTTTGACGGGCAGACCGTGGAGCTGCGCGGCTGGCTCTACAACCTGCGCGAAAGCGGCAAGCTGCTGTTTCCCATCTTTCGCGATGGCACCGGCGTGGTGCAGGGCGTGGTGCCCAAGGCGGCGGTTACGCCGGAGGTGTTCGACGCCGTTAAGGGGCTGACGCAGGAGTCCAGCGTGACGGTGCGCGGCAAGGTGCGCGCCGACAAGCGCGCTCCCGGCGGGTATGAGCTGGATGTCGAGACGGTGACCGTTCACCACCGCGTGCCGGAAGATACGCCGTTTCCCATCTCCCTGAAAGAGCATGGCGTCGATTTCTTGATGGAGCAGCGCCATCTGTGGATTCGCACCCCGCGTCAGACGGCGATCCTTCGCATCCGCGCGGAGATTATGCGCGCGGCGCAGGAGTATTTCGACACGCATGGTTTTGTGCGCACCGATCCGCCGATTTTGACGCCGGCTGCCTGCGAGGGCACCAGCACGCTGTTTCCGGTGGAGTATTTCGGCGAAGAGGCATACCTGACGCAGAGCGGCCAGCTCTACATTGAAAGCACTGCGATGGCGCTGGGCAAGGTC
This sequence comes from Acidobacteriota bacterium, assembly GCA_021827845.1. Taxonomy (GTDB): domain Bacteria; phylum Acidobacteriota; class Terriglobia; order Terriglobales; family Acidobacteriaceae; genus JAKAUB01. Next base: position 3,578 of record JAKAUB010000127.1, on the reverse strand, counting down.
TACTCCTTCGGTCCAACGTTCCGCGCAGAGAAATCGAAGACGCGCCGCCATCTGACCGAGTTCTGGATGATTGAGCCCGAGGTGGCGTACGCGGGCCTGGATGACCTGATGGTGCTGGCTGAGGAGTTCCTGAGCCACATTGTGCAGCGCGTGCTGGAGAACCGCGCGGCCGACCTGAAGACGATTGGCCGCGATGTTGCGAAGCTGGAGGCGGTGCGCGCGCCGTTTCCGCGCATCAGCTATGACGAAGCCGCAAAGATGCTGGACGAGGCGTACGCCGCGGGCAAGCTGGAGCAGAAATTCGAATACGGCAATGACTTTGGCTCGCCGGATGAGACGTACCTGTCGGCGCAGTTCGATCGCCCGGTGATGGTGCATCGCTATCCGGCGGCGATCAAGGCGTTTTACATGGAGCCGGACCCGAAGGACCCGAAGTTTGCGCTGTGCGTGGACGTGCTGGCGCCGGAGGGATACGGCGAGATCATCGGCGGCTCGCAGCGCATTGACTCATACGATCTGCTGAAGCAGCGGATTGAAGAGCATGGGCTGCCGCTGGCGCCGTTCGAGTGGTATCTCGACCTGCGGCGCTATGGGTCGGTGCCGCACTCCGGCTTTGGCATGGGGATTGAGCGCGCGGTGGCGTGGATCTGCGGGCTGGATCACGTGCGCGAGACCATTCCGTTTGCGCGAACCCTGAACCGGATTTACCCCTAGACGATGCGCATGGCGCGTCGGGAACCAAACAGGATTGTTTATGGCAGAGACGAATGAAGCAAAGCGAATGACGCCGGCGGAGATCGCGCCGCCGCAGATCGCGCCGCCGCAGCGCGGCCACCAGCCGCAGGCGATTGGCGTGCAGACGCTGCCGGGGCGCAATATCCGCATTCTGGGCGTGCCGCTCGATTTAGGACAATCGCGGCGCGGCGTCGATATGGGGCCATCCGCCGTGCGTGTGGCTGGGCTGGAGGCGCGGCTGGAGTCGCTGGGTCATCAGGTGCAGGACGGCGGCAACATTGCGGTCGAAATCGCCGAGACGCAGAACGTGGGCGAGCGCAACGCCAAGTATCTGGCGGCGATTACCGAGACCTGCAAGCACGAAGCGGAGCAGGTGCTGGAGATTCTGGAGGCCGACCAGATTCCGCTGGTGCTGGGCGGCGATCATTCGGTTGCGGCTGGGACGGTCTCGGGCGTGGCGGAGTTTTACCGCCGCAAGAAGAAGAAGATTGGCCTGATCTGGATCGATGCGCATGCGGACATCAACACGCCGGAGACCTCACCCAGCGGCAATGTGCACGGCATGCCGATGGCCGCGCTGCTGGGGCTGGGCCCGGCGCCGCTGCGGGACATCTTCGGCTGGTCGCCAAAGGTTGCGCCGGAGAACGCGGTGCTGATCGGCGTGCGCGACATCGACGCGACCGAGAAAGAGAACATCCGCCGCGCCGGTATCACCGAGGTTTACACCATGCGCGACATTGACGAGCGCGGAATGCGCACCGTGATGGAAGAGGCGCTGCGCGCGGCCGGCCGCGGCACGGCGGGCTATCATGTGTCACTCGACATGGACTGGATCGATCCGGAAGATGCGCCGGGTGTGGGCACGCCGGTGCGCGGCGGCGCCACCTATCGCGAAGCGCATCTGGCGATGGAGATCATTGCGGATCACGGCCGCATGCTGAGCTTTGAGATCGTCGAGGTCAACCCGGTGATTGACGAGCACAACCGCACGGCCGACCTGGCCGTGGAGTTGATCGCCTCCGCATTCGGCAAGAAGATTCTCTAGAGCGTTTTTATTGAGGGGAAGAGCCAATACCGGGATCCTTCGCTGCGCTCAGGATGACGGACCATTGCGTGGATTCTTCGCTTCGCTCAGCGATGACAAGCAAATGCAGAGGTCCTTCGCTGCGCTCAGGATGACGGACAAATAAAGAGGTCCTTCGCTGCGCTCAGGATGACTCGAGGAACTACGCTCAGGCGGGGAACTCCAGTGGCGGCCGAGCGGGTGGATTGGCAAAAAACGATGCCACAAAGACTGCGCCCGGAAAGAGCAGGTTGAGCGCCAGCGCCTGCTGGAAGCTGCCGGTGCGGGCCAGCGCGACGCTGTATAGAAACGGGCCCATGGCGCTGGCAGCCACAATCCATCCCATGCTGAGGCCGGCAATGGCCCCCAGATGCCGCCGGCCGAACAGTTTCGGCCACGCGGCGCCGGTGAGCAGGGAATACAACCCGTTTCCGATTCCCATTCCGATCGCCGACAGCGCATAGCCCAGGCCGGACCCGTAATGCGCCAGCCCGACAAGCCCCAGGCATAGGCCAAACTGCATAAAGGCCAGCAGGTACTTGAGCGGAATGCGATCGCTGAGCGCGCCGCCCAACAGGTCGCAGGCCGTCGATACCGCAGCCACGGGCAGAAAGACGCTGAAGGCGTGCGCCGCGGTCATGTTGTCCAGCTCCGCCAGGCGGCCCATGTGAAACGTGATGGCGGAAACCATCATTGCCTGCCACATGAACCCGCAGTTGAAGATCCAGAAGGCCGGCGTGCGCGCCGCCTGCCGGGCGGTGCAGGCGGGCTCCGGATGCAGCCGCTGCTCCACCTGCGCGGTCGCGGCGTCCATCCCGTCGATGCGAAGGCCGCACTCTTCCGGTGCGTTGCGGAAGGTGAGCGATGCGAACAGTGCCACTGCCACCATAACCCCCGCCAGGACGTGCAGCGAGTGCTTCCAGCCCCCATGCATGATCAGGTGATTCAGCACCATCGGCGTCACGCCGAATCCAAACGCTACGAACAGCCCGCTGATCCCGAATACCAGACCCCGGCGGCGCTCAAACCAGCGGCCAATCATGGTGCGCGAGATGACGGTGAGCTGCCCTTGTCCAAAGTGCCGCACACCCAGAAAACCGGCGAACAGCAACAGGAATGCGAGCCACCGTGCCGGCCATCCGGTATACGCGACCAGAAGATGCAGCAGCCGCGGCGCCGAGGCCAGATAGACCAGCGCGAGGGCGAGACCGAGCGGAGCGATGGTGCCCATCCGGCGTGCGCCAAATCTGTCGAGGAGCCGGCCCACAATCGGCAGCATGGCAGCGGAGACGAGCGTGCCAAACATGTAGGCCATGCTCAACTGCACGCGATCGACCGGCAGGCTCTGCAGCAGGTGGTTGGTGTAGACGCTCACGCCCATCGTCTGGCCGGGAACGCTCATCACCACACCCACTGTCCCGGCGATGGCCACAATCCAGCCGTAATAAAACCCGCGGCGCTGCCACCGGAGAATGAATGTGTCAGCTCGCTCTGCAACACCTACAGGCATGGGCAAATCAGCTTCAGATCGGGCGGTGGATTTGAGGGCGTGCGGGCCTCCAGCGAGCGGCGGAGGATCGAATATTTTCAGAGGTTCCCGTCCAGTATAAATGGCGGCAAACCGGTCGCCGGAACCATAGGACGACCGGGCTGCGCTGGATCGTCTCTGGAACATTTGGGTTTATGGATCGGCTTGATACGCGGCGTCAGCTTCCTGCACCAATGATCGAGAGGGAAGCTAAGAGATGACCGAAGCCGAAACCTCTTCGCGCTGATACTC
>JAKAUB010000008.1 GCA_021827845.1 Acidobacteriota bacterium | reverse complement strand
GCGGCATCATCCAGCGCAAAATACTTCTGGTGGTCCCGCATCACCGTCACCAGCACTTCTTGCGGCAGCGAAAGATAGGACGCATCGAAGCCGCCCCGCAGCACCGACGGCCACTCCGTGAGATGGGTCACGGTTTCAACCAGCGGCTCATCCTCGCGCCAGTGCGCGCCGGGAATCTCCCGGGTGACAGCATCGAGCGCTTTGCGGATGCGTTGCCGCCGCGTCGCCACCTCCGGCTCAACAAACGCCGCCCGCAGCAAGGGGACATAATTATCCGGCGTACGAATCGGAACAGGCGCGTCCCCATGCAACACCCGATGCCCGAACGTTACGTTGGCTGCAGTCACGCCGCCGAATTCGACGGGCAGCACCTGCTCATCCAGGAGCGCAACCAGCCAGCGCACCGGACGCACAAACCGCTCCGGCTTGCCAAGGCGCCAGTACATATTTTTTGGCCAGGCGATGGCAGCAATCTCTCCCGCCAGCGCGGCCGGCAGAAACTCCTGCGCGCTCTGACCGGTTCGCGTCACTGTCACCGCGACATACTCGCCTTTCGGCGTTGCTACCGTACGCAGCCCCGCAACATCCACGCCATTCTTTTTGGCGAAGGCAATCGCAGCCGGCGCGGGCGCACCATCCTTGAAGGCAATCTTCGCAGCAGGCCCGACGATCTCTTCTTCCACGTCGGGCTGGGCCGGCAGCACATCGCGCACAACCACGGCCAGACGCCGCGGCGTCGAGTAACCAGTCACCTGAAGATTTGCCCCGGCCAGCCGCTCGCGGCGCAGCAGGTCTTCGATCCGCCGAACCAGCTCCGACTCTCCGCGCGCAATCATCCCGGCGGGAATCTCTTCGATGCCAATCTCAAGCAGAAGTGCGGGCATTTTCCTTCCCTTCTGCCGAAGCGGCACTGCTTTGCGCGGTGTAGGCGCGCGCAATTCCCACGGCCAGCGCACGGATGCGGGCGATGACGCCCACGCGCTCCGTCACCGAGATGGCCCCGCGCGCATCCAGCAGGTTGAACAGGTGTGAGCATTTCAGGCAAAGGTCAAAGGCCGCCAGCAGCGGAACCTGGCTGCCCGGCGCAGCGGCGCCATCGCCTGCGACCGGCTGCGCGTCGCGAATCAGCGCGCGGCACTCCTCTTCATATAGCGCAAAATGCTGCCCCAGTTTGGCGACATCCGCGCGCTCAAAGTTGTAGATGGAGAACTGCACCTCATCCTCAAGCCGCACATCTCCATACGTCACCGCCCGGCCCGTATCCGGTTCGCGCGCCCAGACAATGTCGTAAATCGAATCGACATCCTGCAGAAACGCTGCAATGCGCTCCAGGCCATACGTGATCTCGCCGGAGATGGGGTCGAGGTCGATACCGCCGCACTGCTGGAAATAGGTGAACTGCGTAATTTCCAGGCCATCCAGCATCACCTGCCAGCCAAGGCCCCACGCTCCCAGCGTCGGCGATTCCCAGTTATCCTCTTCAAACTTCACATCGTGCTGCGTCAGATCAATGCCAATGGCCTGCAACGACCGCAGATAGAGGCCCTGAATATCTTCAGGTGGAGGCTTAAGAATTACCTGTAACTGCGTGTGTTTGAATAGCCTGTTTGGATTCTCGCCATAGCGTCCGTCGGCGGGCCGGCGTGAGGGTTGCGCGTACGCCACGCGATACGGCTTCGGCCCCAGCACTCGGAGAAACGTCTCCGGCGACATGGTTCCAGCGCCCACCTCCACGTCATACCCCTGCTGCAACACGCAGCCCTGCGCCGCCCAAAATTGCTGCAGCCGGAACAGAAGATCCTGAAACGTGAGCGCTGTTGGGGATGGGGCGAACAATGACTGACTGCCTGCGATCAAAAACGTCTCCAGTTGCTGCTCTCTTTATTGCTGATTGTAAAGGAGACGGTGGCGGATTGCGGCTAACCGCCCAGTTGCAGCAACGCGTCAGCCGCTCGCAGGTGGTGCTCGATATGCCGCTCCAGAGTGCGCCACAAAAACCGCCGCAGGTCGCGGGCGCGGTCTCGCGGCCACGGCTCGCCCATCGTACTCACTGGTTCGCGGAGCATCCGCAGCGCCAGCACGATGGAATCCGGATCGAGCGTGCCGCTCCCTTCGCGGCGATGAATGCTGCAGGTCAGCCCGTCCCACGCTGCGTGAAAAAATCCGCCCGCGCTTAGGCGTTCCGCGCAGACGGTGCAGCGGTCAATGTCAGGCAGCCAGCCGGACAGCCGCGTGATCCACAGGGAGAAATACGTGATGGGCATCCAGCAGCGGCCCACCTGTGTTTCGGCCAGCACGGCGGGGGTCAGACGAAAGATGGCGTCGTGCGGATCATGCTCTGGCAACACGGCCTCCAGCACCTCCGCATACAGGGCGAGCGCGGCGGCGCGCAGATAATCCACGGGCTGGGCCAGCGGCGACACGACCGGCTCAAAGGACTCGAAGCGGACCAGATCCTGCCGCGGCAATTGCGTGTAATTGGCCCGCAGGCAGGTCATGGGTTCCAGGGCGCCGCCGAAGCGCTTGCGCGACTTGAGCGCAGCTTTCGCCACGCCGCGCAGCTTTCCGGCCTCTCGCGTAAACAGAGAGATCATCAGGTCGGACTCATGAAATGGCCAGGTCCGTAATAAGACGGCCTCAGAGGAATGCTGGCTCATGCGTGCGAGACCCAGGATTCCGCACAAAAGAAAAACGCGCAGCTGTCAGGCTGCGCGTTCTGGTTCCAGCGGGATTCAGCGGCCGAAGTGCTGGGCATTCAACTGTTCGTAGTTCTTCCATTTTTCCGGCAGATCATCGGCCGCGAAGATGGCGGACACCGGACATACAGGCACGCAGGCGCCACAATCGATGCACTCGACCGGATCGATAAAGAGCTGACTCTGATCGGCAAATCCGGATTCATCCTTCTTCGGATGAATGCAGTCCACGGGGCAGGCATCCACGCACGCGGAATCCTTGGTCCCGATACATGGCTCCGCAATCACATAGGCCATAAAGCGTTCCGTATCTCCTTGCGTTGGTTGAAACCGACAGCTCGATTGTAGCAAAGCGACGCGGCAGGAGGTATTTCCGCCCATGAAGATTCAGGCGACGGCAGCCCTATGATTGATCGGAGCAAAGTGCCCGGTGTCCGTGAAGAGGCACCCTACTTCACAGGTCCGGTTGAATCGCGCACTCGCAACTCTGTTGCAATGCTGTGCCGCGCAATCTTCACCTTCGCGCCGGGGGTCGCGGCCTTTAGAAGAATCGAAAAAGCACTCTCAGCAATTGCTTCACGAGGCAAAGCAATCGTGGTCAGATGTGGCGTGAGCATGCGGCACATCGGCAAATCATCAAAGCCGATTACCGAAATGTCCCGCGGCACGGAAAGCCGCGCCCTCTGCGCCGCTTGAATCGCACCGAACGCCATCAGATCATTTGTCGATAGGATGGCGGTGGGACGGCGCGCCCTTGCCAGCAGCACATGCATCGCCACCACGCCTCCATCCACATCCATGGTGCTGGCGACGACCAGATCCTCACCAGCGCGAAGCCCCGCGTTCTCAAGTGCCGAGACAAACGCAGCACACCTGCGCTGCGCGGAGCTCAGGGTAGGCGGGCCGGACAGGAAACCGATCCGCGTGTGTCCCAGGGCTTTCAGATGTTGCACGGCCTGTTCGAAGCCGATCGTGTAGTCGACGTGAATGTTCGGAAAGCTCTTCTCTAACTCGATCTGGTTCAGCAGCACCAGCGGAGTCTTCCGTTTCTTTACCCGTTCCAGCGCCGAGACCTCCACTTCCGAGGTCATCACCGCGATGCCATCTACGTTCCGCTCCTCCATACGGCGCAAGCATTGTTCGAGCCGCTTCCGGTCGTAGTTGGTATGGGTGAACACCACATCGATTCCATGGTTCCCGGACAGGGCTTCGAATCTGTCGATGAGCTCCGGGAAAAATGGGTTTTTGATGTCCGAGACAATCAGGCCAAAAAGCTTGGTTCGTCCGGCGCGGAGATATCTGGCGCTGGTGTTTGGCACGTAGTTGAGCTGATCCACGATCCGCTGGACACGGCTCGCTGTCGCCGGTCGAACCTTTGGCGACCCGTTGATAACGCGGGAAACCGTCGCCGTCGATACATTCGCAAGCCTTGCGACTTCCTGGATGTCCATGGCTGTCAGTCGGGACTAGTATACGCAGACCGTTGGCGCTGCTCGCGAACAAGGGGTCGCGTGATCGAGGAAGCCGTCGCGGATTGACGTCTGAACCGATTGTTGCCGGTGGTTATTGTAATGCGTTACACTCAGGCCGTCGGGTTGCTTTCGCCACTGCATGTTGCCCGTGTGGAGGTCATGTGAAAGATCGATGGAACCGCAGAACCTTTCTGAAACGCGCTGGAGGAACCGCCATCGGCGCGTCGGTGTTTTCCAAGGGATGGGCCCTGCCGGCCGCGGCGGAATCTTCTCACGCTTCCTTCAAAAGTTCCTGGAGCTCGACCGCTGACCGTCCGTGGCCCGGCCCCGACTATTGGTCCAACCCGCTACAGGATTGGCAGATTCACGGCGGCCGGCTCGAATGCATCTCCGCAGGCGGCGACCGCAACGTTTCTCTGCTGACGCGAGACATATCGGCCCGACCCGGCACATTGACCATGAGCGTGCGGCTGGGCCAGCTCCCCGACGCGCACCTCGACCAAGGATTTGTAGGATTTCGCGTCGGCGCGAAGCAGTCGATGGGCGATTATCGTGCGACCGCGATCTACGGTCGAGGTCTGGATGCTGGCATCCATGCGGATGGTCGTCTATTTATCGGCACTCTCGAGGACTCCGCGCCTCGCGTTGACCTGACGCGCGAGCTCGACCTGCGACTGCATGCCGAGCCGCACGCCAGTGGGTACCGCGTAACGCTGCGAGCCTCCAGCCCGCAGCACCAGCATGCGGCCGAGGTCACCCGGGACGTCCCATCCGAATGGCTGACGGGCGGCGTCGCGCTGGTGTGCAGTTCGGCGCCCGTTACAGAGACTCCAGTTGAACCGGTGGCGATCAAGGACTTCAGCTTTTATCCACCGCACCAGTACAGTGGGGGTGGTCTGCGTTTCTGGTTTCAAGACTGGGAACTTACCGGCAGCAAAGTCGATGCCCATGAAGATCGCGCCTACGGTCCAATCTTCTTCACCCTCTACACCGTAAGCCGAGGCACGCTGAAGCTCTCCGCACAATTTCCTCCACTCGACACACATGAACAGACCGCCACCTTGCAGGTCCGGGACGGTGCCGGGTGGAAGCCGGTAGCGACCGAGAAGCTTGACCCCGATGCGTGGAATGCGACCTTCCGCGTCACGGAATGGGACGCCAGCCGCGACACGCCTTACCGCGTCGTGTTCACCATGCCCGACCCTGCGGGAAACCCTCACGAATACGAATACAAAGGCACCGTTCACAAAGACCCGGCTTCCAAGCCGGACGTGGTCGTGGGACTTCTTACATGTATCTGGGACTTTGGCTTTCCCCACGTCGACTTCACCAGCCATCTGGCGCACCACCAGCCTGACGTCTTGTTCTGGACCGGTGACCAGGTGTATCAACCGGTGGGCGGATTTGGAGCGATTGAGAGCCGCGCCCCTGGCCGTACCGACCCCGCCATGCTCGACTTTCAGCGCAAATGGCTCATCTTCGGATGGGCGGTTGGGGATCTTACGCGCAATATTCCGTCGGTCTGCATGACGGACGACCACGATATGTATCACGGCAACATCTGGGGTTGTGGCGGACGGCCGACAAATCCGGCGCTGGGCGGCGCCGGGGCCGCTGCGCAAGGGACTGTCTCCTACTCCAACCGGACCTACGCAATTCAGGATTCCGGGGGCTACAAGATGGCCCCGCGCTGGGTCAACATGGTGCAGCGGCTGCAAACCTCGCACCTGCCCGACCCTTTCGAGCCCACGCCGGTGCTGCAGGGCATCACCGTTTATTACACCGATCTGCAGTGGGGCGGCGTCAGCTTTGCGATCCTGGAAGATCGCAAGTGGAAGTCCGCGCCCAAGCCGCTGCTGCCGGCGGCGAAGATCGTGAATGGATTCCCGCTGAATCGTAGCTGGAATTCAGAAGCGCAAGGTGATGATCCCGATGCCGAGCTGCTTGGCGAGCGGCAGATCGACTTTCTCGAATCCTGGGCCGCGGACTGGAGCGGCGGAACGTGGATGAAATTCGCAGTGTCACAAACACCGTTTGGTTGTATCCATACGGAACCGGCGGGCGTGTATACCGACGACCACGACCCTGAAGAGAAGATTCCCCCGGCCGGGGTCTATCTTGAAGGCGATCATCTGGTCGCGGATTACGACTCCAATGCCTGGCCGCAGCACGGCCGCAATGCGGGCATTGAGAAGTTCCGCAAAGCCTTTGCCATGCACCTTTCCGGCGATCAGCATCTGGGCACGACATCGCACTACGGCGTTGAGGAATTTCGCGACAGCGTGTACAGCGTCTGCACGCCGGCTATCTCGAACATCTGGCCGCGGCGCTGGTTTCCGCCGCATCCGGGCGCAAATGCGCTTCCCGGCACGCGAAACACTGGCGACTATCTGGACGCTTTTGGCAACAAGCTGTCGATCTTCGCGATTGCCAACCCGGCACGCTATCCGGGCCCCGGCCTCGATGGCCTTCGCTTTCGCGCTACCGGATATACGATCCTCACCTGCAATCGCGCCACGCGCCGCATCACCGTTACGCAATGGCCCCGCTGGGTGGACCCGGCCGCGGCCGATGCAAAGCCCTACGCCGGCTGGCCGATCGTGGTGGACCAGCTCGACAATGGGCTGTGGGGCGCGAAGTGGGAGCTCGCCAGCATCGCGACGCCGGAATTTCCCGATCCCGTCGTTCAGGTGCGGGACGATGAAAGCGGAGACATTGTCTACACAGTCAGGATCTCCGGGAAATCCTTTACCCCGCGGGTTCGCAAGCCGGGCAAATACACGGTGATTGCCTTTGACCCGGATGGATTCTTCCGGAAAGAGTGGAGCGGCGTCGAAGCACAGCCACGCAAAACATCCGACGCATAGCGAAATCGACCGTGAGCGGCTGCCGTCAACTCCGAAGTTCCGGCTGCCGTTCTTTTCCCCCTAGATGTCGCGAACGCAACGAAAGCCAATGTTCGTCGTAGAACTGTCGGGAGTGTTGGAGCTGCGTGCCGCAACTCGATAGCGGTTGCAGTATGAACGGTGGCACAGATACGAGCCGCCCTTCATCACTCTGGCGTTTCCTGACGGTGGGCCTACCGGATTGTCGCGCGTCGCCAGCACGTGAAACTGCGCATCAAACCAGTCCGCGCACCATTCCCACGTGTTCCCGGTCATTGCGTAAAGGCCGTAGCCGTTCGGTGGAAAAGCATCCACCGGGGCGGTGGATGCAAAGCCGTCCTCTGCAGTGTTGCGCACAGGAAATTCTCCCTGCCAGATGTTGCAAAGATGCTTGCCGCCCGGCGTCAGTTCATCGCCCCATGGATAGATCTTCTGTTCAAGACCACCGCGTGCCGCGTACTCCCACTCCGCTTCAGTCGGCAGACGTTTGCCAGCCCACGTCGCGTAAGCCATGGCATCGTTCCACGAAACGTGGACGACGGGATGGTTCTCCCGTCCAGCCAGGTGACTGCCCGGCCCTTCAGGATTTCTCCAGTTCGCGCCATTGACCTTCTTCCACCATTCAGCACCGGGTACGCATTCTAGACCGGCTCCCCGATCTGCCATATCCCCTTCAAAAACAAAGGACCAGCCAAAACGTTCTGCCTCGGTTACATATTCGGTGGACGACACAAAACGCTCGAAGTCACTGTTCCGGACGGCGTATTGGTCGATGTAGAACGAATCTACGAACACCTTGCGGACCGGACCCTCCCCATCCGCCGGGAAGCCGTCTTTTGTGTCCGTACCCATCAGAAAGCTCGCTCCAGGGAGCAGGACCATTCCTTCCGTGGAACCACTGCTGACGCGAAACCGCTGCGCCACCAGGGTGCGCGACCGTTCGAGGGTTTCGGCGTGCTGCTTGCTTGGCACGCAACAGGGATTGACAGGCCGATTCATAAAACGATCCCGTTCTTCGCCGGTTCGGCGGCTGGGGTGATCCGGGCGCGGCGCATCGCCTCCGACAGGGCCTGCTCCAGCACGCGCTGCCGCTGCTCCTGATACAGGCGCCGCGCAAGATCATTCCTCACTGCATCGAACGGCTCCAGTCCAGCGTCCTTCCGATCTTGCACCTCGGCAATGTGCACCCCGAAGATCGTCCGAAAGATCGGGCTACGTTCCCGCTTTTTGAGGTTGAAGATCACGGTTTCAAAGTCTTCCACCATCGCTCCACGCTCCACCCAACCCAGACTGCCACCGCTACCCTTGCAGTCAGAAAAGCGTTCGGCAACCGCGGCGAATGATTTGCCACGGTTCAGCGCAAGCTGCGCCTGCTCCAGTTGCAACATGGCGTCTGGCTCGTCCTCCGTCCGCTCAATGCTCTTGAATATATGCGCAGCCTGCACCCTTTCAGGCTTCCAGAACTGTGCCGGGTTCTCGCGATAATAGGCCTCGACCACCGCCCGCGAAGGGCGGGGCACATGCCGGGAAAGCTCGTCTCGAAGCTTTTCAATCAGCAGCCCGTCGGCAAGAATCTTCCGCGTTCCAGCTCCACAGATTGAGTTGCTATCGCTACCCCACTGACGGTGCCGCTCTGCATCGATCTCCGCCGCAGAAACAGCAAGTCCCCGCTCCCGCGCCATCTGCACCAGCAGTACCCGGTGGACGACCGTCTCCTCGGCGATACGCTGGAGATGCGGAACAGAGTCCGAACCAGCCGCAGCCCTGCCCGACAGACGAAGGAATTCCTGATGGAACTCCTGGTCCGGAATCAGCTCGCCATTTACCAGCAACGCCATAGGCTTCAACCCCGCATCGGCTAACAGCGGTTTCGTACTTGCAGGATAAATTTTTCGGTATCGCCGCCGTCAGAAGCCAGCAGCATCACGCGCGCCGCGGTCTGGGGATTGGCTCCAGATCGATACCGGCAACCATATTCCTGAACAGCGTCACCATCTCAGCGTGAATGTGTCCATTGGTCGCCAGCACTTCGGCGCTTGCCAAATGAAACGGGCTGTCGTCCATGTAGGTCACGCGACCGCCGGCCTCGCGAACCAGCAGCACCCCGGCCGCAGTGTCCCAGGGATTCAGACGAAACTCCCAATATCCGTCCACCCGGCCGCAGGCCACGTAGGCCAGGTCGAGCGCCGCCGAACCGGCGCGGCGGACGCCGTGCGAGCGCAACGTGAACTCGTGATAGAAGTGCACGTTCGGCGTGTCATGCCGCTTGCGGCTGGGAAATCCCGTGGCCACCAGCGATTCCGCCAGCGTGGCCGTGGGTGAGACATGGATCGGCGAACCGTTCAGGTATGCGCCGCGCCCGCGTTCGGCCGTGAACATCTCGTCTCGCAGTGGATCGTAAATAACAGCAGCGACCAGCACACCATCCGCTTCCGCTGGTGTGCCCGGCGGGCGATGCTCCAGCCCCATCGAGACACAAAAGACCGGAAATCCATGCGCAAAATTTGTTGTGCCGTCCAGTGGGTCAATGTACCAGCGCCAGGCATGGTCCATCTGGTCGCGCGTTCCCTCTTCACCCACAATGCCGTGCTGGGGCCATCGGGAGCGCAGGCTCTCCACGAGGAATTTCTCGCTCTCGCGATCGGCGACCGTCACCAGATCGACGTCGCCCTTGTATTCGGTCTTAACGCCGTGTTCGTAGTGGCGCCGGAGCAATGCTCCGGCTTGCCGGGCCATTGCTGCGGCCGGTGCCGCATACTCCAGATCCTCTGCAGCGGAACGATTCACGCCGGCACATCCTCGCCCGGAGCTTTATCTTTGCGAACCGACCGGCGCGTCTTTTCCGTGATCGTAAGAATCTGGCGCTTGTAAATGAAGAGGTTCGGTTTGCCTTCGCGCGTCAGACGGATCATGCGATCGTCGAAGTACTCAATCCACCCGTGCAGGCTTTCGCCGTCACGCAACTGCACGACGACCGGCGTTTGCCGTTCGCTGAGCGTGCGCAGGTAGATGGCTTCCTGCCCGGTTTCTGTCTGCGGATGATGAGCCCGCTGTTTGCGTCTGCCGCCTGTAGGAGGGTTCACACCCAGAGTATAGCGCCCGCCGCGGCTCACCTTCGCCACGATGCGTTGCCGGAACGGCTATTTTTTATGGCCCTGAATCTCCGGAGGAAAGGGCTCGCCGTCCACCCACACAGCGCCATCTTCAAAATGCTCGCGCTTCCATATCGGCACGGTGCGCTTCAATGTGTCGATCAGGAACCGGCTGGCCTCATAGGCTGCACCCCGGTGCGCGGACGCGACAACGATGCATACGCTGGCCTCGCCAATCTCCAGCCGTCCGATGCGATGCACGATTGCGATGCTGCGAACGGCGAAGCGTTCCATCGCTGCGGCCGCCAGCTTCTGCATCTCGTTCTGGGCCATCGGCTCATACGCCTCATAGTCCAGATACAGCGTCCGACGGCCGCGGCTGTTGTCGCGCACCACGCCTTCAAAGGTCAGTACGGCGCCGTCCGCCGGCGCGGTCATCTCGCGGATCAGCGCCTGCGTCGCAATGGGCTCGCGTTGCAGCGCAACGCGCACGCCATCCCTCTCTGTGACCAGGGTGCTGCCTGCAGCCCCTCCACCGCTCACCGGCGGCAGCAGCGCCACTTCATCGCCATCGCGCAAGACAGTGTCCCGCCGCGCGTATTCCTGATTGACGGCCAGCGCAAGAGAAGGCTGCATCGCGGCCACCTCCGGATGCTGTGCGGCCAGTGCCGCCAGCAGATCGCCGGCGGTCGCGCCATCCGGCAGATTTAGCGGAGTGCAGGAGGCGGCCACCTCGCGCAACGCTCCGAACAACAGGACGCGTACTTGCATAGAGTCAGATTATCCCGCAACGGGCGATGGCGGGATGAGGCTGAGCTGTTCCGGCTCCTCCGGCGGATACCAGAGCCGATCACCTTCGACCCGGGCAAACCGCGTGAGCGTGTGGAGCTTTACGGTTGAGCTGCCGCCTGGCTGTATGAAAATGTCGCCTACCGCCACGCCCCGCACGGTGAGCGCATCCGCGACCAACGACCGGTGACAACGCCAGGGAACGGCCTCTGCACACATGATGGCCACCCGCCCGGCAACCAGCGCTGTCAGATGATCCAGCGCAGCGGCGAACTCCGGCGTCTGCATGTAATCCGCATAGCCGCGAAAGCTCTCGTTGCGCCAGCCGCTGTTGATCGAGTCGCGCCGGGGACGGCG
>JAKAUB010000060.1 GCA_021827845.1 Acidobacteriota bacterium | reverse complement strand
GATCTAAGCGGCCGGTCTGGTCGATACCCTGGAAGGCCCCGGACCGTTTACGGTCTTCGCGCCGACCAATGAAGCGTTCGCTGCACTGCCGGCCGGAACAGTGGACACGCTGTTGAAACCTGAAAACAAGGCGACGCTGGTGAAGGTTCTTGAGAACCACGTAGTGGCGGGACGCATTACAACCAAGGATCTGAAGAAGATGATTCATCAAGGCCATGGAAAGGCGACGCTTAAGACTGTCAACGGCGGCACGCTGACCGCGACCATGAAGGACGGCAAGTACATGCTGACCGACGAAAAGGGCGGAATGGCAACGATCACCATTCCGAATGTGTATCAGTCCAATGGTGTGATCCAGGTGATCAACGCCGTGCTGCTGCCCAATTAACCCGGCCAGACAGTTCGAAAAAGTTGGTGGGGAGGCGTTCCGCACTGGACGCCTCCTTTTTTGCGTCTTTAGCTGCCGCGAACCAGAGTGGCGCTCAGTGCTTCGCGCCGTCGCTCAGCGATACCGTCTGCGGCCGACAGCACCCAGGCCCATCCCGCCGATGAAACAACCGCCAGAAGCAGGAAGACTGGAATGGCGAGGTGGGGTCGATGCCACCACCGCAGGCCGAAAAATACAGCGGTTCCGACCGCCAGGATCATGATCTGCGTCAACAGGCTGAGCGATGCGTTGGCCACTGCCCCGGGTTCGCGGGACATTCGCGTCAGCGTCATGCGATAGGCCATCCGCAACGACAGCAAATCTCCCATCGCGAATTGTGCCGGCAAAGCAAACAGCAGATAGGCGATGGTGGCGACGACCATAAACCGGCTGGGCGCGCCAAAGCGGAAGCGCACCACGACAGCGATCAGGATCAGCTCACACGCGAACAGAGCGATGTGGAAGAGATTCTTGGCCAGAATCACCGTGCGAATTCTGACCGGCGCCAGCCAATAAAACTGCAGGCCGGCGGATTCGCCGCCGAGGCTGTTGCTGACCAGCCGCGTCAGGCCGAGAAATCCATACGTCGCGCCAAGCGGGAGCGCAAACTGCGCGATCACGGTATATCCGGGCGTGTCTTTCTGCCCGATCAGAAATAACAGGAACAGTGGCGCGACCAGACCATAGAGCACGGCCCCGCTGCGCTTAAGATAGAGGAACTCCTTCGAAAAGATCGCGCCGACCGGAGAGCCCGCGCCGCGCCCGCCGCGCGTCAACGATGCGGCCGACGAAGGGTGACTGCTCATAGGGACGGCATCGCTGAGCGCTTCGCCGGCGTACTCCCGGCGCAGCCGCAGCGTGAGCAGGGCGCCAGCAAGCCCGGCGAAGAGCAGTAGCCCTACCAGCCCGATAGCCATCCCCGCGGCGTTCCCCGCAGCCGCTCCAGCGATGATACGAGCCGCCAGGGCTGGCGGCAGTGGTCCATGCCAACCCGCAGCCAGCGCGCGTACAGCTCTGCCGAACGCCGTCGTCGTAAAGACGTTGTGGCCGCCGTGGTAAGCGGGGTTCAGCCATTGCAGCCCAAGAAATCCGAAGAGGAACAGCATGCCCAGCAGCTCGCGTGTGCGCCGCTGGGCCAGCATGCGGTCGAGCCAGGCGAAGATCGCGCGCGTCAGCAGCAGATTGCACAGAGCGAAAACTGCGAATGCGGCCAGCGTAGCGGCCCACAACGCTGGCCGGCCCGCCACTATGCCGATGTAAAGGCCGCACAGCGCAATAGCGGCCAGAGCCGCCGGGAGCTCAACCAGCCCGAAGATGACGAAGAGCGTCACGTAACGCGAAAAGCTGAGCGGAAAGCGCAGCAGATGCGTGAGGTCGATGTTCTCGCGATAGGAAGCGAGCATGATGGGCAGAAACTGCCACATGGCGAAGATGGGCCACAGCAGCAGCGCCAGCTCCCCGAAGTGGCCCGCGCGCACGTAGGTGTAACCGGCGACCCCCAGCCCCAGCGCGGCGGCAAGCCAGAGCAATAGAAAAAACCCACTCCAGAAGATGCGCGCCGTCAGTTCGAACTTCCCGCTGCGGGTGCGCGTGCCATTGGCCAGCATGCGCAGGCGCATGCGAAGGACGGCGGCAGCCTGGTCGCGCCAGCTTACAGCCATGACAGCTCCGCGCTGGCCGCCCCAGGTTCGGACCCAACGTGCGAGAGAAAAATATCTTCCAATGTTCGCTGGGAGTCGCCGTTGGAGCCGCCGATATGCGTTCCAGCGCCGGAGCGCAGATCCTCGAGCGATCCATGAGCGACAATCTTCCCTTTGGCGATGATGGCGACGTGCGAACAGAGCCGCTCGACGATCTCAAGCACATGCGAGGTAAGAAAGATCGTCGCACCGCGCTGGATCATGCCCTGCAGCATCGTCTTCAACGTACCAGCCGCCACGGCATCCACGCCCTCAAATGGTTCATCGAGAAACAGCAGTTTCGGCCCGTGGATTACCGCCGCCGCCAGCGCAACTTTTTTCTTCATGCCATGCGAAAAATCGGCGATCAGTCTTCCGGGGGTCGTGTCGAGCTGCATGAACTCCAGCAGCTCCCGCGTGCGCGTCGCCGTCACATCGCGATCCAGACCGTACATCCCGGCCACAAAGCGCAGATATTCCGCCGCGGTCAGACGCTCAAACAGCGCCATGCCCTCCGGCAGCACGCCGATCCTGCCCTTCAGCGCGTAGGCGTCTGGCCGCAGCGTCTCGCCCAGCAGCCGGACGGTGCCGGAGGTAGGCGCCAGCAGGCCGGTAAGCATCTTGATGGTGGTTGACTTGCCGGCCCCGTTTGGGCCGAGAAATCCGTAGAACTGACCCGGCGCCACCTGCAGCGAAACACAATCAACCGCGGTGAACTCCCCAAACCGCCGCGTAAGACAGTCACAAGCAATCGCGTCCATAGCCATGTGCCAATACGATACGAGATTCCCGGCGCCGCGGTTGCGATAATCGATCCATGCTTGTGCTGGCCTCTGCCTCCCCACGCCGCCGCGATCTGCTTGCGCAGGCCGGCTTCCATTTTGTGGTCCACACCGTTCCCGTCGATGAGACACCCAGGACCGGCGAAGTCGCCGAGGCGCTGGCGCAGCGGCTGGCCGAAGAGAAGGCTGCGGCTGTCGCGCAGCTCGGAGGATTTCCGCCGGATGCAGCCATTCTGGCCGCAGATACGGTCGTCGTCTGCGGCGACGCAATTCTTGGCAAGCCGGAAGATGAGCATGACGCGTTCCGCATGCTACGGATGCTCTCCGGCCGCGTCCACCGGGTGATGACGGGAGTCTGTGTTCTGGCGGGTGCCGATCGTCTGGTGGGCGTGGAGACGACCAAGGTGACGCTGGCACCGATCACCGATGCCGAAATCTCTGCCTATGTCCGCAGCCGCGAACCCTTTGGCAAAGCGGGTGGCTACGCCATCCAGGGCATGGCCTCGCAGTGGATTCCGCGCGTGGAAGGTTGCTACTTCAACGTGGTGGGACTACCGCTGGCGCGTGTTGCCAGCATGCTGCGCACGGTCGGCGTCGTGCCGGATTTTCAGTCGCCGCAGCTCGGCTAATAGCGGAGATCGACCGGGGAAAATCCGATCGTCTTGGTTTTTCGCACTACAAAGAGGAACAGCGTCTTCGGATTATCGTTGATCCGTACCCCGATCACCACGCCGTTGCCGTACTCCTTGGTAACGGCGACGTGGGCTTTGGTGATGACGCCATACTCGCCATTCGGGCCCCAGTCGGAGAGGAAATCCTTATAGGGATAGGTGGAGTACTGCTGGGGATGCTGCTGCCAGTTGGGATCGGCATTCCAGATGCCGTAGGCCTTGGAGTAGTCCTTCACCTCAACCGCACTGAAGAAGCGGTTGACCGCATGCTCCTCGGGCCAGTTCCACCAGAACCATGTGAAAAAGGCGATGAACGGAATCGCGATAATGACGCCGATGATGATGTTGCGGCGGATTCGCGCCTTACGCGCGTCGTATCGTGGAGCGTCCAACAAGGTCATGCTCGCCATTGTATGACCTGGCTGTGCGGCCTGAAAACCACCGCCAAAAGATGGGCCGTGGGCAGGCGCTTCTTTACACTGGAGATCGTGCCCGCTGAAATGACAGCCCCGACGCATACAAGCCATGCCTCGGCTGCCCAATGGGCGCTGGCGTTCTATGGGATTGCCCTGCTGGGTGGCGCTCTACCGACAATGGCCCGGCTTATCGCTCGCGCGCCTTCGCGGCTGCCTGCCGCGCCCTGGGCCTGAAGCACCGTTTATCCGGCGCTACACCCCGCGCACCGGCGGCAAGGTGGAACGGCTCATCCAGACCGCCCTGCGGGAATGAGCCTATGCCCACACCTATCAGAAATCCAATGAACGCAGCAAAAGAGCTTCGCCATTGGCTGCATCGGTACAGCTGGCATCGACCCCATGCTAGCCTCGGACTCTCGCCAACCATCCGCCGATCAGCTCTCGATCGGAACAACCTGTTGAGACTCCACAGCTAGAGCGCGTAGCGGCTGGCCCGCATCTCCTGGTGACGCGCCCGACCCAGCTCGATAAGCCGGTCGATCAAATCAGGATACGCAACGCCACTGGCGGCCCACAGCTTGGGGTACATGCTGATCGCCGTGAAGCCCGGCAGCGTATTCACTTCGTTGAGATAAATGCGCCGCTGGCGGCCGGCACGCGGTTCACCGGGCTCCATCAGAAAATCGACGCGCGCCATGCCAGCGCACTCGCAGGCGCGAAACGCCTGCAGCGCCAGCTTGCGCACGCGCGCCGTCTCTTCCCGCGACAACTTTGCCGGAATGATGAGCTGCGAGCCCTCGCTGAGGTATTTCGCTTCGTAATCGTAAAACTCTTTGACCGGGATGACCTCTCCCACGACCGAGGCCTGCGGGTCGTCGTTGCCGAGCACAGCGACTTCCAGCTCGCGCGCCTTGCCACGCTTGCCGCCAACCGCCTGCTCCACAACAATTTTCCGGTCATATCGCGCCGCCAGATCCATGGCCGGGGCCAGTTCGCTGGCGTCATGCGCCTTGCTGATGCCGACGGAGGAACCAAGATTTGCCGGCTTCACAAACACCGGGTAGCGCAGGGCGGCTTCGATCTCCTGCTTGACGCGCTTCGGCTTTTGTTGCCAGGCGCTCCGCAGCACGGTCACATGTTTGGTCAGGGGCAGACCGGCGGCGGCGAACAGCCGCTTCATCACGTCTTTATCCATGCCGGCGGCGGAGCCCAGCACGCCCGAGCCGACATACGCCATATCGGCCAGCTCCAGCAGCCCCTGCACCGTGCCATCTTCGCCGAAGGTGCCGTGCAGCACCGGGAAGATCACATCCACGTTGAGGGAGGATTCCGCACTGGCGCGCAACGCTGTCAGCGCCGTTTCGTTACCGGCGTGGGAGAGCGGTACGGGCGACACCAACACTTCGGACCCCTGCTCCAGCAGCGCAGCGCCGGGGGTCGCCTCCGGATCGCCTGCACGCAGCGGTTGCGGCCGCGCGGCCGACGGCAGCAGCTTGCC
The DNA here is from genome assembly GCA_021827845.1 of Acidobacteriota bacterium. Taxonomy (GTDB): domain Bacteria; phylum Acidobacteriota; class Terriglobia; order Terriglobales; family Acidobacteriaceae; genus JAKAUB01. The sequence goes on along the minus strand of JAKAUB010000060.1, from coordinate 5,902 downwards.
GGCGTCCGCCGCTGTCAGCCAGCGCCCGTCTTTGGCAATGCCGATCAGTTGCACCTCATACTTGCGCCGGTCAATCGCTTGCAACACCGACGCCGCCGACAGCAGGGAGACTTCATGCTCTCCACTACGGCCACCGAATAGAATGCCTACGCGCAGCTTTTTCATCGGGAAAGCCCAGTGTATGCGATTGTCGTGCGCTGACGATGATGCAAATCAAAATTTTCAACCCGCCGGAGCGCCCGACGGCATCTGTTGCTAACAGTGGAGGAAATCACTTCGAATGCGTACCCGGATATTGGGCAAGGATCTGAAAGTTTCAGCGATGGGTCTCGGCTGCATGGGCATGTCGGACTTTTACGTGGGCGAGAACAATGACGCACAATCGATCGCCGTCATTCACCGCGCCATTGACCTGGGCATCAACTTTATCGACACCGCGGATATGTACGGCCCGCATACCAATGAGGTTCTGGTCGGCAAGGCCATCCGCGACCGGCGCAGCGCCGTCGTGCTGGCGACAAAGTTCGGCATCTTCCGCGACCCAAAGACCAACGCCGCCAGCGGCGTGAACGGCCGGCCGGAGTATGTCCGCAGCTCATGCGACGCAAGCTTGAAGCGTCTGGGAGTCGAGACTATCGATCTGTACTATCAGCACCGTGTCGATCCGGAGGTGCCGATTGAAGACACCATCGGCGCGATGGCGGACCTGGTGCACCAGGGCAAGGTGCGTCATCTGGGCATGTCGGAGGCTGCTCCCGCCACGCTGCGCCGCGCGGCGAAGGTTCACCCGATTACAGCGCTGCAATCGGAGTATTCCCTGTGGACGCGCGACCCGGAAGACGGACCGCTGGCCGCATGCCGGGAACTGGGAGTGGGGTTTGTCGCATACAGTCCGCTGGGGCGCGGCTTTTTGACGGGACGCTTCCGTAAGCCGGAGGATTTGCCGGAAGGCGACGTTCGTCGCAATCATCCACGCTTCAGCGGGGAGAATTTTCAGCGCAATCTGGAGCTGGTGGAGCAGGTGTACCAGATTGCGAAAGAGAAGGGCTGCACGGCGTCGCAACTGGCGCTGGCGTGGGTGATGGCACAGGGCGAAGATATTGTGCCCATCCCAGGAACCACGAAGAAGCACTATCTCGAGGAAAATGCTGCGGCGGCAGAGATTACGCTCAGCCAGGAAGACCTTGCCCGGCTGGAAAAAGTGGCGCCGAAGGGAGTGGCAGCCGGCGCACGGTACCCGGAAGCGACCATGCGCCGCGTGAACCAGTAACCGAAGAGGCGATCACCGCCCGCGATGGTGGGCGGTCTTCGCTGTTGGATGTTCCGAAGCTGTATCCGCCAGCGCCTGATCGATGATCGAGTAGAGCTGGTTGATGTCCGTCACCTCGGTATAGGGTGTTCCGCTCGTCTTATTGGTGACGACCCAGATGGTCGGCGTGTGTTCGATCCCGATGCGTTCGCCCAGCGCGTAGTCGGCCTTCACCTCGGCCGCGAGCTTGCCCTGTGGATCGACAACAAAGGGAAAGCCGACGCCGTGCTGCTGGGCAAACTTCTCCGCGAAGGCGCGCAGGTCGGACTTCGTCTCAATGCTGGCCTGGTTGGCAAAGACCGCGTCGCGGAACTCGTCGCCGAGCTTCTTCGATTTGGTGTCGAACCAGCGGGCATCGACGGCAGCGTTGAAGCTCCAGACGTGCATCTGCAGCGGAAAGTCATGCCGCACCCAGGGAATCTGATACTTCGCGGCCGCTTCGCGCAGGATCGGGTTCACCTGAGCGCAGCGGGGGCATTCCATATCTTCAAACTCCACGATGGCGACGCGGGCGCCCGGTGGCGGCTTCAAGGCGCTGGAGTCATGCACAGGCGTGGGAGGCGTCGCCTGGGCGTGGAGAGCCGGCAACGGTGCGAGCAAAAACAGGAACAGAGCAAAGGCTAGCGATTTCAAGAGCAGAGTCCGCCGGGTCGCTGGATGCGATGGAATTATTTTAGCGCTCCACCGGCATCGCCCGATCCGGCAGCACATGGTATTGCGACCGCGCATGCAGCGTCTGCCCAGCGGCCGGGTTGCCATCCTGCGGCAGCCACAGGACGACGATGGTGCCGCGGCCGGGTTTCGACCGGATGCGCAGGCTGCCTCCGTGCTTCTGCACGATCTGCCGGACAATCCAGAGCCCCAGACCCGTGCCGCTGGCGCCCTTGGTGCTGAAAAACGGCGTGAAGATTTTGCGCAGGTTTTCCGCGGAGATTCCCGCCCCGCTATCCGCGACCGCTAGCTGGTAGCCCGACTGCCCAGTCGCCAGGCGAAAGCTGGGCCGCACCGAAACCTGTAGCGTGCCCCCTCCCGGTAGTGCGGCGATCGAGTTTTCCACCAGGTTGATAAGGATCTGGCGCATTTCCCCCGGGTGCCCCACAATGACGGGCTGTCGCGCCAGCAGGCGAGTGGTCACTGTTACCTTCGCTGCCTCCAGGCGGGCCCGCTCCAGCGTCAGCACCCCCTCCACCACTTCGCTCAGATTCACATCGACCGGCTGGGCAGATTCGCGGTAGTAGGTCAGCGTGTGGTTGGCGATGCCGGCGACGCGCTTCAGCTCCTGCTCCGCCAGGTCGGCGGAGGGCCGCAGCTCCTCCGGAAGCTGCGGGCTTGTTCGAATCAGATAAATCAGGTTCATCACCGCTTCGAGCGGGTTATTGATCTCATGGCTGATGCTGGCGGAGAGACGGCCGACGGCGGCCAGGCGCTCGGAGGCGATCAAGGCCTCCCGGCTGGAATGGATCTCCGCCAGATACTGGTTCAGCTCCCGCGCCAGGGGACGCAGCTGGAACTGAAAGGCGATGGCGGTCGGGATGGAGGCAAGCGCACAGATGATCTTGATCGTCGTCGAAAGCGGATACAGCGGATGCCAGATGGTGATGACCTCCATCAGATGGGTCAGGCCGCAGGTGAGGATGAACAGGCCGAAGGCAAGAAAAATCCATAAATGACGCTGCAGTTGCCGGCGTACCATCCATGCCAGCACGAACAACGACTCAAAAAGAACGCAGTAGGCGAGGAAGATCGAAAAATCCGCCGGCGCATTCGTCCAGATGAGCCACGGTTGCGCCAGATAACAAAACCGGTGTGGCAGGTAGCTTTGCGAAAACAGCACCGAAGAGAAGTGGAGGCCAAGAAAGATCAGGCCGCCGAGAGAAAGCGCAGCCGCAGCCGCGCTGTAGTAAAACTTTCGGCTCATGCCGGTGCCTCGCTTTCGGACGCGGGTAACGGATGGATCCGCGCCCATTTGGGGGAATTCGGTGCTTTTACGTGTTACTTTACCCGACCGGGAGGTGCGCCGTCGCCGCGCGGGCTATCCCGAAAGCGGAATCTACCAGAGGTGAATCCGGTTCCCGCACCCCAGATAGTGCGCTTTTGCGCCGCGCTTCAGGCAACTTTCTGCATCCTAAACTACATATATCTCCCCGACCTTGACGCAACCGGGCGGGGATTTCTTTTCTTCCTATGACCAGAAGCCCGGATTCTTCACAGCCACCGACCATAATTTCCACCGGCGTCACCGGACTGGATGACGTTCTGTTTGGGGGACTGGCGCGGAACCATCTTTTTCTGGTCTCCGGCGATCCTGGGACCGGCAAGACCACCCTCGGACTGCAATTCCTGCTGGAGGGCGTGGCGCGGGGAGAGAAGGTGATGTACGTGGCACTTTCCGAGTCGAAAGCGGAGCTGGAAGAGGTCGCGAAGTCGCACGGATGGACAACCGCCGGCATGCGGGTCTTCGAAATGGTGCCCACGGAAGAGGAACTGAGCCCCGAAGCGCAATATACCGTCTTTCATCCGGCGGAGGTGGAGCTTGCGGATGCTTTAACCTCTGTTCTGAAAGAGGTGGATGAAGAAAAACCGCAGCGGATTGTCTTTGACTCGCTATCCGAGCTGCGGATGCTGGCCCGGGACGCACTGCGGTACCGGCGGCAAATTCTGGCGTTGAAGCGTCACTTTGTCGGCTCCAACTGCACCTGCCTGCTGCTGGATGACCGCACCGTTGGCGGCGAGGACCAGCAACTGCAAAGCATTGCCCATGGCGTCATCCTGCTGCAAAGTCTGGACCGCAACTTCGGCATCAAACGGCGCAGGCTGGAAGTGCGCAAGATGCGTGGCGCGCGTTTCCGCGAGGGCTTTCATGATTTCACGATTCGGACCGGCGGTCTGGACGTATTTCCGCGGCTGATCGCCGCAGAACATCGCACCAAAGCCCCCAAGCGGCCCGTACATAGCGGTATTGAGGCGCTGGACGAGTTGTTCGGCGGGGGCGTCGATTCCGGCACCACCACGCTTTTGCTGGGGCCGGCAGGCAGCGGGAAGTCTTCCGTTGCAGCGCTCTACGTCCACTCGGCGGCGGAACGCGGAGAAGCGGCTGCGGTCTTCTCCTTCGACGAGACCACCGCCACCTACCTGAAGCGGAGCCGGAGCCTGGGCATTGATCTTGACCAGCACATTGCGGCGGGGCGCGTGCTTTTGCAGCAGGTGGACCCGGCGGAGATGTCAGTGGGCGAGTTCGTCGCAGCCATCCGAACCTTTGTGGAGATGAAAGATGCGCGCGTGGTCGTGATTGACAGCCTTAACGGGCTCATCAACGCCATGCCCGGAGAGGATTACCTGCTGCTGCAGATGCACGAACTGTTTTCCTACCTGAACCAGCACGGAATCATGACCCTCTGCACACTGGCGCAGAGCGGTTTTATGGGCCGAATGCGCAATCCGGTGGACATCAGTTATCTGGCCGACTCCGTCTTGATGTTCCGCTATTTTGAATCTGCGGGCGAAGTGCGGCAGGCCCTCTCCGTGGTGAAGAAGCGGAGCGGATCGCATGAGCGCGCGATCCGTGAGTTGCGTTTCACCGGCGGCTCCATTCAGATTGGCGCTCCACTGGTGGACTTCGAAGGCGTTTTGACCGGCACTCCACGGTTTGCCGGAAACTTGTCCCGACGGGAAGATCGTGGAAAAGCCGGCGCCGATTAAGGAAGAGAACCTGCGGGTCGGTGTCCTGATGGGGCTGGAACGCGACGCAACACTCATCTGTGAGGTGTTGCGGCGCGCCGGCGTTCAGGCATCGATTTGCCCCACGGACCGCTCCCCGCGGCTGCGGGAAGCGCTGCGCTTTGATTGCCTGTTATGCGCCGAAGAATTACTCGACGACGAAGCCATCGAATTTCTTAAATGCGAGATTGAACACCTTCCCCCGTGGTCGGAGCTGCCACTGGTTTTGCTTACCCTGGGCGGCGAAGCAAACAGCGTGACGCTGCGGCGCCGGGAACGCCGCAAACCGCTGGGCGATCTGGTGCTGCTGGAACGGCCGACTCGGCCGGAGACGCTGGTCAGCGCTGTCCAGAGCGCGCTGCGCGCCCGGGCGCGGCAGTACCAGATTCGCGATCATATTGAGCAGTTCAAGCGCGCCGAAGAGGCTCTTCGTAACGCCGAGAAGCTGGCGGTCGCAGGGCGGCTGGCCTCAAGCATCGCGCATGAGATCAACAACCCGCTCGAAGCCGTCACCAATCTGCTCTACCTGGCGCGCACTTCGGATTCTCCCGAACAGTTGCGGGAATTTCTCGAGACCGCAGAGAGTGAGCTGGCGCGCGTCTCTGAGATCACCACGAATACGCTGAAGTTCTACCGCCAGGGGACACGGCCGGCGCCGGTCAGAATTCCAGAGATTCTCGACTCGGCACTGGCGGTGCACCATCCCCGCCTGGTCGCTGCCGGTATTCAGGTCGAGCGGCGATTTGAGCCCGCGCCTCCGGTGCTCGGCATGTCCGGCGAATTGCGCCAGGTGTTCTCAAACCTGGTCGGAAATGCACTCGATGCCATGCGCTCGGGCGGTCGCCTGATGCTGCATGTCTATGCGTCGCGCGAATA
>JAKAUB010000107.1 GCA_021827845.1 Acidobacteriota bacterium | reverse complement strand
CGCCACCCGATTGCAGTGCGCCGTCATCCGCACTGGATACGGCGCGATGCGGCCGTCCTGCAGCGTGCCCAGTAGCTTGCCGGTCTCCTCGACCAGCTTCTCTTCTTCATTGCGGATGAACGGGACAACGTTGCCCAGAATGTCCAGCGACGGAACACCGGGATAACCGGCGCCGCTGACGGCTTGCATGGTGCTGATAAAGACAGACTTCAGGCCAAACCGTTCTGCCAGGGGCTTGAGCGCGACCACGAGGCCAATGGCGGAGCAGTTAGGGTTGGTCACAATGTAGCCGCCGCGGTTTCCGTTGGCGCACCAGCGCTGCCGGGCCGCGAGTGTCAGATGTTCGGGGTTGACCTCTGGAATGACGAGCGGCACGTCGGCCTGCATGCGAAAGGCGCTGGAGTTTGAGATGACGGCGCAGCCGGCGGCCGCGAACTTTGGTTCCAGGTCGCGGGCAATGTCTGTATCGAGCGCCGCGAAGAGAATCTTCGGAGCATTCTCGGGCGTGGCCGGCGAGACCGGCATGGCGGCAATGCGCGCCGGTAGCGGCGTGTCCAGCTTCCAGCGCACGGCCTCGCCGTAGGTTTTGCCGCTGGAGCGGTCGCTGGCAGCAAGCCAGGTGATCTCGAACCAGGGATGGTCTTCGAGTAATTGAATAAAACGCTGGCCGACCATTCCGGTCGCGCCCAGAATGCCTACAGACTGTCTGCTATGCATGTGATTAAAGCCGAAGTCCCGCTTGGACTGATTTCTACTGTTATAGCAGCTATGCAGGGCGCGCCTGGCCGGTCAATGGCGCGCCGCGCCTTATCCCAGGGCGGCAATGATGGCATCTCCGAACTCCTGCGTGCCGGCCGTTCCGCCCACGTCGCGCGTCAGGCACTTGCGCTCTTCATAGACCTTGCACAGCGCCTGATGGGTGCGATCGGCAGCGTCTGTCTCGCCGATGTGCCGCAGCATGAGGATGGCGGACTGCAGCAGCGCCGTCGGGTTCGCCACATTCTTGCCGGCAATGTCCGGTGCGGACCCGTGCACAGCCTCAAAGATGGCGCATTCCTTGCCCAGGTTCGCGCCCGGCACCAGGCCCAGACCCCCGACAAAGGCGGCGCACAGGTCGCTGATGATATCGCCGTAGAGGTTCTCCAGCAGCAGCACATCGTACTGATACGGATTGGTGACCAGCTGCATGCAGGTGTTATCGACCAGATGCTCGCCGTAGATAATGTCAGGATATTTTTGGGCGACATTGCGTGCGCAGCGCAAAAACAGCCCGTCCGACATCTTCATGATGTTGGCCTTATGGATGGCGTGGACCTTCTTGCGGCCCGTCTGCTGCGCGTGGGAGAAGGCAAACTCCGAAATACGCGTGGAGGCCTTTTCGGTAATGATCTTGATGGATTCAACAACGCCCGGCACCACTTCGTGCTCAATGCCGACGTATTCGCCCTCAGTATTTTCGCGGATGATGATGAGATCCACGGCCGGGTAATGGGTGGGCAGACCAGGCAGGTTCTTGATCGGCCGATAGTTGGCGTAAAGCTCAAAATGCTTGCGCAGGATGACGTTGATCGAAGAGAAGCCGCCGCCGATCGGCGTGGTCACCGGACCCTTCAGGGCGACGCGGTTGCGATCAATCGAGAGGTACAGCTCTTTGGGGATGTACTCCTTGTAGCGCTCGTAGGCTTCCGCGCCGGCCAGACTTTCTTCCCAGCGGATTTTGACGCCCGTAGCCGCCAGGATGCGGGTCACGACGCGGGTGATCTCTGGCCCGATGCCGTCGCCGGGGATCAGAGAAATGGTGTGTTCGCGGGAAGTCGAAGTGCTCATTCGGACAGGTCCTTAAAGGTTAGTGGCCGTAGCGGGCGCGGGATCAAAGGGATTCCAGTTCGGTTTTGAATTCGTTGACGTCCTGAAAGTCGCGATGGACGGAGGCGAAGCGAATGTAGGCGACGGTATCGAGCGCCTTCAGTTCGCGCATAATCAGCTCTCCGACTTCGGCCGAACGTCGCTCACGCTCGGGAGAATCCATGACAAAGTTTTCAGCTTCATTCACGATGGACTCCAGCCGGGCCGCGGGGACGGGCCGTTTTTCGCAGGCGCGCAGCAGTCCGTTCAACACTTTATTGCGCTCAAATTTTTCGCGGCGGCCGTCCTTTTTGACGACCATGTAGGGAATCTCATCCAGGCGCTCATAGGTGGTGAAGCGCTTCTCGCAACGCTCGCACTCCCGGCGCCGGCGGATGGAATCGGCTTCCTTGCTTTCGCGGGAATCGACCACGCGGTCCTGGGTATAGCCGCAATAAGGGCACTTCATCGGTATGCTTTTGATTCTATCAACGGCCTGCTGTGGGGCGTCAGAGCCGGACGCTTCGCAGGCGCAACGCATTGGCGATGACCGACACGGAGCTCATCATCATCGCCGCGCTGGCGATTACCGGGCTGAGCAGCAGTCCGAAGAACGGATACAAAATACCGGCGGCGATCGGAATGCCGAGCGAGTTGTACAGGAAGGCGAACCACAGATTCTGGCGGATGTTCTGCGTGGTCGCAAGACTCAGGTTGCGGGCGCGCACCAGGCCCTGCAGGTCCCCGCGAACCAGCACAATTCCCGCAGTCTGAATGGCAACGTCTGTACCGCTGCCCATGGCGATGCCGACATCGGCCTGCGCCAGCGCCGGCGCATCATTCACGCCGTCGCCGGCCATGGCGATGCGGCCTTTCGCGCGCAGCCGCTGCACGGTCTCCGCCTTCTGGCCGGGCAAAACGCCGGCCTCCACTTCACGGATGCCGAGCTGTGCGGCCACCGCTTCTGCCGTCTGGCGCGTGTCTCCGGTGATCATCACCAGGCGCAGGCCGGCCTTCTGCAGCGCGCGGACCGCCTGGGCGGCCGAAGGCTTAATAGGATCGGAGACCGCGATGAGGCCGGCCAGTGCACCGTCGATTGCGACATACAGCAGCGTCGCTCCGCCGGCCGCCAGGCGATCGCTCTCGGCCTGCATCGGTTCCACCGCGACGCTGTGCATCTGCATTAGCGCGCGGTTTCCGATCAATACGCTGCGGCCCTCCACGGTGCCGGCCGCGCCCATCCCGGGCAACGCCGAGAAGTCGCTGGCAGGCGCCAGTGTCAGGCCTTTTCCCTCCGCCGCGCGAACGATTGAGGCGGCGAGCGGATGCTCACTTGCAACCTCCAGGCTGGCGGCGACCCGGAGCAGGCTTGCTTCATCCATCGCGCCAACGGGAACCGTCTGCAGCACCGTCGGTTTGCCTTCGGTCAAGGTTCCAGTCTTGTCGAGCACCAGTGTCCGGACTTCGGCCAGCGCTTCCAGCGATGCGGCATTACGGATCAGAATGCCCGCCTGCGCGCCCCGGCCCATGCCGACCATGATGGACATGGGCGTCGCCAGGCCAAGAGCACACGGGCAGGCGATGATGAGCACAGCGACCGCGTTGACCAGCGCGGTGGTGCCGTGCGGCGCCGGGCCCCAGTGGTACCAGGCGATGAAGGTCGCAATGGCGACCAGCACGACGGTCGGCACAAAGATGGCGGATACCTTGTCCGCGAGCGCTTGAATCGGGGCGCGCGTGCGCTGCGCTTCGCTCACCATGCGGACAATCTGCGCCAGAAACGTCTCACTGCCGACGCGCTCGGCGCGCATCAGCAGGCCGCCATTGCCGTTGACTGTGCCGCCGATCAGCTCTGCGCCCGTGGTCTTCTCGACCGGGATCGGCTCGCCCGAAACCATCGACTCGTCCACGCTGCTCGCGCCTTCCAGCACAATTCCATCCACCGGAACACGCTCGCCCGGACGTACGCGCAGGCGGTCACCTACGGCGATGGAGGCCAGCGCAATGTTGTGCTCCGTGCCGTCGGGTTCCACGCGGCGGGCTGTTTTGGGGGCCAGGTTCAGCAGGGAACGCAAAGCCGAGTTGGTCTGGCTGCGGGCCCGCAGCTCCAGCACCTGCCCCAGCAGAACCAGAGTGGTGATGACTGCAGCCGGTTCAAAGTAGAGATGGAGGTAGCCTTCCTCATCCCGCAGGCCTGGAATCAGACGGTGGGAGAGCACCAGCACGACGAGACTGTAAAAATAGCTGACTCCGACGCCCATCCCGATCAGCGTGAACATGTTCAGCCGGAAGGTTGTCAGCGAGCGCCACGCGCGCTCCAGAAAAGGGGCGCCGCACCAGAGCACGACCCCGGAGGCGAGCACCAGCTGCATCCACTCCGCAAACGGACTGGTCAGGATAGTGTCAAAACGCTCATCCCGCAGCAGGCTGATCACCATGCGGATAACGAGCGGGATCGTCAGTATTACCGCGACGCCGAAGCGGCGGGTCATATCCTCCAGTTCAGGGTTCGCATCTGCCGTTGCGTAAATGCGCGGCTCCAGCGCCATGCCACAGATCGGACAATTCTCCGGCTTCGGCATCACGATCTGCGGATGCATCGGGCAGGTGTACTCCACCCCTTCGGTCGTCAGCGAGGGCTCGGCGGGCTCCAGCGCCATGCCGCAAATCGGGCACGGCCCCGGCTCTGCCTCATGCACCTCAGGATCCATCGGGCAAATGTAGCCGCCGGGGGAAGCTTCTTTTTTGTGAGCGGCTGCCAGCGCAGATCCCGTAGCGGTAGAAGGCTGCGGCTGTGCGGCCGCAGAAGAAGCGTTGAACTTTTCCGCGCAGGACTTTCCGCAGAAGTAGTACGTCTTGCCGTCGCGCTCCGCTGTTGCTTTGGCGCGCGCGGGCGCAACCTTCATGCCGCAGACCGGATCCACCTCGGTCGGCATGTAGGAGGCGGGATTTGCGGCGAATTTAGCGCTGCAGGACTGGCTGCAGAAAAAGTATTGCTTTCCTTCGAAATCCGCGGTGGCGGCTGCCTTCTCTGGCGGAAATTTCATGCCACATACTGGGTCGGTGACGGTGGCGGGCCGGTCTGCTCCCGGCAAATCTGTGTCTCCGGTCATTTCAGTCCTCGCGGTGCCGAGCAGCGGGCGCTCCACACCGGGCTATTGGTTCTGGGGCTGCGCATCGGGCTGCGACGTATCTTTGGACTTATCGCCACTGCCCTTAAAGACGCCAAACACCTTGCCGAAGAAACCATGTTTTTTCTTTTTCTTTTGATCCTGCTCCGTACCGGGCTGTCCGTTTGCCGGGTTGGCTGTGCCTGACGGAGGCTGCGGCTGCACGACATTTGGCGGAGCCGGCGGAATCGAAGGCGTGGATTGCGGCTGGCCCAGACCGAAGATCTTCTGGAAGATATTCCGCTGGTCCGCGTTGGGATGGTCGCAGGTTGCGGTCGGCTGCGTGCCGTCCAGAAACGCTGCCGTGTAGTCCTCGGGGCATGCAGCGTCGGCCAGTAAGTTGGTTACCTTATCGAGCGTAACCTCGGTGATGCCGGCCGGTGGATCGAAGAACTGCGTGTCGGAATACTGCGGCAGCTTCACCGCGTTCTTCATGAACTCTGCCCAGAGCGGAGCGGCGGCTTCAGCGCCTTCGATCTTGATGTCGCTGTAGTTGTCGTTGCCGATCCACACCACGCACAGCAGATTGCTGGTGAACCCGGCAAACCACGCATCATTGGAGGTGCCGGTCTTGCCCGCGGCTGGCGCGGAGAATCCCATAGCTCGGACGCCGGCGGCGGTTCCATGATTGATAACGTCCCGCATCAGACTCAGTGTCAGGTAGGCGACGCGGGGATCGAGCACAGGCTTGGCAATGGGCGCGAAGTCATCAACCACATCGCCGTTGGCCGTCCGCACGGAGGCGATCATGTTCGGATCGATCTTGACGCCGTTATTGGCGAAGATCGTGTAGGCGCTGGCCATGGTGAGCGGGGAAGCGTCGTAGGTGCCGATCGCGACCGAGGGCGTGGGCTGCGCCGAGGTGATGCCGGCCTGGTGCGCCAGCGAGACGACATTATCCAGCCCGACCATCTGGGCCAGCGCCACCGTGGCCACGTTCTGGCTCAGCATCAGCGCGGTCCGCGCCGTAATCATCCCCATCTGCTCCTGCTTGAAGTTGTGCGGGGAGTACTGCTGCGTTCCGTTGTCGAAGCTGAACGTTGTATCGTCGTCGTTCAGCATGGTGACCGCGGTAAAGACGCCCTGCTGGCCGGGCAGCGGCACACCCGTCAGGCTGCTGTTGAAGGCCGTGGCGTAGACGAACGGTTTGAAGATCGAACCCGTGGGCCGCTGCGCTACGGCGTGATTTAACTGGCTGAAGCCGTAGTTGCGGCCGCCGATCAGCGCCAGCACCTGGCCGGTATGCGGATTCATTGCGATCAGCGCCACCTGCGGCAGAGCGTAGTTGGGCATCTTGCCGGTGCGGCGCGCGATCCGCTCCGCCCGCTGATGCAGGATGGCATCCACGTGTTTCATGCCGTCTTCCACGGCAACCGTGGCGATGCTCTGCAGATCAGGATCGAGCGACGTATAGATGCGGAGGCCTTCGCCGTTGATGTCACGATCGCCGTACCGTTCCGTCAGCCGCTCCCGCACCAGATCGACAAAATAGGGTGCTTCCCGCTCGTCCACGCTGAAAGGCGCCAGCGCCAGCGGCGCTGCTTTGGCGCGGCGCGCCTGAGCCGGCGTGATGTAGTGATTCTCGGCCATCAGATCGAGCACAAGATTGCGCCGCGCCGTCGCCCGCGCGGGATGACGGTAGGGTGAGAGACGGCTGGGCCCTTGAATCATGCCCGCCAGTAGCGCGCACTCCGGCAGATCGAGGTCGCGAATATTTTTTCCGAAGTACGCCTGCGCTGCTTCTCCGAAGCCATCGATGGCAAAGCTGCCCCGCTGACCCAGCGGAATCTCATTGGCGTACATGGTGAAGATTTGCTGCTTGGTGTAACGATTTTCAAGCTGAAAGGCGATGGCGGTCTGGATGATCTTCCGCTTGAAGCGCTTCTCCGGCGAAAGAAAGAAGAGTCGCGCCAACTGCATGGTCAGTGTGGAACTGCCTTCGCTATACCGGTGGGAACGCACGTCGGCAAACAATGCCCCAAAGACGCGGATGTAGTCCACGGCGCCGTGCTCAAAAAACCGCTTGTCTTCAATCGAGACGACGGCCGGAACAAGATATTTGGGCAGCTCGTCATAGGTGACCAGCCGGCGCTTCCCGCGATCTTTGTCCGACAGGCCGGTGATCAGCTCCGGCTCCAGCTCATAGGCGCTCAGGTCCTGCCCATCGTCGCCGTGGATTGTCGTGACGACGCCGTGTGCGGTGTATACCGTCGCCCCGTCGGGAGCGTGGTAGGACTGCGGGCCGGGCTGGATGTGAATCGAATCTCCCGACACAGAGAATGTGCCGATCTTCGAAACATTCCGGTCGCTGGCCCGGCTGTAGCCGGCATGGCTGAGAGCGGCTGCGATCTCCTCAACGCTGTATTTCTGCTTGGGCCGCACCTCCTGGGGCGCGGCGTAGATTTTTGCGGTGTTGGCAAACAGAGGCTGCCGCAGCCGCTGCGCAACAACATGCCGATAAGTGATGTAGAAGTAGGAAAAGACGAGCCCGCCCACCAGCGCGACCAGCAGAAAAACGGCGGCCAGGCCAGCGAGGAGCTTGTACTTCCAGTCGAGATTCTGCCAGCTCCATTGGCCGCTGCGTCCGCTGCGTGGCTTGCGCGGTGCGGGGGTGGAGGTGGCGCCGCTGCGTGGTCTGGTCGTGGTGCGTGCACCGCCGCGCGGCGTCTGTGGAGGATTTGCCATTCTTCTTCTTAACCTGCCGTGGCCAGCCGGGCTGGACCAAATTTCGCGCGCAGAACCTCAGGAAGTTTCTCCAGGGCCACATCCTCGCTGCTGCGTGCGCTGCGGCACACCAGCTCCGCCAAACCATCGGATGCTTTTTTTCCGACATTTGCGCGCCAGGGAATGCCGATCAGGTCCGCGTCTTTGAATTTGACGCCCGCCCGCTCCTCGCGGTCATCCAGCAAAACATCGAAGCCCGCCTGCTCCAGCCGCTGCGCGAGCGCTTCTCCGGCCGCCTTGAGGGCTGCGTCCGCCATGTTAGTGACGGTAACCACAACATCGAACGGCGCGATGGACGGCGGCAGAAAGAATCCCTGCTCGTCATGGTTCTGCTCCACGCAGGCCGTCAGGATTCGCTCGATCCCGATGCCATACGAACCCATGATCGGCATGACTTCCTTGCCATCTGGATCGAGCACCCGTGCGCCCATGCTCTCGGTGTACTTGTATCCGAGTTTGAAGATATGGCCCACCTCGACCGCCTTGGCGACGCGCAGCGGCGCGCCACAGCGCGGACAGCCTTCGCCCTCATTCACGCTGCGGATGCTGGCCATCACGGTCCAGGTAAAGTCGCGGCCCGGCGTCACGTTGCGGAAGTGATAGTCCAGCTCATTAGCGCCGCAGATCATATTGCTGCGGCCGGCAAAGGAGTCGTCCACAACGACCGTGAGCGCCGCCGTCATCGGCTCTTTCGCCGGGGACAGACCCACCGGCCCCAGAAAACCCGCTGGAGCGTGAAAATACTGCGCCAACTCTTCCGGCCCCATCGGCCGAAGCTCAGTGGCGCCCAGCAAGGCCAGCAATTTGGTCTCGTTCACGCTATGGTCGCCGCGCAGGAAAACCGCCACCGGCAGCCATTCCGCCTTTTTCGCCGCCCGCGGCTGCGCCATGTATGCCACGCACTTGATGTCCTGCGACGCGCTGACGTTCAGAAAGCGGGTGACGTCAGCAATGGCACCCATGCCCGGCGTATGCACCCGCTCCGGCTTTCCGTCGGCTGTGGGCGGCAGGTCTTCGACCGGCGCCAGTCGGGACTCCGCCTTCTCCATATTGGCCGCGTAGCCGCAGCCCGCGCAGCTTGCAATCAGGTCTTCGCCGGCATCGGTGTAGACCATAAACTCCTGCGACTGGGAGCCACCCATGGCGCCGGAGTCCGCCTCAACGCCGACAAACTCCAGCCCGCAGCGCGTAAAGATGCGGCGGTAGACGGCATCGTGTTTCTGGTAGCTCACGTCCAGCCCGGCCGCGTCCAGGTCGAAGGAATAGGCATCCTTCATCAAAAACTGGCGCACCCGCAGCAGGCCGGCCTTGGGCCGCGGTTCATCGCGGAACTTGGTTTGAATCTGGTACCAGATCTGCGGCAGTTGCTTATAGCTGCGCAGCTCCTTGCGCGCAATCTCGGTCATCACCTCTTCATGCGTCATGCCCAGGCACAGGTCGGCACCCTTGCGGTCCTTCAGCCGGAACATGTTGTCGCCCATGGCGGACCAGCGGCCGCTCTGCTCCCACAGGTCGCGCGGCAGCAGCGCGGGCAGCAGAAACTCCTGGCCGATGGTATCCATCTCTTCCCGCACAATCGCGACGATTTTGTTGATGGCGCGTTGGCCCAGAAAGAGATAGGAATAGATGCCGGCGCCCACTTGCCGGATATATCCGGCGCGGACCAGCAGCTTGTGGCTGGCGACTTCGGCATCGGCCGGGGCTTCGCGGAGGGTAGGGAGAAAGAGCTGCGACCAGCGGTGCATGTGTGTTGATAGACGTCCTTCGTGGGCTGAAAGCTTCATTCTACTGGTTTTGAGGGACGTTCAGCTTCAGCGCTCAAATGCACAGCGTTATACACGTCGGTGAGAAGTTCGCGTTGCGAGCGATAGGCTGTATCGAGCACAAGATGGGAGCCGGTCCACGGTTTATACGTCCGCTCTGTTACATCCTGCCATGTAGGCGGTTCTAACCCATCGATGTCCGAGGTTCTCAAGACAACACGCCTACGGTGTTCCTCAACATTGGAGCAGACAAGCTCGATAATTACGATTTTGGCGTTTGCTCGCCTGGCCACGGAGATCCATGCATCGCGAGCCTCCTGGCTGGCATTCACAGCGTCTGCAACGACGATGCTCCCCAGGCGAAGATTTTCTTCGGCAACGCGCTGCGCCACACGATAGCCAGAGGGCCCAATGTCTTCATGCGGGCGATCTGGCGAGCGCAAGGCTTGTTCGATGGTGTCGATGCGCAGATAACATGCGCGCATCTGACGGACGATCTCTTGGGCAAGCGTAGTTTTACCAACCCCAGGCAGCCCTGCAAAAACGATCAACATGGTTTTGCGCTCCCTGAGTGAAGTTTCACAGGACGGTTCGCCTCAGAACAGCTCCGTCCCCCACAGATCGTGCAGGTGCACGACGCCTTCCACCCGCCCGGCTGGGTCAACCACGATCAGCGACGTGATCTTGCGCGTCTCCATCCGGTGCAGTGCCTCGGCCGCAAACTCCTCCGCGCCGATTGTCTGCGGATTCGGGTGCATCACCTCGCCCGCCGTCCGGTCGAGGGCCGCCGCGCCTTCGCGCTCCAGCAGCCGCCGCAGGTCGCCGTCGCTCAACAGGCCCAGTAGCCTTCCGTCTTCCACCACCGTCGTAATGCCCAGCCCCTTGCGCGACATCTCGTAGATCACGTCCTTCATCGCCGTCTGCGGCGTCACGCGGGGCACGGCATCGCCCGCGTGCATTAACTGACCAACGCGCAGCAGCCGCTTGCCCAGGCGTCCGCCGGGATGCAGATTCGCAAAGTCCTCCGCGCGGAAACCCTTGCGGGCAGAGAGTGCAATGGCCAGGGCGTCGCCCAGCGCCAGCATGGCGGTGGTGGAGGCAGTGGGCGCCAGCCCCAGCGTGCAGGCCTCCTGCGCCACGGAGCAGTCCAGCGCCACGTCGCTGGCGCGGGCCAGCGTGGACTGCATGTTGCAGCAGAAGCTGATCAGCGCATCGCCAATGCGCTTCAGCATCTCCAGCAGGTGGAGGATCTCCTCCGTCTCGCCACTGGCGGAGAGCGCCAGCACCACGTCTCCGGGCGCCAGCATGCCCAGGTCGCCATGCCGCGCCTCGGCTGGATGTAGAAACAGCGCCGGAGAGCCGGTTGAGCTGAGCGTGGCGGCGATCTTCTGCGCGATAATGCCGCTCTTGCCCATGCCGGTGACCACCACCCGGCCGCGCGCCGTGCCGCAGGCCAGGATCAGCTCCACCGCCCGGGCAAAGTCTGCGGCCATCGGGCCGGCCAGCCGGTCGGCCAGCGCATGCAGCGCCTCGGCCTCAATGCGCACCAGCGCCGCCGGGTCTACGGTCTTTTGCGTCATCGCAGGCCGCTCATTTCCGTTCCAGGGATGGACAAATCCATGCAAACCGTACGCTGCCCAACCGGCAGCGCCCTCGCCATCGACAATATCGCATTCTGCGCCCGCGCCAGCAAAGCAGGTGTGGACCCCCGGCAGGATTTCCTTGGCTTCTCTTGTTGTCATCTCTGCAGGGAATCTGCTGTTGCTGTTCGATCCAGAGTCCGGGCGCATCCCGACGATAGAAACCGCCGTGCCACACCGCCTGCTGGGCATCGCCATCCACGACGCTCTGGGTCTGGTCGCTGCGCTTATTCTTCTGCCCGGCCGCATGCTTCGCGCGCTCTAAGTCCGTTTTTCC
>JAKAUB010000113.1 GCA_021827845.1 Acidobacteriota bacterium | reverse complement strand
GGCAGAAGCCTAGAGCAGCTTTGCGGCCGCCTGCGCAAAGTAGGTGACGATAAAGTCGGCGCCGGCGCGGCGGATGGACACGAGCGACTCCAGCATGGCGCGGTCGCGGTCCAGCCAGCCGTTCTGAAACGCCGCCTGCAGCATGGCGTATTCGCCCGACACCTGATAGGCGCCCATCGGCACATCGAAGCGGTCGCGGGCTTCGCGGATCACGTCAAGATACGGCAACGCAGGCTTCATCAGAATCATGTCCGCGCCCTCCGCCAGGTCCTGCGCAATCTCCCGCATGGCTTCGCGGCGGTTCGCGCCGTCCATCTGATAGGTGCGGCGGTCGCCAAACTGCGGGGCGGAGTCGGCTGCGTCACGAAACGGGCCGTAAAACGCGGAAGAAAACTTGGCGGCGTAGGAGAGGATCGGCGTCTCGCGGAGCTGCGCCGCATCCAGTGCCGCACGGATGGCAGCGACGCGGCCATCCATCATGTCCGACGGGGCGACAACGTCCGCGCCCGCGCGCGCCAGGGAGACGGCGGTCTTGGCGATCAGCGGGAGGCTGGCGTCGTTGTCCACGGCAAATGCGCCGTTCGCCTCCGGCTGCCGCACCACACCGCAGTGGCCATGCGCCGTGTATTCGCACAGGCATACGTCGGCGATCAGCAGGGTTCCATCGAGCGCCCGCTCCCGGCGCATAGCGCGCAGGGCCTGCTGCACAATGCCGTCTTCCTGCCAGGCGCCGGAGCCCTGTTCGTCCTTCGCAGCAGGCAGGCCGAATAGCAGAAACCCGCGAATCCCGAGCTGGACGGCCGCGGCTGCTTCGCGCACCGCTGCATCGATGGAGAGATTGAAGACGCCGGGCATCGAAGCCACGGGCCGGCGCACACCTTCGCCGGGGCATACGAACAGCGGCGCGATCAGCGCGCCGGGATGCAGCCGGGTCTCGCGTACCAGCTCGCGCAGCGGCTCCGAACGGCGCAGGCGCCGCATGCGGATTTCAGGAAACTTCATACGAGACCGATTTTACCGCCCGGCCGTGCGGGGCCCGCTCCGCCGTGGCCGTAGAGACGTTACAGCGGCGGCTGCTGGCTGGCGATGCGGTCGTACTCCGGCCCGGCGTCACGGCTGAGGAGCACCCAAAGCGTGTAGATCGCCAGGATGGTTCCCAGCAGCGGCTTGATGAGGGTAAGGATCGCCAGAATAATGGCGGCGACGCGGCCCCAGGGCTGCGCGCGCAGCAGGCCGAAGCCGACGATGAGCGCAAAAACAGATCGCACGATGACCACGGCCATAATGACGTGCAGCAGCCATCCGCCGGGATGGAAGGCATAAACCCAAGCGTCCTGATATCCACCGGAATGCAACGCGTATGTCCATCCGTTTGGGTTGTCAATCCACGGAGACCGACCGCCAAGAACCACATGCAGCAGGGGCGCGACGAGGATCAGGCGTAGCAGTTCGTAGATCGCATAAGCAATCCACAAGATGCCGAGGGTGCGCAGATGGGCGGCGACACGGCTGACCGCCGGCACCGGACCGCCGACGGGCAGACCGGACGGCGCGCCACACTTTTGACAATACGGTTGGTCTACAGGCTGGCCACAGGCAGAACAGAACATAGAGCCCCCTTCTGACGACGAAAGCACTGCAGCTAGAAAATACGCCACTGGCGCTGGATTGGTTCCGCGAAATTGCCAGCGCCGCGGTTCGCGACCCCGGCACACGCTACGATGAGAGAGCCATGCACCCTGAGATTCCCTCGCCGTTGCCGCACACCAGCGCTGCCATGCTGGAGTTTCCCGCGCTGCGGGAGCTGGTCGCTGGCTACAGCGCCACGCCCGTGGGGCGGGAGTGGGTACTGTCGCTCGAGCCCTCCGGCGACCGGGCGTGGATTGTTGCCGAGCAGCAGAAGGTGCGGGAAGCCATTCGCCTGCTGGTTGCCGGTCTGGGGTTTGACTGCTTTGGCCTGACGGATCCGACGGCTGCGCTGGAGCGCGCATCCATCGCCGAGGCCGTGCTGGAGCCTGCGGAGCTGATGGAGCTGGGCCGGCTGGCGGAGATGCTGGGACAGTTTCAGAACTGGGTGCGCGCTATGCCGGGGGAACTGCAGGCGGAGATTTCCGGCCTGCGGCTTGTGGCCGCGCCGGTTCTGCAGAGCGCACTGGGAGAGATGCTGGATGCGATCGCGGGAAAGTTCGAACCCGATGGTTCGCTGGCCGATCATGCGTCGCCGGAGCTGGCGCGCATTCGCCGTCAGATCGGCCGGCAGCACGCGGCTATTGAGTCCAGCCTGCGCGATATGGTGCGCCGCCTGGGCCCGGACGGACCGCTGCAGGACAGCCTGATTACGGTGCGTGGCGATCGTTTTGTGCTGCCGGTGAAGGCGGACGCAAAGCGCCGCGTGCCCGGGGTGCTCCACGGCACCAGCTCCAGCGGCCAGACGCTGTTTGTAGAGCCTCTCGAGACGATTGAGCAAAACAATGAGTTGCAGCGGCTGCTTGAAGAGGAGCAGGCGGAGGTGCGGCGCATCCTGGCACGCATGACGCGCGTGGTTGCCGCGAACGCCACTGTGCTGGGCAGCGGCGCCGCCGTGCTGGCGGAGTTCGACGCGCTCTTCGGACGGGCACGCTTTGCGCAGGCGTTCCAGTGCACCACGCCGCAGTTTCCCGCAGACAGCCAGCGCATTGTGCTGCGGGGGGCGCGGCATCCACTGCTGGAAGAGCGTCTGCGTCGCGCGGCCGGCGGGGCAAGGTCGGTAGTGCCGCTGGATCTGGAGCTGACTTCCGATATGCGCCAGCTTGTGATCAGCGGGCCGAACACAGGCGGCAAAACGGTGGCACTGAAGACCACCGGCCTGCTGCTGCTGATGGCGCAGGCGGGATTTCCTGTACCGGCGGAGGCGGCGGAGCTGCCGCTGCTGGACGGCGTGTACGCCGACATTGGCGATGCACAGTCGATTGCCCAGAATCTATCCACCTTCTCGGCGCACATTACGCGGCTCAACCAGATTGCCGCCGAGGCGACCGCGCATTCGCTGGTGCTGCTGGACGAGCTGGGGTCGGCGACCGATCCCGAGGAAGGCGCGGCGCTGGCTGCGGCAATTGCGCAGTTTTTTCTGGAGCGGCGAAGCTGGTGCCTCATCTCCACTCACCACACGGCGCTGAAGGTATATGCCGTGAATACGCCGGGCGTGCAGAACGCAGCCGCCGGCTTTGACGAGGAGACGTTTGCGCCCACGTATCACATTCGCATGGGCGTGCCGGGCGTCTCCGCCGGCATTCAGATTGCGCGGCGGCTTGGGCTGGACGCAGAGATTATCGCTGAGGCGACGCGGCGGATGGGCAGCCAGACCGAGCAGATTGGAAGATTTCTGGATAAGCTGCACGCCGACCTGCTGGCGCTTGCCGCGGAGCGCGACAGCCTGCAGCAGCGCGAGCAGGAGTTGGCGCGGCAGCGCGAAACGCTGGAGCGGGAGACGCGGCGCGAAGAGCAGTCGCGGGTGCAGCAGTTGGAGGCCAAGCTGGCTTCGCTGACCCGCAGTTTTGAGGCGCAGCTTCGGGACCTGCTGCGCACCGTCGAAGACAAATCGCTGCAGCAGAAGGCTGCCAAACAGGGCGAGCGCGGCATGTTGAAACTGCGCCGCGAGATGCGGGAGCAGGTGAACGCGACCGTCGTGGCGCACACGACCGGCGCGGATGCCGGCGATCCAAACGCGACGCCGCATATTGTCCAGGACGTTGCGGCCGGAGATACTGTGCATCTGCGTTCGCTGGGCAAGACGGCCGTCGTTGAGCGGCAGACGGCGGCAGACAGTTTCGAGGTTTCGATCGGCGCGTTGAAGATGCGGATTCGCCGCGACGATATTGCTCGCGTGGTGACGCGCGCCGGTCAGACGCCGGTGGACCGCGCCCGAAGCCGCGGCATCCGCGTTTCGCTGGCGCATGAGGATGCAGCGGTGCCCAGCGAGCTGAACGTGATTGGGCGCACGGTGGAAGAGGCGCTGGAGCAGCTGGAAAAGTTTCTGGACGATGCCTTTCTGCATGGCGTTCCGAAGGTGCGGATCGTGCACGGCAGCGGGATGGGCGTGCTGCGGAAGGCAGTGCGCAGCCGCCTGGCGCAGCATCCGCACGCCGGGGCCGTCAGCGAGCCGGCGCAGAACCTGGGCGGTTCCGGTGTGACGGAAGTGGAGCTGCGCGACTAATGCAGCTTTCTTATCCATTGCGGGGGAAAGCAAATACACAGATCCTTCGCTGCGCTCAGGATGACGGACCAGTGCGTGGAGTCTTCGCTACGCGCAGGATGACAAGCAAATACAGAGGTCCTTCGCTGCGCTCAGGATGACGGGCTGGTGCGTGGATTTTTGGCTGCGCGCAGGATGACGAACCTTACTCTTTAGCGACAGCGAAGATGCGATACAAGAAAAGCGGGGCGGGCATGATGCCCACCCCGCCGGCTTTCGCTGCTCGATGAGCCGCTACTGCGTGAAGGCGTAGTGCCAGTCATCCACCAGGTTGCCGACATTCAGTGTGCCGATGCCGGTGGCAAAATCCCATCCCATATTGCTGTTGTAGGCCTTGGAATAGGCTTTGCTGGTGGTGGAGAGAACGCCGTTTTTGCCGGAGGGCGTGTAGCAACTGAAGGAGCCCAGGCAGTTCACGTCGTTGTCCCCTTGCGCAACGTCATTGAAGATGCAACGGTTGTCGATGCCATTGCCCAGCGTCGAGACGCAGGAGTTGGGATAGAGGCTGAACTGCGCCTTTGCGAAGTAATAGTAGACGTAGTTCGGGTTACCCTGCGGCGCTTTCTGGGATTGATTGATGAGCGCCTGAACACCGGCGACGATTGGAGCCGCGAAGGATGTTCCACCCGCTCCCGACCATCCGGCCGGATTGCCGGTGCACGGCGCGCCGCCCAGGTTGGCACCCGGATCGCTATAGCAGAACACATAGTAGTGGCCCCATACGCCGTTGGCGGCGAACAGAGACACGTCGGGAAGATCCCGCAGCCCGTCATTCGGGTTGCCGGGAACGCCCGCCTGATAGTTCGGCTTGGCATATCCCATGCAAGTGCCGCTCACCGCCGGAGTGTTTGGCAGTGGGCTGGTGTTGCCATAGGCGCACTGGCTAGGACCGCCGCTGCCGCTGGCCGTGGTCAGAAAGTACTTTTCTCCCAGCGCCGAGTTGCAGAAGCCATTCGCACCGTACGGGACGTTGTAGCCTTCTACGTTCGTGATCAGCGTGCTGGCGCAGGAATCATTCCAGGGAATCTCTGGAATGTAGGATTTTGCGGAGCCGTAGGTCGGCGTGTTGTTTGCGTTCCAGTACTGCGCGTTGGTGCCCGCATAGCTGTCGCCGTAGTCTGTACCGCCGACGGCTACGTTATAGGGGGTCGAGGCAAAGCCGCTGACCGCAATGCCGTACTGGGCGGCTGGCTGGTTGGCATCGCAGCTGGCTGCGCCCTCGTCACCCGAGGATACGAACACGGAAACGCCTTCCGACGCCGCCTGCTGATAGACGTAGTTATAAATCGCGTTGCCCGCTGCTCCCAGCGCGGCTTCGCATTCGCCGTAGCTGATGCTGATGACGGGCGGCGGAACGGGCTGGTCCACCAGATACGCCATCGCGATCAGACCGCCGAAGGTGGTCTGCGTGTCGGCGCAGGAAGCAAGCTGAATGGCGGCATCGGGTGCAGCAGCGCTCGAATACTCCGCATCCAGAATCGCTTCAGCATCGTTGCCGGGCAGTACGCCGGGGTCCATGCAGCCGCCCGGGTGAATCTGCGTAAAGCTGCCGTGCGCGTATTTGGACAAGCCAAACGTTTTGCGGAAGATGTTCCAGTCGTCGGTCGAGTAGACGTCGGTATCTTCGATGACGACTACGGTCTGGCCGCGCCCGGTAAAGCCCTTCTTGTAGGCGCCCTTGAAGTTATAGATGGTGTGAAGATCGTCGGGCACCACCAGCTGATAGGAAGAGTTGACGGTAAAGCCGGGGGTCGCGCCATTGTTCTGGCCGGCGGGGACGACTGCTTTGGACATCGGCTCAATATGGGCAGAGGTGACGCCCGTATTGGCCGGCTTCGGACGGAAGTCGTTCAGGGACGCAATGCCGACGATGTAATTCGCCAGCTCCGCTGGAACCTGCGGATTGTTCATGTTTGCGATGTGGTGTTTTCCGTTGACGTTCAGTTCATGCATCGCAACACGCATTGCGGCGTTCAACTGTGCCACGGTGCCGGAAAAGTCCACGATCAGGCCGCTGCTTGAAACGCGGTTGACGGTGAAGCCATTTTTCCGCAGCCACTCCACCAGCATTTGCAGTTCGGTGGCGCTGGGGCCATACTGCTGGCCAATCTCTTCCGGCGTCAGCCAGTGATGAAAGTCCGGGCTGCCGGGCCGGTACATCGATTGGATACGCGCCTGAAAGGCCGCTTCCTGCTGGGGCGAGCGACGCAGCACCAGCATCATGTGGTTGAGCATCATGTCACCGCTGAGCGCGCCGCGGTCGTTGGCAGCGGTTGCCTCCGGCCGTACGTTGCCGGACAGGGTGACCATTGGAGTTTGTCTGGGTTGATTGGCGGCAGCGTGCGCAAGCCCAACCGGGCATGCCATCAGACCAAGCGCAGTGCAAGTTGTCAGCGCGTGGCGAATTCGATTCCTCGTCATGGAAGCCTCACAGAATGGATCGGGAAAGGAGATCCTTGGAGCGGGTTGCCGTAGAACGCTCGAAAAGCAAGCGCACCTCCGGCGAGCGAAGAATAGAGTTCGGGGTAGGGTGCGTCAAGATGTAAAACATTGCACAGTTGATTGAATCAACGCGCTTGGGTCGCGCCGTGTTGCCCGCCGGGACGCTGCATTCTTTCCGCCATAGCAGCTCTCACATTGGGCAGCTACAATGTGTGCGAAAGGCTGACCATGATCCGGGTTATTACGGTGGAACGCGAATACGGAAGCCTGGGCGTGGAGTTCGCCCGTCGGCTGGCGGAGCGAATGGGCTGGGAGCTGGCAGACCACAGCCTGATTGAAGAAGTGGCCCGCCGGGCGCAGGTGCCGCCGGAGGTGGCCGAGCGCCGCGACGAGCAGTTGGACCCCTGGTACAACCAGTTTGGCCGTGTCATATGGCAGGGAAACTCCGAGCGTTCAACGCTCTCCGGGAGTGGATCGTTTTTCAATACAGAGCGCATGACCAGTCTGCTGCAGCAGGTGATGCGCGAGCGCGCAGCGGCGGGAAACTGCGTGATTGTGGGCCGCGGTGCCGCCTGTGCGCTGCATGGAATTCCTGGCTGCTTCCATACGTTCATTTATGCGTCCACGGCGCGCAAGGTGCGATGGTTTGAGGAGACATTTCCTGAGAGAGCACGGTCTGCCGAGCGCGACCTGCAGACGATGGATCAACGACGGGCAGATTACGTCAACCATTTTTACGGTGCGCGGTGGAACGACTATCGGCTTTACCACCTGATGCTGAATTCCTGCATGGGCTTTGAGGCGATGGTAGAGGCCACGCGAAAAGCGGCGGGTCTATAGACGAGAAAGAGCAATAACCGCTATTTCTTCGCCTTTAATACGCCTTTTTAGCGTATCTTGGTGGAGAATGCGGCGCGGGATTCACAAAACCGGCGAAGGATACAAAATAAAGTCAAGCCTCGGTCAACATTATTCCGTAGGATGGAATCTACCAAGACAGGAGGCAGCGGCTGCATATGTTCTGGAACGATGTACGCACCGTGGGCGAATGGCTCCAGCATCACGAGCCGATGATGGCCCTGATGGCCGCGCTGCTGAGTATTGCGATTCTTGCTGGCTGCGCCATCACATGCTGTCTGGCCCCGACGGAGAAGAAAGACTGCCTGTTCCACCGGGAAGTTTTTTAGTCACGGCGTAAGGCGCTATCTTCTGCCAAATGCGAAGTCCTGATGGGGCGTTTCTGCGTGTAGCGGACCGCCTGGGCTGCCGTCCCCCGCCCAAAAGTAAGGCAAAGCCCAAGAAATTGGCTGGCTCTCAAGTGCGCGCCTGTGCGCGTCGAGGGTAGGTGTCGCCAGCAGGCCATGGCAGAGGGCATAGTGGCGCGATCGAAAAAACCCCTTCGGGTTCCGCACGCATTTGTGCTCGACGCTCTGGCTCCGCTGCAGCCGGAAGTGGGGCGGCTGTTTTCCGGATTCGCGGTGTACAGCGGTGACCGCCTGCTGGCAGTTCTGCGGAATAGCGAAAAATCGCCCGAGGATAATGGCGTCTGGCTCGTCCTTGCGGAGGGCACAGACCCTGCGGATAAGAGCCTGCGCCAGGATCTTCCTGCGCTGCGCGAGATTCATCTGTTACACGGCAAGATGCGCCACTGGCTGCTGCTGCCCAGCGACGATGGGGCGTTTGAAACCCTCGCGTTGCAGGCATGCGACCTGATGGTGCGCCGCGATCCTCGGTTTGGACGTGTACCTGTGTCGCGGCGAAGTTGAACAGCAGATTCCCTGCCGGAATGACAACAAGAAAAACAACGGCAAAAGCAAAGACAAGAGCAACGGCGGATTCCCTGCGGGAATGACAGTAATCGGGGCAACGCACCGTTTGCTCTCCTGCCGGGTGCGAGCGACAATGCAGGTAGTTCCGCGTGAGGCACGAGAGATCCGCGGCATACGGTTTCTGATGAAGACACGGCTCCTGATTCTGACGCTCGCCATTCTTGGCGGATTTTATTTTGTAACGACGCATGGGGTACCGGGCGGCACGTCATGGCTGACGCACACACCGGCGGCAGCGGGTTCCGGTGCCAGCGGGCTCGGCGACCTGGGGCTGGCGAAGGCCGAAGCGTCGCCGGGGCTGCTTCCCTCCGAGCAGAACAACATCATGGTTTACAAGAAGGCGCTGCCTTCGGTGGTGAACATTACCTCGACCACGGTGCGGTTTGACTTCTTTTATGGTGCGGTGCCGGAGCAGGGGCAGGGTTCGGGTTTCATTCTGGACCCGCAGGGGCACATCCTGACCAACTACCACGTGGTATCGAACGCGCGGACGGTGGAGGTGACGCTCTACAACAAGCAGCAGTACAAAGCGCGGGTGCTACTGACGGACCAGGGGCACGACCTGGCGCTGCTGCAGATTGACGCCAAGGGGCTGCAGCCGGCGACGCTGGCCGACTCCCGCGGATTGCAGGTGGGTCAACTGGTGTACGCGATCGGCAACCCGTTCGGCCTGAGCGGCACGATGACGCGCGGAATGATCAGCTCCATCCGGTCGGTGCGCGGGCCGATGGGCAACCTGATCTCGGACGCCATCCAGACGGACGCGGCGATTAACCCGGGCAACTCCGGCGGCCCGCTGCTGAACTCGCACGGCGACGTGATCGGGATGACGACGATGATCGACACGGGCGGCGGCGCGGACCAGAACGCGGGCATTGGGTTTGCGATTCCGATTGACACCGCGAAAGCAGCGCTGAATGACTTCTCAAAGTACGGTAAGGTACTGCGGCCGACGCTGGGGATTGTAGGGCTGCCGGTGGGGCCGGACATTGCGAGCCAGCTGGGCCTGCCGCCGACGTATGGCGTGCTGATTGAACGGGTTGCGCCGGGTGGGCCGGCGGCGCAGGCGGGACTGTTGGGCGGGACGCAACGCGCGTACCTGGGCAATACGCCGATCTTTATCGGGGGCGATCTGGTGGTGGCGATTGACGGGAATGCAGTCACCAATGATCGGGACCTGGCGGAGCTGATGGACGGCTTCCAGGCAGGCCAGACCGTGACGGTAACCATCTACCGCGGTCAGAAGAAGATGGACGTGAAGGTGGTGTTGGGCAACGAGGGCAATCCGACCACCCAGGTATAGTGGCGTTTTTCTGCTTGGGATGGAATGCAAGCGTACCAAGGCTGCCGTTGAGCGTAGCGAGACTCCTGTGTTCGCCTTATCGCTGCAATGCAGAGATCCTTCGCTTCGCTCAGGATGACGGACAAATACAGAGGTCCTTCGCCGCGCTCAGGATGACGGACCAGTACGTGGATTCTTCGCTGCGCTCAGGATGACGAGCCTTACCCCACGGCAACAGTGGAAATGCGATAGCTGCAGCAGACAGCGGCTGGCTTCGTACAGACGGCACGTACTGCCCGCAGAGCGTTGACGGGCTGTGGCTGAAGCCTTCCCCACACGGGCGCAGGCGGCCGCTAGGGTAGCCGCAGGACGATTCCGGTGCTGATCACTTTGGGATTGAAGCTGCTGCCCAGACCGGAGAGCCCACCGTAGCTGAACTCGACCACCCGCCAGTCAATGCGGGGTACGACGGTAAGGTCAAGCCCGCCGAGAAATTGATACTGAAATTTGGTGACGGTAGTGGGTGCCGGTCCCTCATAGTAACCCGCGTGGCCGATGCCGATCAGTGCTTCCACGTAGGGCTGGATGGGCAGCACGTGCGGCTGGAAGACGAGCCGCGGCCCAATGAGTCCGCTGTCGAGCGAATTGTTCCCGGTGCCAAGAACGGCGCCGCGTGCGTCGAGACCCGTAGAGAGAAATAGCAGATGGCCGCGGTCATAGAAGCCGCCAAAGGTTGGGCCGTAGATCCACGTGGAACCGGGCACATTCACCTTGGCTGCGCTGAACTCTCCATACAGGCCCACCTGTGCATGGGCGATAGAGGCTGACACCAGAACGGCGAAGGCTGCAATCCAGAGGCGAATTCGCAAGGGGCATCTCCTGAAAGTGAATTGTTCCGGGAGGGAAAGCAGTCTATCCGCGCTTGCGCTTCTTTTCCCTCTTTTGCCGGGCGCGCTGCTTTTTCGTTAGATGCTGCCCGGGGCTGCCGGTCGCCCCTGTTGCGGAGCGGCCGCGTTTGCCGGGCGGTGCATCTTCAACCAGCGCGAACTGCAGCTTGTTTTCAACGGCATCGATACGTTCCAGAATAACGGAGACTGCGTCGCCCACCGAGATGCGATGGCCACTGGTTGCCCCGATGGCCTGGCGGCTGTTTTCGGCGTAGCGGTAGCGGTCCTTCTGCAGACTTTCGAGTGGCACAAGCCCTTCGACGAACAGATCGTCGAGCTCGACAAACAGGCCGTACTTGGTCACGTTGAGAACGATGCCGGAGAACTGGTCGCCGAGGTGATCGCGCATGAAACGAATCTTCTTCCACTCGATCAGTTCGCGTTCGGCGTCGGCGGCGCGACGCTCGGTCTGGCTCACCTCCTGAGCAATGGCAGCAAGTTCCTGCTCTGGTACGGGAGGCGCGATGGCCGGCGTATCTCTTCGTCCCGCAGGCCGCGGTTGCGACGGCCGGCCCCAGACATGCAGTTCCGGGGCGTAGTGGGCGCTGGCGCCCGCAGCGAGCGCAGCTTTGGTAATGCGGTGCACGATGAGATCCGCATAGCGGCGGATGGGCGACGTGAAATGCGTGTACGTTGGCATGGCCAGCGCGAAGTGGCCTTCATTCTTCTCGCTGTAGCGCGCCTGCTTGAGAGAGCGCAACATCAGGTAGGTGAGGATGCGCTCCTCCGGTTTGCCGGTGAGCCGCGCGGTGAGCGCCTGATACATCTGCGGCGTGATGGCGATGTCTTCCGGAATCTCGCGCATGCGGCGATCGCCGCTGCCACGGCGCTGGCGGTCGCGGCGGTCGCCCTTTAGCTCGACGCGCCGGATGGGCAGCGCACCCACGCCGAGGGAGTAGCCGAAGTGTGCGGCAATCTCCTCAAAGTTGGCGACGCGCTTG
>JAKAUB010000083.1:0-10000 GCA_021827845.1 Acidobacteriota bacterium | reverse complement strand
CCGCGTAGTTTCAAAATCCAATCTATCCTGTTGTGAAGTATCGCGGCGTGACGCGTTCTTCGACAATTTGCCGGTGACTATACCGCGAGGGCAACACCCGTTCCCATCCCGAACACGGAAGTAAAGTCTCGCTGGGCCGATGGTACTGCATTTTTGAGTGTGGGAGATTAGGTGATCGCCGGCAATAACTTCAAAAGGCTCCGCGACCGCGGGGCCTTTTCCTTTTTTATCGCAGATTTTCATCGGTCGAGTTTCTGAGAATCCAGCTTTTCCTGCCGCCAAGCCTTTGGTAGGCTATCCCGCATATGGTTCATCTCCTTCTCATATGGCTGCTGAGCGCCATCGCGCTCCTTATCGTTGCTTACATCGTTCCTGGGTTTGAACTGGAAAGCTTTGGCAGCGCGCTGATTGCCGCATTGGTTGTCGGGTTGCTAAATGCGACCCTCGGCTTTGTTCTGAAGGTGCTGACATTTCCCCTCAGTATTCTTACGCTGGGGATCTTCCTTCTGATCATTAACGCCATCATTCTTTTGCTGGCCAGCGCGGTTGTTCCCGGTTTCAAGATTCGAGGGTTTCTGGCAGCATTCCTAGGTGCCATCGTGCTGATGCTGGTCCGTCTAGCCTTCCGCATATTGGTGCATGCGTGACCCAGCTTCCTGCGCTTCTGTCGGATTTAGGGCGACCGCTGCACGTCCGAGCGAGAGTGCTGTACCTGCAAAGAGCAGTGTGTCGAAGGCAAAGTCAACGCCCTCAATCGCCTTCGCCGTTCCAAGCCTCGTGCACATGATTGGTACATAGAGCCCTACGGTCAGCAGGACCATCCATGTGCCGGCCAAGCCCGCTCCATATGCGGCATGCCGTCGGAAAACGAGCATTACACCGGCAGATATCAGCACCAGCCCAGATAAGCGGGTGAGGAGCCGCGGAGCCAATACCCATGAAGGCATTCGCAGTAGGTCGGGGACACCGGGCGAGAGTTGTGGGAAGGCGAGTTGCTCGAACGCGAAGTAGAAGATTGCAAGCGTGATGGTCCATCGAGCGACGGCAAATAGCTGGTGGGAGCGGGCTGAATTCTGTATCGTTCGCGCGACAACGACAACCGCCAAAGCGCCGCTCGCGTAGGAAAGCTCCCGGAGTAGCATCGACCAGCCAAGCCACTGCCGGGGCTCGACGATGGTGGCTGGCAGATCTGTCAGCAGCGCCAGCAACAGGAAAAGCAATGCGAGCAGTGGAGCGGAAAATCGAATTTCTCGACGAAGTGTGAAGCTCAAGGCTGCAGCAACCAGCGCGAATCCTACGAAATACACCCAGAATAGGCGCCACGGCATCCACGGCGGAACAATCTCGACGAGTGACTGCGCCCCCAGCAAATGTTGCATCCCAAAGGCAGCGAGAGCGGACGCGATGAACGGAAGACCGAGGTCGCACCAGCGCTGCAATCCAGGCAGCCCCTTTGAGCGGTAAAGCGACACTGCCACACCTGCGACGAGAACAAAAAATCCAAACACGCCGCAGGCCGCAGCCAGAAGTGGGTCCATATCCCGCCTTACTGCTCGGTGGTTTCCTCTGCCGCTCCGAGGATTCTTCCCGGCCCACTTTCTTGCAGGAAGACGATGACACGGAGCTTTTTCGCGGGTTTGCTTGCTCGAAGTTTTAGTGCGACATCTTTGTTAAAGGAGCTGCCGGGTTTCAGTTCTCCAACCTTTGTCAGCGACTGAAGAACCGCGACGTGGGTCAAGGATCTGCCTTCATTCTCTCCCGCAAGGACCTTTGAAGCCGCATGATCGAGGGCAACGGCTATGAAGACTCCAGCGTCTTTTGGGCTTGTGTTGCGATCGATATCGATATGCAACATCTTTCGCTGATTGCTTTTGGCGTCGGGCGATAGTTCGCCAAGCCGGATCGGAATCATGGGCGCAACCGCTGCGCGATTAAAAGCCTCTCGAGTGGCCTGAGAGTTATCGATGTGCAGAACTTCATCTCCATCCACGATGATCTGCGGCGTGTAAGCGTCCTTCAATTTGAAGCTATGGGCATAGGCATATTGGCGGGAGGTTATTGCTGAAGAAGAGTATGGATCCGTCCATCCATCATGGTTGAAATAGTCGACGTGCTCGCTCAGAACGATCAGATGTGCCCCTGGGATTGGCTGATTCGCATCAAGTTGTTCTACGAAGGCATCGGCGGGTGGGCAAGATGAGCAGCCTTCAGAAGTGAAAAGTTCGAGAAAGATGGGTGTTCGCTTTGTGGCTGGTGCCGGGTGCGACTGGGCAATGCCGCTAGATAAGAATCCAAGCAACAGCAGGTACACCAGAAGCACAACATTCCCTTTTCGCATATTTACAACATCTCCTTCATCCGTCGAGGGCCAGGAATCCGCGAAACGAAGTGGATCTATCTGACATTCGATTGGCACGGGCGGAGAGCTGCTGCGATTGACCTTCTACGAATGTGGCCTTGATGGAAACTCAAAGCCTGAGAGTACCAGTCTCGCGCTGCACATACCGCTGCTTGAAGTAGCGGGGATCGCCCACCTGACGGATGGCCTCCACGACACTACCGAGGTACGACCAATCGCAAGACTCAGGATCGCGATTGACTTGTTCGGCGTACTCCAGCCAGTAGATGAGACGGTTGAGACGCCTTCGCTTCTCCTCCAGTATGTCCCGTTGCAGATGTAATTCCGTAGCGAGGTCCGTCTCCTGGAGAAGGCAGGCGCGAATCTCACCGCGCGACAATCCGAGCATCTGCATCAACGAGAGGCGCTCAAGGCGAATTAAATCGTCACGGGTAAAGAGCCGCTGGCCATATTGGCAGGTAGCCAGCGGCTGCAATAATCCCAGCCTATGATAGCGGCGTAAGGTCTGCTTGTTTACGCCGCAAAGCTGGGAGAGCGCGCCGGCTCTGCAAGTCGTTGCTACCGCTGATTCAGACATGGCGACTCTCCGGGTTGTCCTGTGAGGCCCTAGCTAAAACGTCAGACGCCCCTGGACGACGAGGACGCGGCCGGAGACGACCGACCCCTGGAAAGAGCCGTAGGGGCTCGTCGGGGGGGCGATATCGCCCTGGATTTTGCCTAAGGTCGCAAGGTTGGAAGCATTGTTCTGCGGAAAGACAAAGTTGACGTGGTTGAGGACGTTGTAGGCCTGCACGCCAAGCTGGAACTGCGCAGCGCTCATGCGAAGGACATCCTTATAGACGCTCAGGTCGACATCGGCATAGTGCGGACCGTAGAACGAGTTCCGCGGAGTATTGCCGAAGTTGAGCTGGGGACTGGGTCCCGGGCCGACAGGGGTTGTTCCCTGAAAGACGCCCGCATTGTTGAATACAGCGGTCACACCCTGGCCATTGAAGATTCCTGGGGTCTGGAAGCAGGGCGAGGAGTAGGAGTTGCACTTGTGATTGAAGTTGTTATTCAGTACGTCCGCCAGGACGGTGTTCGCGCCGGTGCCTGTGTTGATGCTGTTTTGGGCATTATCGTTGAACACGCTAAACGGTTCGCCGCTGCGCCAGTAGGCTTTGGTGGCTACTGTCCAGCCGCCCAGCCCGAGATCCTCGAACTTGTTGGCGAAGCGGTAGGGCTCGACATACGTCACATCAGCCACAAAGTTATTGCGGATGTCGAAGTCCGAGTTGGAGTGCATCAGGATGGACGGGCTGACAGGCGTGATCTGGTTGGTAACCGCGTTGCCGTTAAAGAACAGTCCACTCACGTTGGAGATATCATCCAGTGCGTGCGAGTAGGTATAGGACGCATCGACCGACAAGCCATGATGGTCGAAGTGCTTGTACTGGAACATCAGGCCGTTGTAGCTGGACGTGGCGCCGTTATAGGTCTTCTGCACCTCGGAGAAGCGGGGATCCGGGGAGTTTGTCGGCACGTATTGAAATCCGGAGTAGGGATTGCCGGTCGTCATATCGGGAAAGCTGTAGAGAGACCCTGCAAACTGCTGGTTAATATTTGGGTTATTGATCAGCAGGTCATAACCGTGGTTGCCGGCATAGGAGATGATGATGGCATCCGTCGGACGCAGCTGCCGCTGGATCTGGAGGCTGTACTCCAGGTAGCGGGGCGTGTGGAAGGTTGAATCGGTGGTGAAGTATCCCGGAGCGCTGAAGGGCACGCCTGCGGGCAGCGAGGCAGCGATGGTGTTGTAAGAGCCGCCATTCGGAAAGCCGGCGTTGACAGCGGCAAAGGAGGCGGCGCCAAACGCCGGCGCGCTGCCTGGTCCCTGGGCTACGTTGCCTGCAAAAATAGCCGGGAAGAAGCTGTTGGGAAAGCTGTTGTAGAGGCCCGCGATGATCACGGCCGGAAATTCGTCGGCAAATAATCCGACGCCGCCGCGGACCACGGTATTCCCGTCGCCCCTGGTATCCCAGTTGAAGCCCACGCGCGGCTGCACCACCGCCTTTTCGATGGCCGGGAAGGCGCTGCGATGATTGATGGAGAGGGTCTGATTATAGGGAGTATTGAGGGTTGCGGTCGGGTCCGGGAATCCGCCAACGTAGTGCGAGAAGCAGTTGCTGGTGCAGGCGGGATTGCCGTTGCGGTCGATGCGCAGGCCATAGTCGATCAGCAGGTTGGGCTTTGCTCTCCATTCGTCCTGCGCATAGAGGCCCAGGTTATAAATGGCAGAGTGCGCGGATGGAACGTTGGTGAAGTTCTGGACAAATGCGGAGTTCGCCGAGCCGGGAAGGGTCCCGCCGGCGAAGTCGGCCGCATCGCCAAAGGCATAGAACCCGCCGAATGTGTTTGCCTGGTTGCCGACGTCGGTGACATCGTCGCGTTTGAAGTTGCCGCCAAACTTCAGCGTATGGTTTCCCTTCAGCCAGGAGAGGTCATCGACAATCTGATACTGCGTGACGTTGCGCCCCTGGGGATAACTAGGCCAGGGAAACCCAACTAAGCCTCCCTGCCCGAAACCGGCAGCGGAATTGGTGCCGGCGTCGTTGAATTCCTCAAAGAGGGTTGGGCTGGCCGCCAGGGTATTAGGAATGCTGGCTGGTTCAAAGATGGCTGAATAATAGAGGCCAGTGAGAATGAGCTGATTGACCACGTTTGGGGTAAAGCTGTAGGTGTCGTTCAGCTGTCCCGAGTAGGTGGGCTGGATGCTCTGCGCATCGAGCACCGGGTTCACCTCGCTGGTGAAGGTCGGCTGTTTCCCCTGATCATCCGTAACGCGGACAAACAGCGTGTGCTTTTCGCTGATGTTCCAGTCAAAGCGCCCGGCAGCAAACCATTCCCGGTTCAGGTTCTCCGCGTTGGCAAAGGTGGCGTTCACGCAGGGTACGGCCACCCCGGAAGCGCCTGTGGGCACGGCGCCGAAATACTCATTCGGATTGCCGTACACCGGCGTCCCGGTAATGCTGCCGCAGCCCAAGTCGCCGGAAGCATCCTGAAACGTCCCATTTCCCGTGGTCACCGGAACAGCATTAGCCGCCGAAGGAGCGGAGTTCAAGGTTTTGAACATCTGCCCGTACAGCGTGGCGCCGGCACCAGTTGACCCTCCAGGAACGGTATTCAGAATCGTATTCTGCAGATCGGCCGTCGGGAAGTTCAGAAATGAAGCGGTCGGCAGAATGTAGCGGATGCCTTCCGTATCCGCAAACCAGAACATCTTGTCACGCTTGATGGGACCGCCGATCTGTGCGGCGTACTGGTTGGATACGGCCTTGGCCCGGCCGTTACCGGCCTGCTTGTTAAAGAAGTCATTCGCGTTCAGACCGGCGCTGTTATAGCTGTAATACAGCAAGCCGTGAATGCGGTTGGTGCCTGATTTGGTGGTGTAGGTCTCAATGGCGCCCGCCTGCCGGCCATACTGCGCACTGTACCCGTTCTGCACCACAGCCGCCTGCGCAATCTCATACTGGCCGAGCGTCAGATTGGAAGACCCGGAGTTGTTCACATTCAGGAACGGGTCATTGTCGTCTGACCCGTTGATGATGACCAGGTTGGAGGTGCCGGGCAGGCCGTCCGAGCTGAAGTTGCCATAGCCGCCCATGCCGGCATTGGCAACCACCCCAGGCAATGTGTACGCGATGGTCGTAATGTCACCACCGGGCATCGGCAGGTTTTCAAACTGCTTGGTCGTAAAGGTCGTGGTGAGGTTGGCCGACTGCGTGTCGATAAGCTGGGCGTTGTTGGCGCTAACCTCTACCGTCTGGCTGTTGGCCGTGGGGGTGACCGTCACTTTCACCAGGGACTGCTGGCCGGTCAGTACCTGCACCGTAGTCGTGGTGGATTGCAGGCCGGAAGAAGTAGCGGAAACGTCAAAGACGTCCGGCTTGAGAAACGGCGCCGTAAAGAACCCCTGCCCATTGGTTGTAACGGTCGTGACCGCGCCGGTCGAGGCATCTTTCAACGTCACCGTCGCATTGGGCACCACTGCGCCCGTTGAGTCCACGACGGTACCGTTGATTGCACCGGTAACGGCATTTTGCGCGCGGACTACGGGTTGCAGCAGCACGCTGGTGGCGATTGCGATGAACAGGGCAAGAAACAGACGTCTGTGCGGGTTTCCCCATCTCTGATTGAAACTGAGATTCATTGTCACTGGCCTCCCAGCCACGTGGGAACATCGTTGGTCGAGCATGGAACAGCTCCGCATCTCGAAGCGGATGCGGTCGTACTTCCACGTTGGCCCTTTTGGTGGTCAGGTTCAATATCCACTTGACGCTCATTTGCCATACCACTTAGGATCGCGGCCATGAAGCGCGTCGCATCCGTCCTTCTTCCAGCCATCGGGGTGGATCGCTCGCTGCCCACTCCCTTACACCGCCAGATTTATGACGCGTTTCGCATGGCCGTATCCCATGGGGATCTGCGGCCTGGGCAGCGCGTGCCGTCCAGCCGGGAGCTGGCGGCGGAACTGAAGATCTCACGATTCCCAGTGGTGAATGCTTACGCGCAGCTGATGACGGAGGGATATCTGGAGACCTGGGTCGGGGCCGGGACGGCGATCTCTCGCGTACTTCCGGAGAGACGACTGGAGGCCGATGCGGTGAAGACTGCAATCACCCATCGAACAGAATCGCCGCGTGCGACCGCCCGCCGGATGGAAGAATTAACGCCGGCGCGGCCGCTTCCCTGGTTACGAGGGACGGGCTCGTTTCGGGTGGGAGAGGTAGCCTCCGAAGTGTTTCCGTTCAAGATATGGGCCGGCCTGGCTGTACGCTCTGCCCGCCTGATGGCTGCCGACGCTTTGCAAAACAGCGACGCGATGGGCTACCCGCCGCTCCGCAGCGCAATCGCCGAGTATTTAAGGACCTCCCGCAGGCTTCGCTGTGAAGACTCTCAGATCATGATCGTCAATGGCACGCAGCAGGCGCTGCACATCTGCGGCCTGGCGTTGCTGGAGCCGGGCGCACCGATCTGGATGGAGGAGCCCGGATACGGGTTTGCGCGGGATGCCTTGAGCTTTTCGCGATGCCGCTTCATCCCGGTTCCTGTCGATCGTGAGGGGCTGAATGTCCGGCAGGGGATTCGCATGTGCCCGAAGGCGAAAGCGGCGCTCGTCACGCCTTCTCATCAGTTTCCGCTGGGAGTGACGATGAGTCTGCAGCGTCGGATGGAGCTGTTGAACTGGGCTTCATCCAGTGGCGCCTGGATTCTGGAAGATGATTACGACAGCGAGTTCCGCTATGAGAGTCCGCCGCTGGCGTGTATGCAGGGGTTGGATGTTGACGCACGCGTCATCTATCTGGGGAGCTTCAGCAAGGTTTTGTTTCCAGCTCTGAGAATCGGGTATCTGGTGCTACCGCCGGACCTGGTGGCCGCCTTTCGAGCTATTCGCCTATCCGTCGACTTTTCGCGAGCATCCTTTGAACAGCGGGTTCTGACCGACTTTCTTGCGGAAGGGCACTTTGCAAGGCATTTGCGACGGATGCGGTTGACGTACTCCGAGCGGCGGACCGCGCTGGTTGAAAACATTCAGCGACAGTTAGGCGCTGACTTTCCGGTTGTCGGCGATGATGCAGCCATCCAGCTTGTGATGAAGTTGCCACGAGGCTTTCGGGATCGGGAGCTCGCGGACCGCGCGGCGAAAGAGAGTTTTTGGCTATGGCCGCTTTCGGCAACGTATTTTGCGTCGAAGCCGCAGTCGGGATTTGTGCTCGGCTTTGGGGGGACGCCGGCGGAGGCAATGCCGCGTGCGGTCAGCCGGCTGAAGACACTGTTGGAGGGCGAGCGGTCGTCCAGCAGCGCGGCAAATCGTCGCTGAAAGCTATCGTCCGTTCAGCCGGAAGCTTTAGACGCCGACGGGGAAGGGCTTGGCGGCGGCCTCATCAAGATTGCCGGTATCCGAACGGAACCGGTCGAAAGCTCCCTGGAGAATGCTTAATACCGCGGTGTAGCCGTAGCCGAATGTAAAGAGGAAGAGAAACGGCACCGTGATGTAGTTGCCGTTGTCGATGGCGTACCAGATGGTTGCGGCAAAATATGCGCTGATGGCCAGCTCAATCCAGGGCAGCCATCCCAGCCGCTTGCGATATTTGGTGGCTTGCGACTTCTCTCCGCGCTTCTGCACGCGGTACTTTGGTGTGCGCTTGAAGCTGCTTTTTACGCCAAGCAGCGCTTCCATCACCGCGCGAGAGTTGGTCAGGGTAAGGCCCACGCCCCCGACGGCCATCACGAAAGGCAGGTAGAGCAGCGCCTTGTACCACTTGCCCGGAAACAGTTCTTTCTGCGAGACCAGATAGAACGATGAGACTGAGCAGGTGGACGCGATGAAAAGCGGCAGGTCGATCCACAACATCTGAAACCAGCCCTGATAGAAGCGGATGATCATGACGGGCATGAGAACAATCGACAGCAGCACCATGAGTGGGTAACTGATGTTGGCCGTCAGATGATAGAAGGCTTCCAGCTTGTTGTGGAAGGGAATGTCAGAGCGCAGGATGCGCGGCAGAATCTTTTTGGAGGTCTGGATGAGGCCCTTGGCCCATCGCGCCTGCTGGGTTTTGAAGGCGGTCATTTCGATGGGCAGTTCGGCCGGGCACTCCACGTCCTGCAGATATTTGAAGCGCCAGCCCTTCAACTGGGCGCGATAACTCAGATCCGTGTCTTCGGTCAGCGTGTCATGTTGCCAGCCGCCGGCCTCGTCGATGGCCGCGCGACGCCACATGCCGGCGGTGCCGTTGAAGTTAAAGAAGACCTTCGCGCGCGATCGGCCGCCGTGCTCCAGCACAAAATGACCATCCAGCAGAATGGCAGAGACCTGCGTCAGAAAGCTGTAATCCCGGTTCAGATGGGTCCACCGGGTCTGCACCATTCCGATATTCGGCTCGGCAAGGTGATGCACCACACGCATCAGCCAGTCGGAGGGTGGAATGAAGTCCGCGTCAAAGATCGCGATCAGTTCGCCCTTCGCGGTTTTCAGGCCGTTGTCGAGCGCGCCCGCCTTGTAGCCGTGGCGATTGGTGCGATGGATGTAAAGGATAGGCTGGGGCGGCAGGCCATTCCAGCCGTTCTTGTAGCGCTCGACGATGTTGGCGGCCACATCGCGCGTCTCGTCAGTAGAGTCATCGAGCACCTGAATCTCCAGGCGGTCGCGCGGATAATCAAAACGGCAGACCGCGTCAATCAGGCGATCAACGACATACTGTTCATTGAAGATCGGAAGCTGAACGGTGATGAACGGCAGCTCCGCAAACTGCTGCGCCGGCTCCCGGGTCGCGTTCTTTTTGTTGCGGTAGTAGAGCCACACCAATTGATAGCGATGGATGCCGTAGAAGGCCAGCACGACCATCAGGATGAAGTAGGGGGTTAGCAGCGAAGCGTCAAACCAGTTAAAGCTGTAGAGCGGCGCAAAAATCTGGTGCACGGCCCACTGCTCGCGAAAGTAGTGGACGACCGGGTTTTCCTGGGGGGCCAGAAGGATGGCGCCGAGAAGATGCATGTTTGCCGGTCTCATCCCTAGAAGCGCGCTCGAAACCATGAGGAAAGCTTACCCTCCGGGGAGGGGCTAAGTTCTATTGTACGTGGAACTTATTCCTGCGGGCA
>JAKAUB010000185.1 GCA_021827845.1 Acidobacteriota bacterium | reverse complement strand
CTGATGGCGGATGCCATCTTCCGCTCGCTCATCCGCAGCTTTGTCACCGGACGGCGGCTGCTGGAGTGGGAGACCGCCGCCGAAGCCGAAAGCGGCGCCCAGCGCCAGACCCCGGTCGAGATGACGATGCGGATGGTACCCCTATTGTGCGTGGCCGTGGCTCTGCTGGTGTGGGCGGTGCGTCCACTCTCGCTGCCGTGGGCGCTGCCGATTCTGTTTCTCTGGGCAATGACACAGCCCATTACGCGCTGGCTGAATCGCCCGACACACGACCTCGAGATCCATCTCTCCGGTTCAGAGGAACAGTTTTTGCGGCAGGTAGCGTGGCGCACCTGGCGCTACTTTGCGCGATTCTCCACCGAGGCGGGCCACTTCCTGATCCCGGATAATGTGCAACTCGAAGAGGACGGATCGTTTCGTGAGGCCATGCGGCTGTCGCCCACCAATGCGGGGCTGCAACTGAATGCGCGCCAGGCCGCCATCACGCTCGGCTATCTCACGCTGCCGGAATACATCGAACAGACGCTCATCAATCTGCAGACACTGGACCGCATTCCCAAATGGCGCGGTCACCTGCTGAACTGGTTCCACACCGATACGCTGGAGCCCATCCGGCCGTTCATCGTCTCAAGCGTAGACAGCGGAAACTTCCTGGCTTCGCTGTGCAGCCTGCGCACTGGCACGCTGGAGCTGGAAAATACTCCGCTGCTGCCGCCGCTCGCGGCAGGTCTGGCCGACGCAGCGTGCGTGGCCAAGAAACCTTCCGATCTGGACAAGAAGGTGACGGCGATTTTGCGTGAGCAGGACCGTCATCCCTCGGGCCAGTGGCTGCGCTCCGTGCTTGCCTTACCCGTCGCTGGGCAGGATGCAAATTCCCCACTCGCTGATCGCCTGAAAGCGCTGGATCGTTTTATCGGAGACTACCTGCCCTGGCTGCATCCGAAGTTCTCGCAGACGGAGCTTTCACCCGCGGCGAAGCTTGAAGACTTCACGCCGAAGACAGCGCTTGAGGCTTGTCGCGCACTGTCTACCGCGCCGCCTCAGGATGCGGCGGCCACCGCCGCCCTGCGCGACGCTGCCCAGCGCTGGGAGTCCCTTCTCGAGCAGCTTGATGCAATCGCGCAGATCGCGGAGCGCATGTTCCGCGACACTGACTACAAGCCGCTGGTCGATCCTTATCGCCGCCTGCTGACGATCGGCTATAACACCGAGACAGATGCACCGTTGAACTCCTGCTATGACCTGCTGGCCTCCGAGGCGCGCACCGCCATGTTTCTCGCAGTCGCAAAAGGCGACGTGCTGCAGGAGACCTGGTTCAAAGCCGGACGCAAAACGCGTGTCATCGAAGGGGTGCCCGTCATGTTGTCCTGGTCTGGCACCATGTTTGAGTACATGATGCCGGCGCTATGGATGCAGACATATCCGGGAACGCTGCTGGCGCAGTCGCTGCCCGGGGCCGTAACCGCGCAGCGAATGTACGTGGCGCGCCAGAAAATTCCGTGGGGGATCTCCGAGGCTGGCTACAGCCAGCGCGACCCGAAGGGCAACTATCACTACCATGCCTTTGGCGTACCAACGCTGGCGCTGAACCCCCCGCCTGAGGGCGCTCTGGTAATTGCACCCTATGCAACACTGCTGGCGCTGAGCGCGGATCCTGTGCATGCGCTGCAGAACATGCGACGCATGGAGAAAATGGGCTGGCTGGCTGAATTCGGATTCTACGAGGCTGCCGATTATTCCCGTGACCGCGAACCGCTGAATAAGCAGCCCTATGTGCTGGTCAAGTCCTGGA
Organism: Acidobacteriota bacterium; assembly: GCA_021827845.1. Taxonomy (GTDB): domain Bacteria; phylum Acidobacteriota; class Terriglobia; order Terriglobales; family Acidobacteriaceae; genus JAKAUB01. Next base: position 10,000 of record JAKAUB010000185.1, on the reverse strand, counting down.
TGGCGCACCACCAGGGAATGTCGCTGCTGGCGCTTACCAATCTGCTGGCGGACAATCCGTTTCAGCGCTGGTTCCATGCCGACCCGCGCGTCCGGGCGACGGAGATGCTGCTGCACGAGAAGCCGATCGAGGCGATGCCGCCGGAGCCGATGCCGAAAGTTCCGGCCATGACGTTTCCAGCCGCGAACCCGGCCAGCGCAAACTGACAGGGTTTGCAACTATCCCTTCGGCGCTGCACCTTCAGTGCGTCGCAGCGCACGTGCCAGTACCACCTCCAGCGCCGCCTTTTGCTGCTCATACTCCGCCGCGCCGATCTTGCCCTGCAGCCGCTCCGTCTCAAGCGCGAACAGCTCGTCTTTCAGAGCCTGCAGAATATGCGTGGAGCGGGCAGACCCGGAAAGAGGCGCATTCGGGCTGAGCGGCGTCACGCTGCCTGTGCCCGCCGCGGCTGCCGTATCAGCGGCCGACGCCGGACGCAGAGAGATACCCGCGCCTACTGCGACAAGAACCGCGATGAGAGAAACGATCCACCAGCGGTATTTATGCAGTGGATCGGGCGTGTCTACGGGCACACCCAGACCAATACCGGGACGAGTGTTGTTTTCGGCCGCAGCCTGCGCTGCCTGGGCCGTGTCTTCCCCGCCGCCTGGGCCAGCCTGCGGCCCGGCTTGAGAATCGGCTGCCGTCTGCTGTGGCAGTTGTCCGGAGCCAGAGATCGTAAAGTCGAGCTTGCTGCTGGCCGTCAAATTTCTCGCCAGATAGGTTTGCACGCCACGGTCCTGATCCACCGGCTGAAAGGCTGAGGTCGGCGTCGGCGCGAACTGCATCGACTTCGGCAGAATCAAGGCAAAGTTTGCGATTGGACCGGCGAAGTGCGGTTCCACCTTCAGGCGTCCGTTGTAGGGCAGGCGGTAGCTGAGCTGGAAGCGCGTCTCTCCCGGACGCAGCGGGAACACGAACGCGTACTGCCCCGGCACACCCGTCGGCATGGGCGAAGACTGCACCGGCATACTGCCCGGACCCAGCGCCGCCGCCGAGGCAATGTCCGCGCCCTTCGGCAGATAAAACGGATAGGCATGCGGGCCAAACTGCGTCATTGGCGGTGTAGAGGAGTTCTGAATAAAAAAGTTTTCTGTCACATGCAGGGCGTTGCCGTCCGACTCATAGCGCTGCACGTCCGCCTCGGTCGTGACACCCTTCACTTTGGTTGCGACGTCGTATACATCGACGTTCACCGTGGTGCGGCCCGGCGGCGCGGCCTGAAAGTAGTCCGCACCTTGATGCGTAACACGCACCAGATGCATCGGGTCCGCATCGGTGATGTTCAACGTGTAATGGCCGCTCGAGTCAGTCTTGGTCTGCGCCGCCACCTGCATTCCCTGCTGCAGGCGGATGAGCGAAACGGTGTCACCGGCAGACGGCTTGTTGACGGTCTGGTTCGTGACTACGCCGGAGATGCTGGCCGCAGAGGCCGCAGCGCTGACGAGACACACGGCCGCGAACATAACGACGGCACGCATGCGCGCCAGAGCAAAGAAAGATTTTTGTGAACGATGCATTGGAGGTAAAAAAGCTCTTTCTATCGCGGGCTGACGCCGCGCTCAAGGAACTCAATTTCCGCGACAATCTGCGCCGCTTCGTTTTCGAGCGAAGTTTGCTGCGCCGCGAAATCTTCGCTCGTAAATTTGCCGGAGCGATATTCGAAGGAAAGGTCGCGCAGATTGTCATAGACAACCGCTTTACGCTCCCGCAAAAAATCGAGCCGTGTCTTGCGCAGCGGCGCCAAAGCGATACGCTGCGGATAAAAAATGTAGACCAGCGTTCCCAGCAGCAGCGCCGCGCACGCGATTCCCGTCACCATTGCGTCTCCTGATGAATGCGGCTGCGAATCGCCTCAAGCTTCGGGTCAGTGCTTGCCTGTGCGGTTGCCGCAGGCGTTCGTACCTGCCAGCGGCGGATGAGAAACGCGGCACCCAGAGTGCCCAGTAGAAACACCAGGCCCGGCACGATCCACGCGATGGCATCAAAGCCCTGCTGCGGCGGCGCGGCCAGCACCGGAGGGCCATACTTCTGCACGAAATTCTGCAGGATCAGATGATCGTTGTCGCCGCGGCTCAGAGCGTCGCGGAGTTCACCTTCCATCTGCGTCGAAACAGTACAGCCGACGTGGTTGCATTCCAGCAGCACCTGATTGCAGCCGCAAGTGCACATCATCGCGTGTCCCAGCTTGTCATACCGCGCGGACATGTCCTGCCCGGCGCCTACGCTGAAGACGAGTACCGCGCATACGGCCGCGATCTGCAACCAAAGGCGCAGGAGTGACGGTGCAGCGATGGAAGTACGTGTTGCGGAGCTATCAATCATCGGGCGGCCACCACCTGTACCGTTTCACTGCGCCGCCCCACATTCGCGGAACTGCTTTCCGCAGGAAGATTGGGAACCAGAGCCAGCAGCGTGCCAAAGGCCATTACGAGCACGCCAATCCAGATCCAGCCCACCAGGGGATTGATAAAAGCCTTGATGATCGGCTGGCCGGTCTGCGGATCGCGCCCTTCGTAAACGACGTAGAGATCCCGCTGAATGGTGGAGTGATTCGCCACCATGGTCTCTGTCTGCTCGCTGGCGTGGTAAAAACGGCGCTCCGGCGACATCTGCATCAGGAACTTTCCGTTTTTGTAAACATTCAGCAGTTCGAATTCGCTGTCATAGTTTGCGTTGGAGTCCTGCGTGAAGCTCTGGCACACCAGCCGGTACGGACCAATCGTCATCGCATCGTGGTAGCCCATCTCCCGCTCTTTGGACTGGTTGAAGGCAGAGCCCGCGAGGCCGACGAAGACGATGACAACGCCAAGATGCACGATGTAGCCACCGTAGCGGCGGGTGTTGCGGCGCGTGAGACGCACCATCGATGCCACGATATTTTTGCCGGTATGCCGCGAAATGACGCGCGCGCCGCGCCAGAATTCGCTGAACACTGCGGTCGCCACCAGCGCCGCCAGCGAAAAGGTCACCAGCGAGTACAGCGTTCCCGTCGATTCCCAGGGCCGCATGCCCGCCGCCATCAGCACAACCGCCATGGCGACGCCGGCGACGACCGGCCAGAGGAAGTTCTTCCGCACGCTTTTGAACGACGTACTCCGCCAGGCAAGCACCGGCCCGATGCCAGTGAGAAACAGCAGAAATACTCCGATAGGAACCGCCACGCGATCATAAAACGGCGGACCGACGGTGACCTTCGCGCCCTCGACATACTCCGAAAGCACCGGGAACAGCGTGCCCCACAGGATGGTGAAGCAGGCGGCCAGCAGCACCAGGTTATTGAACAGGAAGCTCGACTCGCGCGAGACCAGCGACTCCACGCGGTGCTCCGACTGCAGATGGCTGCGCTGCCGCAGATACGTAAACAGGCAGACGCTTAGCACGATCACCAGAAACGCCCAGAACCAAGAGCCGATCGAGGACTCTGCAAACGCATGGACGGAGCTGACCAGACCGCTGCGCGTCAGCAGCGTGCCCAGAATGCAGAGCATGAACGTGGTGAAGATCAGCCACACGTTCCACGCCTTCATCATGCCGCGCTTTTCCTGCATCATGACGGAGTGCAGAAACGCGGTGCCCGTCAGCCACGGCATCAGCGAGGCATTCTCCACCGGATCCCACTCCCAGTAGCCGCCCCAGCCCAGCACGGAATAGGCCCAGTGCGCGCCCAGAAAAATCCCGCAGGTCAGAAACAACCACGTCACCATCGTCCAGCGGCGGGTGATGTGGATCCACTTTTCGCCAGGGTACCGCATCATCAGCGCGCCCAGCGCAAAGGCAAACGGGACGCTGAAGCCCACGTAGCCGAGATAGAGCATCGGCGGATGGATGACCATCTCCGGATATTGCAGCAGCGGATTGAGACCAAAGCCGTCGGCCGGAACCGCACCCTGCACCAGCGAAAACGGCGGCGCGGCGAAGACCAGCAGGAGGGTGAAGAAGACCTGAATCCCCGCCAGGATGGTGGAGGCGTAGGCGGAAAGCTGCACATCGACCTTATGACGCACCCGCAGCACAAAGCCGTAGGCGGCCAGCAGCCACGCCCACAGCAGCAAGGAACCTTCCTGACCGGACCACAGCGCGGCAAACTTATACGGCAGCGGCAGCGCCCGGTTGGAGTGGTGCAGGATGTAGGAGACGGAGAAGTCGTTGGTGAAGGAACAGTAAACGAGCGCGAAAACAGCGCCGCTGAGTGCAATAAAGCTGGCGATGCCGGCGCGGCGGGCAGACTCACCCAGTCGGTCGGCGGAGACCTGTATTGCCCCGCGGGTAGCCTGCAGGCGCAGGGCGACAGCCCCTGAAACCAGCGTGTAGCCGCAGAGAACCAGGCCGAGGAGAATCGCAAAACTGCCAAACGCCGCCATAGCTCGTAACTATCGATTGTCGCAGACGAGGGGACGGGCGGCAATGCGGCGCGCCAGAATGGATTGCGCGAGGCGGGAATTACAACTTACGGGATCATGCGCCGAGGGCGTGGCGCGCGCTCATGTGGGTCGCCAGCGCGATCAATTCACTGGGCTGAATCGGCTTGGAGCGGAAGGTGATATCGAGCCCAACGTAGTCCTCTGCCGCCTCGGCGAGACCGCTCAATACCATTACCGGCAAGCCGGCGCGGCGCTCCCACAGCCGCTTGACGAAGTGACAGCCTGACTCACCCGGCATGATGTGATCCGTGATGACCAGGGAGATGTCGTGCTTCTTGTCGTTGTCCAAAGCCGCAAACGCGGCCTCTGCAGAGTCAGCAGTAATCACCTGCAAGCCCGCTCCAGCCAGAATGGCTTTGCGGGTCAGAGCCTGTACCGGGTTATCGTCCACCACGAGTATCACGCAGTCATTTTCCTCACTGAAACAAAGTGACAGATGTACATTCGCTGGGAGCAGTTGCCTTGGTCAAGGTTGAATACAGCAAAAGTATCCGTCGGCGAACATTACGAAAGCCCTGAGTGCAATCTTTGGATACCAAAGAAAAAGCGAATGGATGTTTCACCCCCCCTGTTGGTGCACACCGCTCTTTCGCATCGCCGCGCCCACTGCGCGGGTGATCAGGCCCTTTGGCAGCGCGCGCGTCAGCAGCACCATGGCGCGGTTTGGAACGCCGGTGGTCACCATGCTTCTGCCCCGGTCGAAGGCGCGCAGCGCTTCCCGCACCACCTGTTCACTGGTTTGCATGCGCGCCGGGTGGCTGAAGGGCGTTTTGCCGGCAACCTCAAAAAAATTGGTCTGCGTGGAGCCCGGATTGACGACTAGCACCTGCACCCCTTTCGGTCGCGCCTCCTCAGCCAGCGCCAGCGAGAAGCTGACCACAAAGGCTTTGGTGGCAGCGTAGACGGCGCTGTAGGGCAGCGGGACAAATCCGGCGACGGAGGCGATGTTGATAATGGCGGGGCGCGGAGCCTTGGGCTGCCGCGCGCTTCCTGCCTGCGCCAAAAACAGATGCGACAGCTCCACCAGCGCAGCGATGTTGAGATCGATCATGCGACGCTGCCGGTTGGCGTCAATCGCGCCAAAGTCCCCGAAGGCGCCAAAGCCGGCATTGTTGATCAATAACGAGACGGGAGCATTTTCGCGCTGCAGCCGCGCAAACAGCTCGGCCGGCGCGCCGGGTTCCGACAGGTCGAGCGCAACGACGCGCACATCGAGCTGCGGATCGTTGGCGGTGATCGAAGCGCGCACGGCGCTTAGCCGATCTTCCGACCGGGCCACCAGCACCAGCGGCCAGCCGCGGGCGGCCAGTTGGCGGGCGAACTCTTCGCCGATGCCGGAGCTGGCGCCGGTGATCAGCGCACGCGTGCCGGCCCTCATGGCCGCCGCCTGTGTTCGGTGGATCTGTGGCTCAAATTCCGCATTCCCGCAATCTGGGTATTGTTTCGCGCGTGGCAAGGGAGAGCTTCGCGCGTCCCCGACATACTAACGCGATTCCTGCACGACCGTCTGGTCCGTTAGATGGCGCGCGTCAAGAGAAACGCCACCACCCCGGCAAAAAATAGCACCCGGTATTGCAGACCGTGAGCGCGGTTTACCTCCGGCAGCAGATCGGTACCCGCCACATACAGCGCCACGCCTGCGGAGAGCGGCAGCCCGACGGCTACCAGCCCGGGCCAGACGTAGATGACGGCCACGCCGGCGACCGTCGAAACTCCCAGCACCGTTGCCGCCAGAAACGCCGTCCGCGCGCCGCGCCCGCTGGCCAGCATGACGCTGGCAACGGTGAACCCCTCCGGCAGCTTGTGCAGCAGAATGCCGGCGAAGATCAGCCAGCCAAGCGCACTCGAAATGCGGAAGCCGCTGGCGATAGCAATGCCGTCAAAGAACGTATGCGCGGCCAGCCCAAAGGTGATGGAGTAGGCAGTGGAGCGGCGCACCAGCTCCTCGGCGTGCGTCTCCTCGCCAAAGTGGAAGTGCGCCACCAGCGTGTGCTCCAGCAGATGAATGAAGCAGAAGCCGGCCAGAAACCATAGCGGCGCCGATCGCGGCGCGACCGTAAAGCTCTCTGGGATCATCTCGACCAGGGTGACCGAGATGAGAAAGCCTGCGCCAAACGCGACAAATCCATGCAGAAAGCGGTCCGCGCGCATCCGCAGCAGCAGCAGGCCGCCGGCCATGTCCGCCAGTCCGGCGATCAGGCCCATCAGCAGAACCAGGCTGAACGATGCACTCACGGGCGCTGCGCCTCCGCTTCTAGCCGCTGTGCCGGATGTGCATCACGTCGCCATCCTGCACGATGTAATCCTTGCCTTCCAGCCGCAGCGTACCCTTCGAGCGTGCCGCCGCTTCGGAGCCGGCTTCGAGCAGCGTATCCCAGTGGATCGTCTCCGCGCGGATAAAGTGCTTTTCGAGATCCGTATGAATCGCCCCGGCGGCATTCTGCGCGCGGGAGTTGACCGGGATCGTCCAGGCGCGACACTCATCCTCGCCAACGGTGAAGAACGAGATCAGGCCCAGCAGCTCATAGCTTTTGCGGATCAGCCGGTGCAGCCCGCTCTCCTTCAGTCCGTAGCTGCCAAGGAACTCGGCCGCGTCCTCTTCCGGCATCTCGGCCAGCTCGGCCTCCACCTTGCCGCAGATGGCCGTGGCCCCGGCGCCCGGCTGGCGGGCGACATCTTCCAGGCCATATTTGCTGACGGCGTTTTCCAGGTCATCGCCGAGCGTCGCACTCTCTGAAATATTCAGCACATAGAGCACCGGCTTCTGACTAAGAAACATAAAGCCGCGAATCAGCTTCTTCTCGTCCGCACTCATCTCCATGGCGCGCAGCGGCTTTTCCGTCTCCAGATGCGGGCGGGCGCGCGTCAGCAGTGCATGCTCGGCCTCGAGCTCCGGCGTGCGCTGCTTCTTCAGGTCTTTTTCCAGCCGCTCCATGCGCTTTTCAATTTGCGCCAGGTCGCTCAGCATCAGGTCAAACTCAACGTCGCGAATCTCTTTCAGAGGGTCGATCGGCCCGGTGAGCGGGATAGAGGGATCGTCAAAGGCGCGAATGACGTGGATTAGCGCGTCCACGTTGCGCAGGCTGGCCAGCAGGTTCGGCTCCTTGAGCGACTCCTGCCCGATGGCGGCCACGTCGGCGTACTCGACCGTGGCGAAGACGGTCTTCTTCGGCTGGTAGAGCGCGGCGAGCTTCTCCAGCCGCTCGTCCGGCACGCGGGCCACACCCAGGTGGATCTCCTTCGGGTTCGAGTAGCCGCGGTCTTCCAGCCGGGCGCGGGTGAGGATTTTGAACAGCGACGTCTTGCCAACCTGCGGCCGGCCGATAATTCCGGTCTTCATGCGTATCCTGTGTGGTTCCTTGCGGTGAATTGGATGGGATTACAGGCCTGCGGTTTCGCAAAAACCTTCCGCCCGGCGGCAGCGGGGCTGCAGCCTGCCTGGTGAAGGCAGCCGCCCTGCAGCCGCCAACCAGCAGTGTACGTCAGGCTGCGACGCTAAACCGCCGGTTCCGGTCGCGCGTACAGAACGATGAGCGCCACCCCACCCAGCAGCACAACGCCCTCCAGGTTGGTGGAGAGCCCGTGCAGCCGGTTGAACTGCTCTTTCGCGGGATTGCTGGCCGATGGGTTGTCCATGGCAGCGCCAGCCTCGACGCGCAGGGTCTCCATGCGTGGGATCACCGAGAACTGCGAGTAGGCGGTGAGCACCAGCATCATGGCCAGCAGCACCAGTTGCGGGCCGATCGAGCGCCGCGTAAGCCGCGCTGTCTTCTCAACAATTGCCAGCAGCAGCAAAATGACGCCGCAGATCAGGCCGATATCATGCAGCCGCAGCAGCGACGCGCGCACCATCGTTCCGGCAATGTGCAGGCCGATGGCCGGATCGCTGAGCATCGGCATGACGGTGCCAAACGCTACCGGCGCGACCACAGCGCCGAAGTAAAGCAGGCCGCCGACCCAGACCGTCAGACCCAGCAGAATGAGGCTTCGCACCAGCGTCCGCATCGCTAGAGTCCGTTGACCGAGCTGCGGCCGATGAGCCGCTCAATGCGCTTCGCCATCGGCGGATGGGTGGAGAACAGGTTGGCCATCATGCCGCCGCCAACAAAAGGCTGCGCGATGAACAGGTGCGCCGAAGATGGCGAGGCAACCATCGGCATGCGCTTCGAGTAGGCATCGATCTTTTCAAGCGCGCTGGCCAGGGCGTAAGGATTGCCCGTCGTGTGGGCGCCAGTCGCATCGGCTTCGTACTCCCGCGAACGGGAGACCGCAAGCTGCACCAGCATGGCCGCGATGGGCGCGACGATCAGCATGACCAGCGAACCTGCGCCGCCGCGGTCGCGGCTGCCCTGACCGCCTCCGCCGCCGTAGCCGCCAAACAGCGATGCCCAGTAGCCCATGCGGGCGATGAGCGTGATGGCGCCGGCCAGCGTCGCCGCAATGGAGCTGGTGAGGATGTCGCGATTGCGCACATGGCCCAGTTCGTGGGCCAGAACGCCCTCCAGTTCCTCATCGTTCAGCAGGTTCAGGATGCCGTGCGTGACCGCCACGGAGGCATGCTTCGGGTTTCGCCCGGTGGCAAAGGCGTTGGGCGACTCCGTGGGGATGACATACATCTTCGGCATGGGGATGCCGAGCTTCTGCGTCATGCGCTCCACCACGGCGTAAGCGCGCGGCAACTCCTCCCGCGAAACGGGCTGCGCCTTGTACATGCGCAGCGCAATCTTGTCGGAGTAGAAGTAGCTGAAGAAATTCATTCCGGCAGCAACCAGAAAGCCGAAGATCAGGCCATTCCGGCCATCGATGCGGCCACCGATCGCGATCAGCATCAGGGTAAGAACCGTAAGCAGAAAAGCAGTCTTCAGAGTGTTGCCCATAGCTTGATTCTAGTCCTGCGGCCCGCGGCGTGCGTTTGCCGGACGTCACGCTGCAGTTTTCCGGGTTGTCATTCCTGCAGGGGAGGCAAAAGCAGATTCCCTGCGGGAATGACAGCCAGAACGGCAACAGCAAAAGCGAAAGCAAGGCAACAGCGAAAGCCGCAGCAAATTACATCGGCTTTTCGCAGTTCACCATCCACGGAATGCCGAAGCGGTCGACCAGCATGCCGAAGCGTTTGGCCCAGAAGGTCTCCTGCAGCGGCATGTGCGTCTGGCCACCGGCGGCCAGCGCATGAAAAACACGCTCGGCCTCAGCGGTGTCCGTCACACTGATCGACATTGAAAAGCCACCGTGTTTTTGCTGCCGGTCTGGCGGCGCGTCGGAAGCCATGACGATCTGACCGGCAATCGTGATGCGCGCGTGCATGATTTTGTCGCGCCAATCGGGTGGCGTGGCTGCGTCCATGGGACTGCCGGCATAGGTAAAGACGGACTCGATGTGCGCGCCGAGCGCCTGCTCGTAAAACTCCAGCGCCTGACGGCAGTTGCCGTGAAACATGAGGTACGTGTTCAGCTCCATAGGAAGCCCCTTTCAGAACTGCGGTTGGGTGCGCCGTAGCGCACGGAATTATCCCCCGGCGATGGCGCCGAGGATGAGCA
>JAKAUB010000126.1 GCA_021827845.1 Acidobacteriota bacterium | reverse complement strand
GCCCGACAGATACCCGATGACTGCGAATGCACCGACATTCATCGCCGCATAGGCAGCGGTGTAGAACGAGGCGGCTGCGATTCCCATCTCCGGCCGCGCCGTGAAGGCAGCCAGCAGGTAGCCGGCGTGGGCAATCGAAGAGTAAGCCAGCATCCGCTTCACGTTTTGCTGTGTCAGCGCGCCCAGGTTGCCGATGGTCATCGACAGGGCGGCGAGAATCCACAGCATCGGCACCCACAGGTGCGGAGCGCTGCCGTACCCCTTATAGCAGACACGCAGCAGCACCGCGAACGCCGCCGCCTTCGGCCCCGTAGACATCAGGCCAACTACCGGCGCGGGCGCTCCTTGATAAACATCCGGCGTCCAGACGTGAAAGGGCGCCAGCGACACCTTAAACGCCAGGCCAATCAGCATCATTCCGAACGCAACTGTAAGCAGCAGTGGAGAGGCACCGGACGCGACAGCCTGCGCGATGCTGGCGATATTGGTCGAGCCCGAGGCGCCGTAGCAAAGCGCGATGCCGTACAGAAAGAACGCCGTCGCAAAGGAGCCGAGCAGGAAGTATTTGAGCGAAGCCTCCGGGCTGCCCGCACTGCGCTTGCGAAAGCCCGCCAGAATGTAGGTGGAGATGGACGAAATCTCGAGGCTGATGAAGACCACCAGCAGCTCTACGGAAGATGTCATCAGCATCATGCCGGTGCTGGCGAACAGCAGCAGCGCGTAATATTCGCCGACGTAGCTGGTGTGCCCTTCAAAGTAGTCGAGCGAGACCAGCAGCGTAACCAGCAGAATGCCGCCGATGACGCAGTGGAAGAAGATGCTGAAGGCATCCGTGCGGATCGAGCCAAAGAAGGCAGTCCCCGCCGGCAGGCTGAGCTGCCACCAGGAGGCGCCGAGCGCGGCCACCGTGCCGGCAATGGCCAGAAAGCCAAGAGGCTTGCGGCTTTTGGCCGGCGCGATCAGCGGCGTCAACAGCATGACGAGCACGCCCGTCAGCGTCAGAATGATTTCCGGCAGAATGCGCAGTGCTGGCGAAACCTCAGTCATCGGGCGGAGGCCGTCCTTCCATAGAGTCGGGCGGAGGCGGTCTGCATCGGCGCGGTGACCGCGGCCATGCGGGCAGCGACCTGCGGCAGACTGCGGTCGAGCGCGCGCATCCAGAACGGGGACGCGACCCCGAGCGCGATCATCAACGCAACGGTGGGCCACACCGCCGCGCGTTCCCGCCAGTTGACGTCCGTACCCGTAAGCGCTGCGCCGTTCGACGGCACACCGTAAAACACGCGCTGCACCATCCACAGCATGTACGCCGCGGACAGAATGACCCCCACCGTCGCGGCCGCGACCAGCGCCGGATGGGCCGAGAAGCTGCCGCTGAGGATTAGAAACTCACCGACAAAATTTCCCAGCGAGGGCAGGCCGATCAGAGCCAGCGTGGTAATGACAAAGAGCGTGGCCAGTTGCGGCAGCCGTGCGGCCACGCCACCCAGCCGCGTCATGTCAAAGGTGCCGTAACGCTCATACAGAATGCCGAGCAGCATAAACAGTGCGCCCGCTGAAATGCTTTCATTCAGAATCTGGAAGGCGGCTCCATCCAGGCTGGCAGCGCTGAAGGAGTAAATGCCAAGGACGATGAAGCTGACCGCGCTCAGCGTGGCGTAGGCAGCGAGCCGCTTCACATCCGTCTGGACCAGAGCCATCAGCGCGCCGTAAAGAATGCCGATGACAGCGAGCGCAACCATCAGCGGCGCCACATGGGCGGCTTCCGTCGGGAAGAGCTCCACATGCCAGCGCAGCAGGGAATACAGGCCCAGTTTCCCAGCCAGGATCATGGCAACCGCAGGCGGCGCTTCCTGGATGCCGTCGCGCAGCCAGCCATGCAGCGGAAAGACCGGCGCCTTGACGGCGAAGGCCAGCAGAAACGCCAGCGAAACCAGCCAGAGACCGGCAGCGTGCGGGCCGGTGCTGGCTCCGTGCAACTGCTGCCGCAGCAGGACCAGATCAAAGGTGCCCGTCTGCGCGTAGAGCCACAGCATGCCGACCAGCAGCAGCGCAGAGGGAATGAACGCATAGAGGAAGAACTTAAGCGCCGCGCTGCGCCCGCTACCGCTGCGGCCAAAGATACCAATCAGCAGCGCCAGGGGGACGATCGAAAGCTCCCAGAAGGCGTAATAGAGCATCAGGTCCAACGCGACAAAGACGCCGTACATCGCGGTCTGCTGCAGCAGGAGAAGCGAGTAGAACGCACGCTGCCGCTCGCCGACGGAGCGCCACGAGATCAGCACTCCAAGCGGCGCCAGAAAGGCGACCAGAACCACCAGCCACATGGAAAGACCATCCACGCCGACGTGGTAGCGAATGGCAGGATTGGTGATCCATAGAATATCGCGCTGAAATTGAAAGCCGCCCGTCTGACTGTAGTTGAAGTGCGCCGGCAGATGCAGCGCCATCACAAAAAGAGCCAGCGTGAGCACGAGGGAAAACCCGCGCGCGAAACGCGCCGGCAGCAGCAGCACCAGCACTGCGCCAATGGCCGGCAGCAGGATGAGCCAGGTGAGGATGCTTGCGTTCAGCACAGAGATAATCCTTCCTCCTCAGTACAGGTGCGCGAAGTAGAGCACGATGAGCAGCACGGCAGCGGCCCCGGCAGCCAGCCAGCCTGCGTAGGAGCGAATGTTTCCCGACTGGATGCGGCGCACGCCATTACTGCCTGCGCCAGCGATCCGCGTCCAGGCGCGGTTGGTGCCGTCGATAATGCCGGACTCCACAGCGCCAGCCAGAGCCACGCGCGAAAATGCGAGCAGCGGCCGCACGACGACCGCACCATACAGCTCGTCAATCCAGTATTTGTGCGCCACCAGATCGGAAAACGCAGACTTCGGTTCTTCCGGCGCCAGCGGCTTGCGGCGGTACTTCTGATCGGCCAGAAACCACCCAATCGCCGCCGCGAGCATGGAGACGACGGAGAGCATGCGCTCCAGCCCAGCGGAAGGCTCGGCGTGCAGCAGTTGGACGTTCGCTGTCGCATCGCGGAAGACGGGCGCAAGAAAATGTCCGAACCAGTCATTGCCGCCCAGCGCTGTCGGCCAGCCAATCCAGCCGCCAGCCAGCGAGAGAAGTCCCAGAACCACCAGCGGAAGCAGCATCACCCAGGGGCTTTCGTGGACGCCGTGGGCGTGTCCATGGCCAGCGTGCGCTTCGTGCGGTTGCTCGGTGTATCGCGGCGCGCCGAAGAACGTCATGTACCACAGCCGGAACATGTAATACGCCGTCAGACCGGCGGTGAAGAGCCCGACCGCATAGAAGATTTTGCCGCCATTGGGCGCCATGTAGGTGGCGGCGAGGATGGCGTCCTTGCTGAAGAAACCGGCGAAGGGAAAAAATCCGCTGATGGCCAGCACGGCGGCGGTCATGGTCCAGAACGTAACCGGCAGCTTTTTGCGCAGGCCGCCCATGGTGCGCATATCCTGCTGCCCGCCCAAGGCGTGGATCACGCTGCCCGCTGCAAGAAACAGCAGCGCTTTGAAGAAGGCATGGGTCACCAGATGGAAGACGCCCATCGAATAGGTGGCCACGCCGCAGGCGAGAAACATGTAGCCCAGTTGCGAGATCGTGGAGTAGGCGAGCACGCGCTTGATGTCGTTCTGCGTGACGGCGACAGTCGCTGCGAAGAACGCCGTCGCGGTGCCGATAGTCGCCACCACCGTCAGCGCAGCGGGCGAGCGGTCAAAGAGCACATGCGTGCGGGCAATCATGTACACGCCCGCGGTCACCATGGTCGCTGCGTGAATCAGCGCGGAGACCGGCGTGGGGCCTTCCATCGCGTCGGGCAGCCAGACATAAAGCGGAATCTGCGCCGACTTGCCGGTCGCTCCCAGCACCAGCAACAGCGCGATGCCGGTGAGCACGCCGCCCTGCATGGTCGGGTGCGCCGTAATGGCGGCAAACACGCTGGCAAAGCTCAGGGTGCCGAAGTGCGCAATCAGCAGAAACATGGCCAGCAGAAAGCCAAAGTCACCAATGCGGTTGACGATGAATGCTTTCTTGCCGGCGTTGGCCGCCGAATCCTTCGTGTAGTAGAAGCCGATCAGCAGATACGACGCGAGGCCCACACCCTCCCAGCCCACAAACAGCAGCAGGAAGTTCGCCGCCAGCACCAGCGTCAGCATGAAGAACAGAAACAGATTCAGGTAGCTGAAGAAGCGCCAGTAGCCTTCCTCATGCGCCATATATCCGACGGAGTAGAGGTGGATCAGGAACCCGACGCCGGTGACGACCAGCAGCATGACGAGCGTGAGCTGATCGAGCAGAAACGAAAAGTTGGCGTGGAAGCCGGGCACCGCAATCCACGGCGTGGCGAAGCGCTCCACATGCGGCAACGCGAATGAAGAAACCTGCGTGCAAATCCACAGCACCTGGGCGAAGGCGGCCAGCGGAAACAGCAGCGCGATGGCCGAAACCATAGCCTGCGGCAGGCGTCGCCCCCACAGGCCGTTCAGAACAAAGCCGGCGAGGGGCAGCAACGGCAGCAGCCAAAGATGGAGAGAGGGCGTCATAGTTTCATCAGGTCGATCTGGTCAACGTTCAGCGTGTTGCGCGAGCGGAAGACGGCGATGATGATGGCCAGGCCGACAGCAGCCTCTGCCGCGGCAACCACCATGACAAAGAAGACGAAGATCTGCCCGTTCACCTGATGCCAGCGGTTGGCAAACGCAACAAAGGCCAGGTTGACCGCGTTGAGCATCAGCTCAATCGACATGAAGATCGAGATGATGTTGCGCTTGATTAAAAAGGCGCAGACGCCGATCGAAAACAGGGCAGCGCTCAGAATCAGATACCACGCAATCGGAACCGACATGCTAGTGCTCCTTCCGCGCGAGCACCACGGCTCCGAGAATGGCGACCAGAATCAGAATCGATGTGACTTCAAAGGGCAGCAGCAGATTCCGGAAGAGCACCTGGGCCAGATCATGGGTGGTCGCCAGATAGGCCCCCAGCCGCGCGCTGCCAAAGCTCGACCGCAGGGTGAAGAAAGTTCCCGCCAGCACGCCGAACAGCGCCAGCATTCCGGGAATGCCTGCCAGATACGCGGCGCGGCTGCCGCGCGTCTTCTCTTCCAGGCCGGCGTTCAGCAGCATGATAACGAAGACAAACAGCACCATGATGGCGCCAGAGTAGACGATGATCTGCGCCAGCGCGAGAAACTCCGCACCCAGCAGCAGATAAAGCACCGCCAGCGATGACATAACCACGATCAGCGAGAGCGCGCTGTTGATGGGGTGCTGCTGCAGCAGCAGATTGAGCGCGCCGCCAAGGCACAGCAGTCCGAAGATGATGAAGAGCGCTAGATGCATGACGTTGCCGGAGCGGTTGGAAGCAGCCTGCGCGCAATGCCGGCCGCAAGCGGGCTACAGGTCGATTGTAAAGCAACAGAATGCAGCAAACAGGCGGCGTACGCCGCGCCATCCGCGCTCAACCGTGCACCGCCAGCACCAGGCCGGTGACTACGACATTCGCAATGGCGAGGGGCAGCAGAAACTTCCATCCAAAGCCCATGAGCTGGTCATAACGGAAGCGGGGAAGCGTGCCGCGTACCCAGACGTAGAGAAAAAGAAAACAGAAAACCTTCGCAACAAACCAGAAGACGGGCAGCAGTGCATGCACAACTGGTCCGCCAAAATCGGGAAACAGATGGCCGAAGGGGCTGGACCAGCCGCCTAGAAACAGCAGCGTCGCAACCGCGCCAACGTTGATCATGTTGGCGTACTCCGCCATAAAGAACATGGCGAACTTCATGGAGCTGTATTCGGTGTGATAGCCGGCGGTCAGCTCGCTCTCCGCCTCCGGCAGGTCGAACGGAGTACGGTTGGTTTCAGCAAACGCAGCCGTCAGATAGATAAAAAACGCCACAATCTGCACGCCGCCAAACGCGTTCCACGAAAGCACTCCGTGCGTAGCCTGCAGATTCACAATATCGCGCAGGTTCAAGGAACCCGTCCGCAGCACAACGCCGATCACAGACAGGCCCAGCGCCAGCTCGTAGCTGATCATCTGCGCGGTGGAGCGCAGCGAGCCCAGCAGGGAGTACTTGTTGTTTGACGACCAGCCAGACAACGCGATGCCGTAAACGCCGATCGACGTGACGCCCAGAATCACCAGCAGGCCGACGTTGATATTGGCGATCTGGAACATGTCCACGCCATGCCAGCGGATGTCGCGGCCGTACGGCATGACAGCAATGGAGGTCAGCGCGCAGGCCAGCGCAATAATCGGCGCCAGAATGAACAGCGGACGCTCGACCGCGGACGGCATCAGATCTTCTTTCAGAAACAGCTTCAGGCCGTCGGCCAGCGGCTGCATCAGCCCAAACGGGCCGACGCGGGACGGGCCCCAGCGATTCTGGATGCGGCCGACGAGCTTGCGCTCCAGCAGAACCGTATACGCCACCGCCGTGAGAAACACCACGGTGACAACGGCAATCTTGAGCAGCGTTAAAAGGATGAAGATGAGAAATTGATTCACGCGTCTCCCGCAGTTACGCCCCGGCCCTAACCGGCGGCGACCAATGTCTTCTCCGCCTGAAACCGGTTCACTTCCGTCAGCTTCTCGCTGTACTGGCCGAGCGTTCCGGAGGTGAACAACGTATCGTTGGCCGGCTGAATACTCTCGGAACCTGTGCTGACCGGGAAGTTCGATCCCGCGGCAACGCGCACGGGTTGCGGCTCTCCAGCCATCAGGGCGAAGCGGTCCACGTCATAGCCGGGCACCAGCCGCTGAATCTCATCGAGCAGTGCGTCCGGATCGAATGGGCTCAGCTTCGGCTCCAGGTTATGCGCCGCCAGCCATACGGCATGACGATCGGCTTCACCGGACTGCACGCCGCGCGACTGGCCCATATCCCCACGCTCTCCGCGTCCAAACGGAACCAGCGCGCGGATGTCCTCGCCCATCTGATCCGCAATGCGGATAATGAGCTCCAGATCGCTGCGCACGCCCGTCGTGTCCGCGGCCTTCTTTACCGGCTGCAGATCGCCATACGTGTTGGTGACGGTGCCGGATTTTTCATAGAGGCTCGCCGATGGCAGAACAACATCCGCCACCTGCGCGGTCGCGGTCAGAAACATGTCCTGCACCACGAGGAATGTGTTCCGCAGACTCTCGGGGGCCAGTCCAAGCCGGCCGACGGGGTCGTCCCCGACGACATAGAGAGCTGCCAGTTCATTGCGGCCCGCCGCGTCCATCATCTGCGGCAGACTCAGGCCAACGGTGGACACTGCCTGATAGCCGGGCGTAAATGCCGGATGCAGCCCCATATCCATAGCGCCGCGCGAATTCGCAAAGTCGCCGAGGCAGGCAAACTTTGCCGCCGGCAGCGACAGGCCGAATTGAATCAGCGGAGCGATGGCATCGCCGCGCAGCTCGGCGCCAAAGACGATCAGCAGGTTCTGTTCGGCACGCAATGCGTCACGAAAATGGGCTGTTTCCGCGGGGAGGGAAGCGTCATCCGACGCAGCCAGTGAGCGCACCAGATCCGCATAGCCGCCGTAAGAAATCCGCAGCGTGGCTTTCGCCTGATGCTCCAGCTTGATGGCGCGGTGATTCGCAATATAGATGCGGGAACCGTTGTGGCGGAAGTTGGTGCGCAGATTCCAGGCCAGCAGCGGATGCTCCTCGGTCGGATCGCCGCCAACTAGCAGAATCGCGGGAGCTGTCAGTGCATCCGCAATGCTACCGAAGTGTGCTGTCTCGCCGCCGAGCGCTTTCACAAATCCCGGATAGTCTGTCGTGCGGTGATGATCGATATTTGCCGTCTGCAGCGGCCCACGCGCAAACTTCTGCAGCAGGTAGGCTTCCTCATTGGTAATGCGCGTGGAGCCGATCACACCCATCGCCGCGCCGCCGCGCTCTTCGCGAATCTCACGGAAGCGCCGCGCCACCAGCGCAATCGCGTCTTCCCACCGTGCGGGCGCCAGCTTCCCGTCAGGCTGCCGCACCAGCGGCTGCGTCAAACGCTCAGGATTGTTGGCAAAGTCGAAGGCGTAGCGGCCCTTCACGCAGAGGAAATCGCCATTCATGCCGCTTTTGTCGCGATTGTCGCCGCGCACAATCTGCATGCCGTTCTCTTCGCGGCGTGCGCCCAGGGTGGTTTTGCATCCGTCCCCACAGTGGGTGCAGATAGTGCCCACGTGCGTCAGCTCCCACGGCCGCGTCTTGTAGCGGTAGGTGTCGGAGGTGAGTGCGCCCACCGGGCACAGGTCGATGCACATGCCGCACTGCTCGCAGTCGAGCGAGGTAATGTCATTGGGCGCAATCACAGCGCCGGAGTTGCGGAACTGAATGCCCAGCGCCGCCACGTCCATGCCTTCATTGCAGACACGCACGCAGCGGTAGCAGAGGATGCACCGCGGCCGGTCGAAAAAGACCACAGGCGACCACTGCTGCTCATCGCGGTGGTTCTTAATGTCCGTAAACTTCGAGCCGCCCGCGCCGTACTTGAACGTCATGTCCTGCAGTTCGCACTCGCCGCCCGCGTCGCACACCGGGCAGTCCAGCGGATGGTTGGCCAGCAGCAGCTCCAGCATGGACTTGCGCGCCTGCTTGATCTCGTCCGTCTCGGTCGCGATCACCATGCCTTCGCCGACGGGCGTGGTGCAGGCCGTCTGCAGCTTGGGCATCTTTTCAATGCGCACCAGACACATGCGGCACGCCGCCTGCAGCGAGAGGCCGGGATAGTAGCAGAAGGCGGGAATCTCAATGCCGGCCGCGCGGCAGGCCTCAATCACCAGCGTGCCCGCAGGTGCGGTGAGCTGTCTGCCATCGACGGTAAAGGTTACGTCAGCCATGAAGAATGGTCTTTCGCCTCGCAGTGCTGCGGGTTGGCGCTCTAAACAGCCGCCAGTTCGGGGACGGTGTGCCGCGCATGCGGGCACGGTTTGCCGTCCAGGTGATCTTCAAACTCCTGCCGGAACTTCTTCACAAAAGCGATCGTCGGCATCGCCGCCGCATCGCCCAGCGGGCAGAACGTACGGCCCAGCATGTTCTCCGCCAGGTAGCGCACATTGTCGATGTCGCGCATCTCGCCCGCGCCCGCATGCAGGCGGGTCAGCGTCTTCTTCAGCCAATCCGTGCCTTCGCGGCAGGGAATGCACCAGCCGCAGCTCTCGTGCTGGTAAAACGCGATCGTACGCAGGGCAAAGTCCACCATGCAGACCGTGTCGTCCAGCACCACCACGCCGCCGGAGCCGAGCATGCTGCCCGCCTTGCCGACCTGATCGAAGTCCAGTCCGATGTCGATTTCATTCGGCAGCAGCACCGGCGTGGACGATCCGCCCGGCACCACGGCCTTCAACGGGCGTCCGTCGCGGATGCCCCCGGCCACTTCATAGATCAGCCGCTTCAGGTTGTAGCCCATCGGCAGCTCATAGACGCCGTTACGCGCCGCGTGGCCGCTCACACAAAACAGCCGCGTGCCGCCGTTGCGTTCGGAGCCAATCTTTGCGTACTCCTCCGCACCGATGCGGAAGATGTGCGGCACCGTGGCGATGGTCTCCGCGTTGTTAATGACCGTCGGACCGCCGTACAGACCAACCACGGCAGGGAAGGGCGGCTTGATGCGCGGAACGCCGCGCTTGCCTTCAAGCGACTCCATGAGCGCCGACTCTTCGCCGACTTCATAGGCACCGGCGCCGGTCTGCGACACCACTTCAAAGTCGAACTGGGAACCGAAGATGCCCTTGCCGAGAAATCCCTTCGCATAGGCGTCGGCGATGGCTTTCTCCATAATCTTCAGCAGATACCGGTATTCGCCGCGCAGATAGATGAAGCCCATCTTTGCGCCAATGGCCAGCCCGGCGATGATGGTGCCCTCAATCACAGCGTGGGGATCATGCAGAAAGATCAGATGGTCTTTGCAAGTGCCGGGCTCGCTCTCGTCACCATTCACCAGAACGTACTTCGGCTTGGCGCTCTGCTTGGGCACGAACGACCACTTCATCCCCGTCGGGAAACCGGCGCCGCCGCGGCCGCGCAGATTACTGGCCTTCATCTGGGCAATAATCCAGTCCGGCCCCTGATCAATCGCCTTGCGTACGGACTGATAGCCGCCCAGTTCGAGGTAACGGTCAATCTCCGCCGCACCCTGGCCAAAGCGGCTGCTGACAATGCGGACTTCTTCAGGATGAGAGACAAGCGTAGGCATTATTCGTTGGCCTTTGCGCGGTAGCTTTCAAGCACCGCATCCATCGCTTCCGGCGTCAGATTGTCATGGAAGTCGTAGTTGACCTGCACCGCTGGCGCCCAGGAACAGGCGCCGATGCACTCGACCTCTTCCAGGCTGAACACGCCGTCCGGCGTTACCTGCTTGTGTCCAATGCCTAGCCGGCGCTCACAATGCTCCAGCAGTTCGCGGCCGCCGCGCAGCATGCAGCTGATGTTGGTGCACACCTGCACGTTGAACTTGCCCGCAGGCTTTGTGCGCAGCATGGAGTAGTACGAGAGAACGTTGCGCACATCCAGTTCAGTGATGCCGATGCGCTGCGCAATCTCTGCAATCGCCGAGTCTGACAGATAGCCAATCTCATCCTGCGCGTAGAGCAGCATTGGGACCAGGGCAGAGCGGCGGACCGGGTAGAGTGTCACCAGCTTGTCAAAGCGCGCCGCCAGTTCCGGAGAAAAGATGGTTGGTGCAAACGGTGCGGGAAGCGTTGTCGCGCTCATCGGCACACCCTGTCGAGAATCTGTTCCACCGCCATCTCCATGTCGCGGGGAGCCGTCGCCGCCTCGCCAAAAACCACCTCTCCGTCGACGGTGAAGTGCACGGTAGTTCCGTCCCACTGCGCAGAACCGGAGGCATCGGGCGGCAGGACGGTGCTGGTCCGGTGCGCACTGTGCAGTTCCACGGAACCATCGTCGCGCATCTGCGACTTTAGCAGAAGCTCCGGCTGCGCGATGCCGCGCATGGCCGCATGCGACGCCAGCAGCGACGCAAACGATGTCCAGTACTCCTGCGCCAATTGCCCCTGCGCGATCTGCGTTTCCAAGGTGGCGCTCACCGGTCAATCTCTCCCAGAACAATGTCGATCGACCCTACCGCCGCGACGACGTCGGCGATCAGCCGGCCGACGCACATCTTCTCAATCGCCTGCAGCGTCGCAAAGGTTGGGTTCCGCATGTGCACCCGGTACGGCTTCGAGGTTCCGTCACTCACGGCGAAGTAGCCCATCTCGCCGCGCGAGGACTCAATCGCCTGATAGACCTGACCCGCTGGTACAGCAAAACCTTCGGTAACAATCTTAAAGTGATGGATGAGGGATTCCATCTGCGTCTTCATGGCCTCGCGGTCCGGCAGCACTACCTTCGGCGCATCCGCCTTGATCGGGCCACCGGGCATTCCGTCCAGTGCCTGCGTGGCAATCTTGACGGACTCGCGCATCTCCTGCACGCGGAGCACATAGCGCGCCCACACGTCGCAGTCCGTGGAGACAGGCACCTGAAATTGAAACTTCTCGTAGCTGGAGTAGGGCATGTCACGGCGCAGGTCCCAGTCCACGCCGCTGGCGCGCAGCGGCGGGCCGGTCACGCCAAACGCGATGGCATCCTCAGCGCTCAACAAGCCGACACCTTTGGTGCGGTTGATAAAGATGCGGTTGCCGGTCAGCAGATTTTCATACTCGTCGATCTTGGCTGGAAGATCCTTAAGCAGCGCGCGGACGCGGGGCTCAAAGTCCAGCGGCGGCTCGAGAGCCAGACCCCCAATGCGGAAGTAGGAGGTCATCATGCGCTGGCCGGAGATGTCGTCGAAGATCCGTAGAATCTCTTCGCGCT
>JAKAUB010000088.1 GCA_021827845.1 Acidobacteriota bacterium | reverse complement strand
AAAGATTCGCTGCTTTCGGTGGAACCGGGCCGTCCAGTACCCCGCATTTGAATGACGGGCAGCGTGAAGCGGAACGTTGTGCCAGCGCCGATTGTGCTCTCCGCCGTCAGGCTGCCGCCGTGCGCCTGGGCAATCCATAGCGCGATGGAAAGCCCCAGGCCCGAGCCCTCCGAATTGCGCGCAGGGTCCGCACGGAAGAAACGATCGAAGATGTGTGGCAGCAAATCGGCATCAATGCCGGCCCCCTGATCGGCAACCGATACGACGGCCTGCAGGGCCATCGGTTCGACGGCCACTGTCACTACGCTGTCTGCATGGGAGTACTTGATTGCGTTGTCGAGCAAGATCAGAAGCAGCCGGCGCAGTGCAGCCGCGTCCCCGCGTACCAGTGCCGGTGTGTCAGCCTGCAGCCTCCACGTAATTCTGCGGGCCTCGGCAAGCGTGCGCATTTCCTCGCAGGCGCCGCAAACCAGCGCGCTCAGGTCGATGTCGGAGAAATGCAGCGTCTCGGCCCCTGCGTCCGCCCGCGCCAGCAGCAGGAGCTTCTCCAGCAGATTGGAGGTATCCTCCAGCTCGGCGAGATTTTCAAGGTGTGCCGTGCGATACTCCTCGAGCGAGCGCGGCCGCCGCAGCAGAATCTCCGTGCGCGCCCGCATCAACGCCACCGGTGTTCGCAGCTCGTGCGATGCATCGGCGGTGAATCGCGTGATGCGCTCAAAGGCCCGCTGCAACCGCTCCAGCATGCCGTTCAGGGTCGCCGCCAGCCGCTGCAGCTCATCGGCAGCCGCAGGCACTTCAATGCGGGACGAAAGGTCCTGCGGCCGAATTGAGCCTGCAACCGCAATCATGCGGGCAATGGGCGATAACGCGCGACCCGCGATCCAGTATCCAGCCGCGGCGGAGAGCAGAAGCAGAAGTGGGATCAGAATGAAGAACATGCGCCGCAACTCATCAATCGCCTCGGCAAACTGGTGCATGGGCAGTGCGACCAGGATGGTTGCGCTCGCGTTCCCCACCGGCACATGTTGCACCAGCATGCGAAACGAGCGGTGGTGGTAGTAGCGCGTCACCGGTACGGCGGAGGCCGGCGGCATTGCCGTCGGAAGGTGCATGAGCTGCATGGCGGCCGAGCGGTAGAGCAGCGTTCCGGAGCCGTCCCAGACCTGCATCAGCGTTATATCCGGGGCCAGCTCGACATCTTCATCCAGATCGTGGTGCAGATTGGCCAGGGCACGATTCTCGGGTGCGCTGACGATATGAGACACGGCCGCCGCACGAACGCTCAGTTGCCGGTCCAGCGTGTGCACCACCAGGTGCTGCAGCGCGGCGAGCGTGAAAAATGCAAACCCAAGCAGACTGCCCGCGAGGATAAAAAAATACCAGAGCGTCAGCCGCAGGCGGATTGGCCAGCGTGTCATGCTTGCATCTCCGGGCCCGGTCCTGCGGCGCGCGTCGTCCGCGCCTCTAGAATGTAGCCCACGCCGCGCGCCGTATGGATCAGCCGCCGGCGGGAGCCGCGATCGATCTTTCCGCGCAACAGCGAAATAAACGCATCGAGAGTGTTGTCTTCGACAAAACGTTCGCTGCCCCACACCGCGTCGATAATCGCCGCTCGCGGCAGAACCCGGCCCGCGCGCCGCATCAGCGTCTCCAGCAGGCGATACTCTGTGGCCGTCAGCAAGACTGGGCGGCCGGCGCGGTGCACCTGCTGGCTGGCGGGATTCAGTTCCAGGTCAGCGATGCGCAGAACCGCTGCCACTGGCGCCTGCGCCCGCCGTGTAATGGCCCGCAGCCGTGCCAGCAGCACAGAAAATGCAAACGGCTTGGTCAGATAGTCATCGGCGCCGGCGTCCAGCCCGCGTGTAATGTCAGGGTTCGCGTCCCGTGCGGTCAGCATCAGAATCGGCGCCTGGCAGTGTGCCGCGCGCAGCCGCCGCGCCACTTCAAAGCCGTCCAGCTTCGGCAGCATCACATCCAGCACGATCGCGTCAAACTCGTAACTGCGCGCAAACTCTACCGCCGTGGGTCCGTCGGCGGCCAACGAGACCGTATGATTTTCCTCGCTTAGACCCTGCTGCAACAGGGCCGCCATCGCGGGTTCGTCTTCGGCAATCAGGATGCGCATGCTGGAGTGGCGGGCGACCACGCCCGGATTCATGGTACCAATGCGTCCGGCGTGCTTCGACGGGTGCTGCGGAACGGGTGCGGGCTACAGAGTTTCCAGACTCAACTGGTGGCGCACATCCGCGCCCCGAATCCAGAAGATGACGTCTTCGGCAATGTTGGTCGCGTGATCGGCAATCCGCTCAAGGTTGCGCGAAATGATGATCGTGTTCAGCGCCTGCTCCGTCCACTGCGGGTGCTCCTGCATCATCCGTACCATCGACTGATGGTTTTCGCGGTTGATGCGGTCAACCTCATCGTCCATCGCCAGCACGGAGTTCGCCATCTCCGCATCGCCCTGCAACAGCGCCTGGATGGCGAAGCGGATCATGCGCTCCGTCAGTTCGCCCATCTGGTGCATGTTGACGGGAAGCTCAGCCGCTGCCAGACGCACCAGCTCTCTGGCGCGCTCCGCGATATTCACCGACAGATCGCCAATGCGCTCCAGATCGCCGTTGATCTTGATGACCGCCAGCAAAAAGCGCAGATCGATGGCCGTCGGCTGCTCCATCGCCATCAGCTCGTAAGCCATCTCGTCCATGGAGCGCTCCGCTGCATTGATCGCGGCCTCATTCTCGAGCACATGGTGCAGCAGCACTTCGTCGGATTTCAGATAGCCATCCAGAGCGCAGTCCATGGTCTGCTCCGCGAGCGCAGCCATGGCAAGGAGCTTGTCTTTCAGTTGTGCCAGCTGCTGCTGGTAGTGGATTCGCGGCACAGCGCCTTCCCCCGGTGAAGTATCCACCTATTGTCGCGCCAGAAGATTGCAGCGCCGTGAATGCCGCCCTTAGCCGAGCCGCCGCCCGGCCTCCTGGGCTACCTCGTAAATCTGCTCGAACGATTCCACAGCGTACAGCACAGGCTGCATTTCCGAGATGGAAAAATCATGCTGCAGCACTTCATCCAGGTTGAAGTCGCGAATCTCCGGACCCCCCTGCATGACGTAGGAGCATTCACCGTGTGAGGAGATCAGTCCGCTGCCGTACACCTTTAGCGCGCCATGCTGGCGGATCACCCCAAACTCCACCGTGAACCAGAACAGCCGGCCCATGCGCGTCAGGTCTTCCTTGCGGCCCTTCATGCGCATGCAGATGCGGCCATACTCATTCAGAAAGCTGGCAAATACCGGATGTGCATGCATCGGCACGTGGCCAAACACATCGTGAAAAATATCCGGCTCGGGCGTATATTCCAGCGAATTTTTGTCCCGCAGCGTCGTGGTTGTCGGGAAGCGCTTCGCCGCCAGCATCTCGAAAAACGCATCCGCCGGCAGGTAGCCGGAGACGGGCGTCGAGTTCCAGCCGGTGCGCGGCTCCAGCTTGGCAGAGACCGCGGCCAGGTCGGGAATGGAATCCTCCCGCAGGCCGATCTGTTCGAAGCCATCCAGATACTCCTGGCAGGCGTGCTGGCGCAGTTGCGGCATGCAGCGGCGCACCAGCTCCGACCAGGTGGCGTGCTGCTCCGGCGTATAGGCGTTCCAGTCCTGTTGGATCAGGTAGGGGCGGGCGAGGTCGAGGGAAACGGTTTCGGCTGGCATGGCAGGCAAATCCTCCTGCTCGGCCGCGACGGCGGCAGACAGCCCGGCGGCGGCTAAACGTTCAAGCATGCGTCCGCCGCCGGACACTTGTCAACCCGCCGGGAGCCGGATGGTCTCCAGCTCCCGTTCCGCTCTATGCCTTCGCCGCTGGCTTTGCCGGCGCCGGCGGGGCGGTGGTCAGCGGCGTGATGATCTGATCCAGCAGATCGGGCGTGTTGGGCACGCGCTCCAGGTGCGCATACCGCTCCCCGCCGTGATAGTCGATATTCACGACGCGGAACACGTCCGAGTTCGAAACGATCAACTGGATCGGCGTCTTCACGGTGGTGGAGTTATGGATCGCCGTCTTCAGGCGGTCATCGGTGTAGGCCAGGCCGTTGACGGCGATAATCTTTTCGCCCGGTCCCAGACCCTCTTTATAGGCGGGCCCATTCATGGTCACGTCTGCGATCTCGCCGGTCTTCGCGACCAGCAGGCCCAGGGACGCGACCGCCTCCACGCCGCCGCGCAGGCCGAGGATGGACTTCTCGTAGTCCGTTGGCTTGTCGGAGTAGGCGAGCCGGTAGCCGCCATGCTCGATGCCACCCAGCGGTGCGTGGTAGGCGTGCGAGTCGATGCGCTCGGTCAAAAATCCGCGCCAGTCGTAGGGCGTCACCTGGTTCAGCGCCGTCACCAGATCGTCAAAGTTGTAGGGAACAGTGATCGGCCCGGTATTACCGCCCTTGCCCAGAAACAGCGCAGCAAAATCGTTCAGCGATTTCTGGTTGTGCGTCAGGTCGCGGATGGTCGTATCCACGTCCAGCCAGATCAACTGGCCTTCGGGATAATAGTCCTGGCTCAGCCGCCAGTTGCTCCACTCCGGGCTGCCACCGCGCAGAATCGACGCGGCGATGGCCGTATCCTCCACATTGCGCCAGGTGCGGCCCGGGCGGTGGTTCATCTCAAAAGCAGTAAAAGCGAGCGCCTGCCGGTACTGGTCCGGCGTCCACAGGCCGCAGCGCGCCGCCAGCACCGTACCCCAGTACTGCGTCATCCCCTCGTACACCCACAGCAGGTTGCCGCGCATCGGCGTCTTAAAGTCCGGCGTAGCCAGCCCGGCGGGTCGGCGGTATTTGCCGTTCCAGGAGTGGGTATATTCATGCGTCATCAGATCGCCATCGAGCACGGCCATGGCAGGGCTAGAAAATCCGTGCTCCCGAACGCCGTTGTCGCTCGACTGATGGTGCTCCAGGCCCTCGCCGCGAATCTGATCGCTCAGGCTCAGCAGAAAATGGTAAGTCGTGTAGTGACGCGATTTGTACAGCGCGCCGGCCTCGTTCACCAGCCGCGTCATGCAGGCCAGCATCTCCGGCTTCAGCTCCAGGTCCTGCGGCGCATCGGCGGCCACGTCCAGATAATGGTTGGGCGTCACGCCGGGAGCCAGCGGAAACTCCTTGAAGTAGCGGCCCATGATGATCGGCGAATCCACCAGTTGATTGACGCCGACGGTGGCGAAGTTTGCCTCATTCGGCTGCGCACCCGGCGTTTCGGTGGCAGGCCGCGAAGCTCCGGTCCCCGGTCCCTGGCCGGCAAAGGTCAGCGCCGTGCCAAATCCCCAGCCGGCCGGCAGCGTGATGGAGGGGGTAATCGGAATCTCGCGCACCGGCACGCCCGCCGGATACATGATGACGGAGTTCCACTCCAGCACCGCCAGGTTCTGGCTGGTGGCGCGGTCCATGTCGGAGCCCGTCGATCCCGGCACCGCAAGAAAATCGAACTTCACGTCCAGCGTGTTCACGCCCGGCGGCACCGTCAGATGTACGCCGTACATGTCGACGTCGTCCCGTTTCCAGGCGATCGTCTGTCCGTTGCCGGTGATAAACAGCCCGGCGACGTTGTCGATGGGGCCGGTCGGGCGATGATCGCCCGGAATCCATTCGGGATACTCCAGCGTCAGCGGCCCCGGCTTCACCGGAATCTGCAGCTCCGTGTGGATCAGCTTCCGCGGCGCATCCGTCATATCCACGTGCAGCACGATGGGCGCACGCGGCGCTTCGGCCGCTGCCGCTGCGGGTGCGGGTTTTTTGTGGCGAACGGCGCTGGCAGCCAGCGGCTGTAGCAGCAGACAAGTCGAGACAGCCAGGCAGGCCACGCGCAAACGAGGGCGAAGAGACGGATCAATCGGCATGGGCAACATCATCGCACAGCAGGAACGGCATTACGGCGCAAAGACGCGATTGGCTCCCTTTGGAGGAGGCACGCGGCGAGGATGCGCCGCCAAAAATTTTTCTGTCCGGCTTGTAGAAATGAAATTACCCCACCCGTCGTTATAGTGAAGGCCGGGAAAAAACCCCGGAAATCTTCCCAAGGAGAAGAACATGCCGCAATATCTGGTTGCTATCCAACACCCTGACAACTATCAGCCGCCGGCCGACGCTGAGGCCATGATGCGCGAAATCAGCGCGCTGAACCGCGAGATGATCGCCGCCGGGGTTCGTGACTTTGCCGGTGGGCTCACCCCTGCCAAAAAAGCGAAATCTGTACGGAAACATGACAGCGGCGAAATCGTCATCAGCGATGGTCCCTATCTTGAAGCGAAGGAGCATGTCGGCGGCCTGTGGCTGCTCACCTGTTCTGGGATGGACGAGGCCGTGCAATGGGCACAGAAGGCCGCCGTCGCCTGCCGGGTTCCGGTCGAGGTACGCGAGTTCCTCTCGGGTCCGCCGAAATAAACGCGAATTCAAGCAAAGGTGTTCGGAGGACGATATGTGCTCGATCATGGTCGTATTTTTTGTCGTAGTTGGATGTGCACTGGAGGCAGTGGCGCAAGGCGCCACTGCGAACTACCCGAAGATGGCGCCGGTGGCGCAATATCTCATGCCGGATCGGGCTGCGGAGATAGCTCTGGCACGCAGTGCGGCTCCGGACTCCATCGCCCGCGATGCCGCCGTGATGGTGCTTGGGCGTCATGGCTATGTGCCGGGTGCGCCTGGCAAGAGTGGCTTTGTGTGCATCGTCGGACGGGGATGGTCCTCCGCTGCGGATGCAGATTTCTGGAATCCGGCCGTGCGGGTTCCAATGTGTATGAATGCCGCCGCGGCGCAATCCTACCTCCTGCGCATAACGGCAATCACCAATCTCGCGCTGGCGGGACGCACCTCCGATCAGGTAAACAAGGCCATCGCCGCGGCCGTTGCCAGCGGGAAACTGCCGCCTATGAAGTCTGGCGCCATGTGTTACATGATGTCCAGGGAAGGGGATGGCGGCAAGGTCTTGCCGCACTGGCCGCCCCATTTGATGTTTTTCTACTCGCAGGTGGATCCCTCGATCTGGGGCGCCAATCTGCCGGGCTCTCCCGTGTTCGGAGTTGCCGACCCGTCGGAGCAGCTCACCCAATTCGTGATCCCTGTGCAACGCTGGTCCGACGGAACAGCGTTCCGGCCCGGATCCCCGGCTCATCGGCACCCATAAGTTTTTCGCCCGGCCTCATACAATGGGGCCGGGCGACGATGAGCGACATTCACAGGACAATTGAGACAGTCTGGCGTGCGGAATCTGCGCGGCTGGTGGCTGCCATTGCCCGCGTGACCGGGAACGTCGCGGTCGCCGAAGAACTGGCCCAGGATGCGCTTGTGACGGCGCTCGAGCGGTGGCCCGAGGATGGTATCCCGGACAATCCGGGCGCGTGGCTGATGACGGCCGCCCGGCGCCGGGCGATCGATTCACTGCGCCACGGCCAGATGCTCCTCGAAAAGCACGCCGAGATTACCCGCGAACTCGAATGGCAACAGCAGCAGTTGGGAGAGGCGTTGGATCGCGCCATGGATCAGGTCATCGACGATGACATCCTGCGCCTTCTTTTCACCGCCTGTCATCCGGTGCTGGCGGTTGAGGGGCGTATTGCGCTTACGCTGCGGGTGGTCGGCGGTCTGACAACAGGGGAGATCGCCCGGGCCTTTCTGGTTCCGGAAAAGACGATGGGCCAGCGCATCTTCCGCACTAAAAAGACCCTGACCGATGCGCAAATCCGGTTTGAGACGCCGTCCGGCGAAGAGCTGCGCCGTCGCGTAGACTCCGTGCTGCTGGTGCTTTATCTCATTTACAACGAGGGGTACACCGCGTCTTCCGGGGAAGAATGGATGCGCGCGTCGCTCTCAGACGAGGCGCTGCGGCTGGGGAGGCTGCTGGTTCGCCTGATGCCGGAGGAGTCTGAAGCGCATGCGCTGCTGGCGCTGATGGAGTTGCAGTCCTCGCGGAATGCCGCGCGCCGCGGTGCGGATGGCCAGGCCATCCTGCTGCCCAGTCAGGATCGAGGATTGTGGGACGCGGCGCAGATTCAGCGCGGGCTGGCGGCGCTCAAGCAGGCGCAAACACTGGGCGGCGGCGGACGACACTATGCGCTGCAGGCCGCGATTGCCGCGTGTCATGCGCGCGCCCGCACCGCGGAGACGACGGACTGGCCACGTATTGTGCAGCTTTATGATGCGCTGCTTGCCATTCGGCCTTCCCCTGTCGTTGCGCTCAACCGCGCCGTCGCGCTGGGTATGGCGCAGGGGCCGGCCGCGGCGCTGCTGGCGCTCGACGCCGCCATCGCCGAGGCGGGCGATGCCGCACTGAAGGAGTATCACCTTTTTCCCAGTGTCCGCGGCGATCTGCTGTTGAAGCTGGGGCGTGCGGCTGAAGCCCGCCAGGAGATCGAACGCGCCCTGGCCATGGCGAAAAATCTCCGCGAGCAGGAACTGCTGCGCGAGCGGCTGCAGCAAATGGAGCGCTCCGCGCCGTCTCCCTGATTCACCGGCGTCGTCGGGATTCACTACCTGTCAACGCGTGCATCTCTGCAATAGAAACGGCGTCAGTCGTCATCAGCTTCGGAAAACAGACTGGGGGCTGGGGGCGCATCCGCGACTGGCAGCCGCAGGCCGGGAGAATCATTTTTAGGGCTGCCGACGTCCGCGCCCACCTTCCAGGCGCGCATCTTTTCCGCCGGAAGTGGGCGCAGCAGATCGACCGGCGGGCGATCCGGGTCTCCCGGTTGCAGCCACCGCTCATAATCCGCGGGGGCCAGAATCACCGGCATCCGGTCATGCGCTCGCTCCACCTGCTCATTCGGGTCGGTGGTGAGGATCGTATAGGTCTCCAGCAGCTTTCCGCTGGCAGAATCTTTCCAGCGGTCCCACAAGCCGGCGAAGGCGAACAGACCGCCATCCTCCAGTTCAAAATTCCACGGCTGCGTGGCTTTCTTGCCCAGCTTCTGCCACTCATAAAAGCCCGTCGCGGGCACCAGGCAACGCCGCCGCTTCATGGCCTCGCGAAATATCGGACTTGCCGCCGCTGTCTCCGCGCGCGCATTGATCGTGGAGTAGCCAATCTGCGGGCTCTTTGCGAAAAAAGGCACGAAGCCCCAGCGCAGCGCCGTGAGCTCACGTTCCCTCGTATCCCGGTCCAGTCGCACCACCCATTGCTCGGTCTGCGGTGCGATGTTAAACGACGGCTTCAGATCGAAATCGGGCATGCGACTGACGCGGAAGGTCTCGGCAATCTGCTGCTTTTCGGCCTGGTTCTGATAACGCCCGCACATATGTCGAGTGTAGTGAAAGTGGATTGCGCTTCGCAGCCCAGGTGCACCGGCCTTCTGCGGGCCGGTAGGCGGTGTTGCGGATAGCTGGTTGCATCACGAAACCAGAAACATTTCCGTCACCATATCCGCCCATAACGCCGCCTATACTCGTTCGCATGCATGGCACGTCGTCCCGAACCATAGTCGGACTGGTGGGAATTTTCGCGCTCTATATCACTTCGTTTTTTCTGCCCGCAGCGTTTTTCCGCACAGCGGTCAGGAATGCCGCCGGCGTCGAGAGCCCGGCTGGCCATCGGGAGAAGCGTGGCACGCAGATGGCCTTTGCCAGCATCTTTGGCCCGCTGGTTCTCAATTTTGCCGGGCTGGCCAATCCGCTCTTCATCGCCGGCTGCGTGCTGTTGTTGAGCGGGAAGTCGAAGCCCGCAGCCTGGGTGCTGGCGCTGGCGCTGCTGTTCACGCTGCAGACGTTTCAGATGCTGAAGTATCCGTTTTATGAGGACGAGGCCCGCGTGATGGTCTCCTACCTGGTGCGTCCTTTAGTGGGCTGGTACTGCTGGGCGGGCTCGATGGCACTGGCGCTGGCTCTGGCGCTCGGCGAGTCGCTCAGACCGTAGACCGGGCAGCGCGTGTTTCTACGGAGTTCCGCTGCCGGTGCGCGTTCTGCGCGCGGGCCGCCAAAGGGTCCGCGCACCTCGCTGGCAGGGCACTCGACCGCGGCTAGGCAATCCTCGCCCCGCGGGTATATCGTGATAGGTCGCCCTGGGAGGGCCCTCCCGGCGACCAGGTTTTTAGTTGCCCGGAGGAATCGTATGGCCACCATCGCAGAGCGTCCGGCCCAGCAGGCCGGCCTTCCCCAAGCGAAAGATTTTCTGCCCCTGAATGGCACCGATTATGTGGAGTTTTACGTCGGCAACGCCAAGCAGGCGGCCTACTACTACCGCGCCGCGTTCGGCATGCGTCTGGTGGCCTACGCCGGCCCGGAGACAGGTCTGCGCGACCGCGCCTCCTATGTGGTGCAGCAGGGCAAGATTCGCCTGGTGCTGACCACGCCGCTGCGCCCAGGTAATGCCGTTGCCGACCACATCGCCCGCCACGGCGATGGTGTAAAGGACATTGCTCTGTGGGTGGATGATGCCGTCTCCGCCTGGCGCGAGACGACCAAGCGCGGCGCGCGCAGCGTGCGCGAACCCTGGGTGCTGAAAGATGACGATGGCGAGGTCCGGATGGCCTCCATCGCCACCTACGGCGATACCATCCACACCTTTGTCGAGCGCAAGGACTATCGCGGCGTCTTTCTGCCCGGCTTCCAGGCGATCGCCGACGATCCCGTCTCCCGCCCTGTCGGCCTGCTGCACATCGACCACATTGTGGGCAACGTGGGCTGGAATGAGATGAATAACTTCGTCGACTTCTACCGCAACGTAATGGGCTTCGACATGTTCCAGAGCTTTGATGACAAGGACATCTCGACCGAGTACTCCGCGCTGATGTCGAAGGTGATGTCGAATGGCAACGGGCGCGTGAAGTTTCCCATCAACGAGCCGGCCGAGGGCCGCAAGAAGTCGCAGATCGAGGAGTACCTGGAGTTCTACGGCGGACCCGGCGCGCAGCACCTGGCCCTGGCGACCGACGACATCGTCCACACGGTCAGCAAGCTGCGGGAGCAGGGTGTCGAGTTTTTGCGCGTGCCCGACAGCTACTACGACGATCTGAAGCAGCGCATCGGCAAGATCGACGAGAGCATGGACGACCTGAAGCGCCTGAACCTGCTGGCTGACCGCGACGACGAAGGTTACCTGCTGCAGATCTTCACGCGGCCGCTCGAAGACCGCCCGACGGTCTTCATCGAGATTATCGAGCGCAAGGGCGCCCGCAGCTTCGGCAAGGGCAACTTTAAGGCGCTGTTTGAGGCGATCGAGCGCGAACAGGCCTCCCGCGGCAACCTGTAACCGGGATGAAACTCTGCACCTTTGCCGTACATACGCACCTGGGCTGGCAGCGCCGCCTGGGTGCGGTGGTGGAAGGCGAGCGCGCCGTCGTGGACTTACAGTTTGCGGCGGCGCGCAGCCTCGGCAGTTACCGGCTGGCGGAGGCGCTGGTGCCGTCCTCGCTGCGCATGCTGCTTGAAGGCGGCTCGCAGGCGATGGTGGCGGCGCAGAACGCTCTGGCAAGCCTGCCTGCCGACGCGGTCACCGGCGAGCGCGAGGAGACCATCCGCTACTCGATGGATCAGATTCGCCTGCTCACCCCGCTGCCCGACCCACGATCGCTGCGTGACTTTTACGTCTTCGAAGCGCACGTAAAGAAGGGCTTTGAGAAGCGCGGGGAACCGATGCCCCAGGAGTGGTATGAGATTCCCGTCTACTACCAGACGGGGCATCACAACCTGCTGGGGACGGGTCAGGATATTCTCTGGCCGAGCTTCACGCAGAAGTTTGACTATGAGCTGGAAATTGCTGCAATTATTGGAAAAGAAGGCCGAAATATTGCCGCGAAAGACGCCCGGCAATACATCGCCGGGTACACCATCCTGAACGATTGCAGTGCCCGCGACATTCAACGGCGCGAGATGAAGGTTCGTCTGGGGCCAGCCAAAGGCAAGCACTGGGCCAGCGCTCTGGGGCCGTGGATGGTGACCCCGGAGGAAATCGGCGATCCATACGCGCTGGAGATGACGGCGCGCGTGAACGGCGAGGAGTGGTCGCGCGGAAATACCCGCGACATGCACTGGCGGTTTGAGCAGATGATCGAATTTCTGACGCAGGACGACACCATCTATCCGGGGG
>JAKAUB010000094.1 GCA_021827845.1 Acidobacteriota bacterium | reverse complement strand
CCCAGGCCAACGTGGAGCTGGATGAGAAGGGCGCGATCAAGGATGAGCTGGTAACGGCGCGGCGGCAGGGCAACTTTGTCCTGGTGAACCGCAGCGAAGTGACCTACGTGGACGTCAGCCCCAAGCAGCTGGTGTCCGTGGCGGCCTCGCTGGTGCCGTTCCTGGAGCACGACGACGCCAACCGCGCGCTAATGGGCGCCAACATGCAGCGCCAGTCCGTGCCTCTGCTCATCTCCGAAGCGCCGTTTGTCGGCACCGGAATGGAAGGCGTCACCGCGCGCGACTCGGGCGCAGTGGTGCTGGCACGCCGCAACGGCATTATCGACTCGGTAGACTCCGAGCGCATAATTGTGCGCGTCGAAGGCGAGCACCATCCCACGCAGCTTTCGCGTGAGGTGGGTTCGGACATCTATCAGCTGACGAAGTTCAAGCGGTCGAACCAGAACACCTGCATCAACCAGAAGCCGATCGTCCGTCAAGGCGACCGCGTGCTGAAGGGGCAGGTGATTGCGGACGGGCCGTGCACGGAGCAGGGCGAGCTGGGCCTGGGCCGCAATGTGCTGGTGGCCTTCATGTCCTGGCGCGGCTATAACTTTGAGGACGCGATCCTGATCAGCGAGCGCCTGGTGCGCGACGACTACTACACCTCGCTGCATATCGAGGAGTATGAGATCGAAGCGCGCGACACCAAGCTGGGGCCGGAAGAGATCACGCGCGACATTCCGAATGTTTCGGAGTCGGCGCTGCGTGACCTCGACGAAAGCGGCATCATCCGCATCGGCGCCAAGGTGAAGCACAACGACATTCTGGTGGGTAAGGTTACGCCGAAGGGCGAAACCCAGTTGACGCCGGAAGAGAAGCTGCTGCGCGCCATCTTCGGCGAGAAGGCCGGCGACGTGCGCGACGCATCGCTGACCTGCCCGCCGGGCGTCGAAGGCACGATCGTGGACATTCGCATCTTCTCCCGCAAGGGTCAGGAGAAGGACGAGCGGGCACGGCAGATTGAAGCCGAGCAGGTCGCCAAGCTCGAGAAGAACCTGGAAGATGAGATTCGCATTCTGACCGACGAGCGGCTGAAGCGGCTTGAGTCGATCATGGGTGGGAAAGAGGTTCAGGCGGATCTTCACGACGAGCGCACCAACAAGCGCCTGCTCGCCAAGGGCGCCATTCTCGATCGCGACACCATTGAGCTGATCTCAACGCGCAATCTGAAGCGCATCCGCTATGCCGACAAGGATCCGCGGGTGAACGAGCAGATCGACGAGATCGAGGAGATGACCTCGCGTCAGATCGATGTGCTGCGCAAGATCACGAACGACAAGATCGCCAAGCTGCAGAAGGGCGATGAGCTGGCGCCGGGTGTCATTAAGCAGGTGAAGGTCTACATCGCCATGAAGCGCAAGCTTTCTGTGGGCGATAAGATGGCCGGCCGGCACGGCAACAAGGGTGTCATCTCGCGCATTCTGCCGGAAGAGGACATGCCGTATCTGCCGGATGGAACGCCGGTGGACATCGTGCTGAACCCTCTGGGCGTGCCTTCGCGTATGAACGTCGGTCAGATTCTGGAGACACATCTTGGCTGGGCGGCGCATGAGCTGGGCCGTCAGGTGGCCGAGCTGGTGGAAAAGAACCAGGAGGCGAACGAAGTCCGTCGCCTGATGGAAGAGCGCTTTGGCAAAACGGCGCTGCTGCGGCAACTGCTCGATCTGGACGATGAGCAGCTGTTGCGCGTGGCGCGTGGCATGAAGCGCGGTCTGTGGT
The DNA here is from genome assembly GCA_021827845.1 of Acidobacteriota bacterium. Lineage (GTDB taxonomy): Bacteria > Acidobacteriota > Terriglobia > Terriglobales > Acidobacteriaceae > JAKAUB01. The sequence continues at coordinate 10,370 of JAKAUB010000094.1, read as the reverse complement.
TTGGCACCGCGGTGTTTGACGGCGCCCGGGAAGAGGAGATCAAGGCGCTGCTGTCGGCGGCCAATCTTCCCACTTCCGGCAAGATCATGCTGCATGACGGCATGACCGGCGATGTGTTCGAGCAGCCGGTCACGGTCGGCTACATGTACATGCTGAAGCTGTCGCATCTGGTGGACGACAAGATTCACGCGCGGTCGATCGGGCCGTACTCGCTGATTACCCAGCAGCCGCTGGGTGGTAAGGCGCAGTTCGGTGGTCAGCGCTTCGGGGAGATGGAGGTCTGGGCGCTGGAAGCCTATGGTGCCGCCTACATTCTGCAGGAGCTGCTGACGGCGAAGTCCGATGACGTATACGGCCGCACGAAGATCTACGAGGCCATCGTCAAGGGCGAAGCAGCCATTGAGCCGGGCGTGCCGGAGTCGTTCAACGTGCTGGTGCGGGAGCTGCAGGCGCTCTGTCTGGATGTGGAGCTGATCAAGCAGGACGAGGCGCGCAAGCTGCCTGTTCCAACCATCGCTGCCGCGGATTAAGTGATACGGAGGGACCCGGGAACTCCCGGTCCCTCCGCGCCTTGCAACAAGTTTTCAGGACTACGGTCACCGCCCACAAAGCCAACGCGCTTCCGGGACGGGCGGAAGGCCGGAATGATGGAAAATCCCGGAGGCGCTCGATCCGATCCTTGTGCATACGCGCAGGGACAGGGTCACGGAGGTCGTCTTGTTCCGCTCCAACCCATTCGAGCTCAGCAATCCAATCTCGGACTTCGACGCAATCCGCATCTGCCTGGCTTCGCCGGAGAAGATTCGCAGCTGGTCGCACGGTGAAGTGACCAAGCCGGAAACGATCAACTACCGCACCTTCAAACCAGAACGGGACGGGCTGTTTTGTGCCCGCATCTTCGGCCCCATTGTGGACTGGGAGTGTCTGTGCGGCAAATACAAGCGGATGAAGCACCGCGGCGTCATCTGCGACAAGTGCGGCGTTGAAGTTACGCTGTCGCGCGTGCGCCGTGAACGCCTGGGACACATTGAGCTGGCTTCGCCCTGCTCGCACGTCTGGTTCTTCAAGGGGCTGCCATCCCGCATCGGTCATCTGCTCGACATCTCGCTGCGCGAGCTGGAGAGCGTGCTGTATTTCGAGAGCTACGTGGTCCTCGATCCAGGCGACAGCCCGGCCAAGGAGCGCGAGATCATTAAGGACGAAGTTCGCTATCGCGAACTCGACCAGCAGTACCGCCCCACGGGCTTCAAGGCCATGATGGGCGCGGAAGCAATCAAGGAGCTGCTGAAGCGCGTCGATGTCGACACGCTGGCGATTGAGCTGCGCGAGCGCATGAAGGTGGAGAACTCGCTGCAGAAGCGGCTGAAATACGCCAAGCGGCTGAAGGTTGTTGAAGCGTTCCGCAAGTCTTCCAACAAGCCGCAGTGGATGATTCTCGACGTGATTCCGGTGATTCCGCCGGAGCTGCGTCCGCTGGTGCCGCTGGATGGCGGCCGCTTTGCCACCTCTGACCTGAACGATCTGTATCGCCGCGTCATCAACCGCAACAACCGGTTGAAGAAGCTGATGGACCTGCACGCGCCAGAGGTTATCGTCCGCAATGAAAAGCGCATGCTGCAGGAGGCCGTCGATGCGCTGTTCGACAATGGCCGCCGCGGCCGCGTATTGCGTGGCGCCAACAACCGCCCGCTCAAGTCGCTCTCCGACACGCTCAAGGGCAAGCAGGGCCGCTTCCGTCAAAACCTGCTGGGCAAGCGCGTGGACTACTCCGGCCGCTCGGTCATCGTTGTCGGGCCGGAGCTGAAGCTGCACCAGTGCGGACTGCCGAAGAAGATGGCGCTCGAGCTGTTCAAGCCGTTTATCTATCACCGGCTGGAGCAGATCGGCCACTGTACGACCATCAAGCAGGCCAAGGAGCTGGTCGAGCTGCAGGAGCCGATCGTCTGGGACGTGCTGGAAGAGGTCATCAAGGACCATCCGGTGCTGCTTAACCGCGCCCCAACGCTGCATCGTCTGGGCATCCAGGCCTTTGAGCCGGTGCTGGTCGAGGGCAAGGCCATCAAGATTCATCCGCTGGTCTGCACCGCCTTCAACGCTGACTTTGACGGCGACCAGATGGCCGTGCACATTCCGCTGTCGCCAGAGGCGCAGGTCGAGGCAAGCGTTCTGATGCTGGCGTCACACAACATTCTGTCGCCGGCCTCCGGTCAGCCCATCACCGTGCCGACGCAAGACATGGTGCTTGGCCTCTATTACCTTACGAAGGCGCATCCTGGTTCCAAGGGTGAGGGCCGCGTATTTTCGGGCACCGACGAAGTTCTGATGGCACTCGATGCGGGTGAGGTGGAGACGCTGAGCCCCATCCGGCTGCGCTATACCGGCGCGGTGCTTGACATGACCACTGCGTACGACGATCAGGATCTGTTGCACACCGAGCCTGTCCAGTACGCTAACCAGTATCTTTCGACGACCGTCGGCCGCGTGATTCTGAACGATGCCTTCCCGGAAGGGATGCCGTTCGTCAACGGCCTGCTGAAGAAGAAGGGCATTGGTCAGGTGGTCAGCTATGCCTATCTGAATCTGGGCCTTGAGACGACTGTAAAGATGCTCGATCGGATCAAGGATCTGGGCTTCCGCTTCGCGACGCGCAGCGGCCTGTCGGTCGGCTTTGACGACATGGTGATTCCGGAAACCAAGTACAAGCTGGTCAGCGATGCGGAAAAGCAGGTGGTCAGCGTGCAGCGCCAGTACCTGGACGGCGCGATCACCAACGGCGAGCGCAACAACAAGGTCATTCAGCTCTGGTCCTCTGTCACCGAACAGGTGGCTGATGAGATGTTCAACAACATGAAGGCCGCTGACAAGGCCGGCACCATGAACCCGATCTACATCATGGCCGACTCCGGCGCTCGCGGATCGAAGCAGCAGATTCGTCAGCTGTCCGGTATGCGCGGCCTGATGGCCAAGCCGTCGGGCGAAATTATTGAAACACCCATCACGGCCAACTTCCGCGAAGGTCTGACGGTGTTGCAATACTTCATTTCGACGCACGGCGCGCGTAAGGGCCTGGCGGATACGGCGCTCAAGACCGCCGATTCCGGCTACCTGACCCGCCGCCTGGTCGATGTGGCGCAGGACGTCATCATCAGCGAGTACAACTGCGGCACGGTGGAAGGCATTTATGTCGGCCACATTGTCGAAGCCGGCGAAGTGATCGAACCGCTGCGCGACCGCATCATTGGCCGCGTGTCGCTCGAGAAGCTGAAGGACTTTGAAGGCAACACGCTGGTCGAGGTGAACCAGGAGATTGACGAGGATACGGCGAGCGCCATTCAGGCTGCCGGTATCGAACGCGTCAAGATTCGCTCGGTGCTCACCTGTGAGTCCAAGCGCGGTGTCTGCATCCTGTGCTACGGCCGCAACCTGGCCTCTGGCCGCCTGGTCGAGATGGGCGAAGCGGTTGGCGTCATCGCCGCGCAGTCCATCGGCGAGCCGGGCACGCAGCTTACGATGCGTACGTTCCACATCGGTGGCGCGGCCTCGCGTGTCTCGGATCAGTCGCGGCTGGAAGCCAAGAACGCCGGCACGGTGCGCTTCCTGAACCTGGTCACTGTCCGCTCGAAGGAAGGCGATCTGGTGGCGATGAATCGCTCCGGCGTCGTCGTCATCGTCGATGAGCGTGGCCGTGAGAAGGAGCGCTACACGCTGGTCTATGGCGCCAAGCTGAAGGTGGAAGAAGGTGCACAGGTCGAGCAGGGTCAGACGCTCGGCGAGTGGGATCCGTACACGTTTGCCATTCTCACTGAGGTTGGCGGTACGGTTCACTTCCACGATCTGCATGAAGGCACCACGCTGAATGAAGAGGTGGACGAGGTCACCGGCCTATCGCGGCTGGTGGTCGCGGAGGCAGCCGACGAAAAGCGGCAGCCGGCCATCATGATCAAGAGTGCCAAGGGGCAGAAGCGGTATCTGCTGCCCAGCCGCTCGCACCTGATGGTGCAGGATGGCGATGAGGTCTTCCCGGGCGATGTGCTCGCGAAGATTCCGCGTGAAACCACCCGCACCAAAGACATCACCGGCGGTCTGCCGCGCGTTGCTGAGTTGTTTGAGGCGCGCAAGCCGCGCGAGACGGCCATCATCAGCGAGATCGATGGTGTCGTTCGCTTCGGTGAAGTCAGCAAGGGACAGCGGAAAATCTACGTCACGGCAGATAGCGGCGAGGAAAAGGAATACTCCATGCCGCGCGGCGTTCACGTCAATGTGCAGGAGGGCGAGCGCATGCGCGCTGGCGATCCGCTCATGGACGGGCCGCTGAATCCGCATGACATTCTCGCGGTGCTGGGTGAGAAGGAACTGCAGTCCTACATGGTGACGGAGATTCAGGAAGTCTACCGTCTGCAGGGCGTGGCCATCTCCGATAAGCACATTGAGGTGATCGTGCGGCAGATGCTGCGCTGGGTGAAGGTCGAAGATCCGGGCGATACGTCGTTCCTGGTCGAGCAGCAGGTGGACAAGTTCCGCTTCCGCGAGGAAAACGAGCGAGCCATCAGCAATGGCGGCCGGCCAGCCATCGGGCGTCCGCTGCTGCTGGGCATCACCAAGGCCTCGCTGTCGACGGAATCCTTCATCTCCGCAGCCAGCTTCCAGGAGACGACACGCGTTCTGACGGAGGCGGCCATCAACGGCGCCGTCGATCAGCTCCGTGGTCTCAAGGAAAACGTCATCGTCGGACGGCTGATCCCGGCCGGCACGGGCATGGAGTACTACCGCAATGTTCGTCTGTCGCAGGAGCTGGAAGATGCTGCTGCCCGCGTACAGCAGGAAGTGAGCGAAGCGACCGAAGCGGCCGAGCGCGAACTGGAACTGATGCGGCAGGAAGGCGAAGCCGAGGAACTGGCGGCCGAGTAAAACTTAACGATTGCACGATCAGAGGGCGCGCTTGCGAGCGCGCCTTCTGCTTTCTGCACGAAAATATTTCATGCAATCACAGACCGGGCGGCCTTCAGAACAATTTCAGGTGGGCTGCGTCATAATGGGGCGGGAGGAGATTTATGGACGTGCCCCGCATTCCAATACGTTGTGCTCTTGCTGGTGTGCTGCTGCTGGCAGCGCCGTCCTTTGCGGCTCCCGCACCGCCGGCCGGCAATGGCTATCAAATGGCCGCGACAAAGATATTTTCCGATACGGCGGATGCGCGGCAGGAGATCCGGGAAGCAATTCTCAAGGCCAATGCCGAACACAAGCATGTACTGCTGGACTTCGGCGGCAACTGGTGCGCGGATTGCCAATTGCTGAATATTTATTTTCACGACCCGGGCAATGCGTCGCTGCTGGCAGCTAACTATGTTGTGGTCGATGTAAATATTGGGGAGTACGACAAAAATCTAGACATTGCACAGAAGTATGGAATCCCTCTCAAGCTGGGAGTTCCCGCGATGGCGGTGCTCGACGGCAAAGGACACTTGCTGTACGCGCAACGGAACGGCGAATTCGAGAAGATGCGCAAGCTTGACTCATCGGCCGTCACGGCATTTCTGGAAAAATGGAAGCCGCAGCAGCCCACGCATAAGCGCAGAGCCTGAACCTCGCGCGCCGCTCTACTCCGTAATTTGAAAATCTGCTGCGTGGCTTGCGGTGGAGCTGCCGCCCACGAAAACCCTGTAGTGTGCCGGTTCCACCACTCGCTGGCTGTGCGCGTTGATGAACGACAGCTCCGCAAAGCCCAGCGGGAACGTCACCGGCTTCGATTCACCGGGCTGCAGCGTCACGCGCCGGAAGCCCTCCAGCATACGAACAGGCTCGGAGACACTGGCGCCACGAATCCGCACATAGAGCTGGACCACCTCCGTGCCCGCAACGTTGCCCGTATTGCGCACGGTGACGGAAGCTGTGACGGGCTTCTGGGTGCTTCCCTGATTCGGGGCCAGCATCAGGGCGTGGACCGGCACGGTCTGCGTGTTAAGAGTCACCGGCGAGTAGGAAAAGTCGGTATAGCTCAGGCCGTACCCGAAGGGGAACAGCGGTGAGTTGGGTACATCAATGTAGCGGGAGACATATTTCTCCTCGCTGTTGGTGGGTGGGTGCGACAGATCCACGCCGGTCGCCGGACGGCCCGTGGGCAGCTGCGCCAGATAGAGCGGCTCCTGACCCACGGCGCGCGGGAAGCTGACGGGTGATTTGGCGCTCGGGTTTGTATCGCCAAACAGAATGCTGGTGAGCGCGGGGCCAGCTTCGATGCCGGGATACCAGGCCTCGAGAATGGCCGGGACGTGCTCCGCGGCCCAGTTGAGCACCAGCGGCCGGCCGCTGAAGACGATCAGCACCACCGGCTTGCCCGTGGAGGCTACGGCCTGCAGGAGCTGTTCCTGGTTGCCGGGCAGGTCAAGATGCGCGCGCGAGCTGGCTTCGCCCGTCATGGTGGGTGCATCCTCGCCGAGCGCCATCAGAACCACGTCTGCCTTGGAGGCTGCGTCCTTCGCCGCGGCAAAACCCGCCTGCGATGTGGTCAGGATGTCGGTGCCTTTGGCGTAGAGCAGCGTGCCGCCGGATTTGGTCAGGCGTTGCTGCAGGGCTGCACGGAGGCTGATGGCATCGGCCGGATTGCCCTGGCCCGCCCAGGAGCCAAGCATCTCGCCGGGCGCATCGGCCAGCGGACCAATCAATGCGATCGTCTTTACATGCGCGTCCAGAGGCAGAACCTTGGGCCGCGTCTCCTCCGCCTTGTTCTGGAGCAGGATGATGGACTCTTCTGCCGCGCGGCGCGCCAGCGCCCGCTTCTCGGGCGTGGCCTCATACTTCGGAGCGTTCTCATCCACATACGGATGGTCAAATAATCCCAGCGCGTACTTCACGCGGAGGACACGCCGCACTGCCTCATCCACCGTCGCCTGCGAGACAGCGCCGGTCTGCACCAGCGAGACCAGGTGGTCGGCGTACGCGCCGCTCTGCATATCCATGTCCAGGCCGGCGTTGATGGCCTTCTGCGCCGCGACGGTCGAGTCCAGCGCAATGCCATGTGGCACCAGCTCGCCGACGGCCTCCCAGTCGCTCACCACCAGCCCGTTAAAGTTCCACTCCTTGCGGAGAATCTGCGTCAGCGTATATGGATTGGCGGTCTCCGGCACACTGTTCAGCGTGTTGAAGGCGCTCATCACGGTTGCGGCGCCGGCATCCACGGCGGCCTGGTAGGGCGGCAGATAGACCTGGCGCAGCATCAGGTCCGACATGTCCACTGCGTTGTAATCGCGGCCGGCGATGGCCGCGCCATACGCAGCAAAGTGCTTGACACACGCAGCGATGGAGTCTGGGTTGCTCAGGCTGCTGCCCTGGTAGCCCTCGACATACGCGCGGGCGATGGCGGAGCCGAGAAAGGGTGACTCCCCAGCACCCTCTACGATGCGGCCCCAGCGCGCGTCGCGGGCGATATCCACCATGGGCGAGAAGGTCCAGCGGATGCCCTCGGCGCTGGCCTCCTGCGCCGCCATGCGAGCGGTCTGGCGCACCAGATCGGGGTCAAAGCTCGACGCCAGCCCGAGCGGAACGGGGAACACCGTGCGGTAGCCGTGGATCACATCCAGCCCGTAAAGCAGCGGAATGTGCAGGCGGCTCTTCTCCATGGCAATGTGCTGATAGGCATTCGCCTGCTTCGCGCCGACAACGTTCAGCAGGGAGCCGACCTTGCCCTCTGCGATCAACTGGTCATAGCTGCCGCGGTTGCCGCCGGGGCCGGTGGCAAAGCCGCCCGAGTACTGGACGAGCTGGCCGACCTTCTCCTGCAGCGTCATCTTGGCCAGCAGCGCGTCAACTTTTTTGTTCAGCGCTGCATCGGCCAGTTGTGCGTTTGGGACGGTCCTGGTGGCTGTCATGGAGTTTGAGGTGCCGCGAGTGGGTTTGTGGCGTGCATGGAGCGTTGCAGCGCCGGCCAGAAGCACGAGCAGGGCCGCAGTTTGCAGGGAGCGGCGAGGAAGCATAGTCATGGCACCTCCGATACTAGATCATCGGATGGCGCGGCAGAAGGCGTGGTTTTCTGCCCGCGCCGCCTGTTCGAGCGATGGCCCGTGGAACTCGGCAGCCGGATTCGGATAGTCTTTGCATGACGATATGCGTCGGCTGATGGTGTACTTCCGCAGAACTGCAGAAAACTGCGCGCGCAATGACGTGCAGATGCTGGCGCGCGCGGCGGCCTACTCAGCAATCTTGTGCGTTTTTCCCATATCGCTGATCGTGGCAGCGGTGCTGGCGTCCACGCCGGCGGCCCCGTTTGTTAAAGCGGAGCTGACGGGGATGCTCAACCAGATGTTCCCGCCGGATGTTCCGCCGCTGGTTCTGTCGTATTTTCAACAGCAGCACCGCTCGTTCCGGCTGATCCTGTCCTCAGCCGTCGTCATCCTGCTGGCTTCAAACAGCGTAATGACGACGCTGATGGAAGCCATGCGGCGCGCCTACCGCCTGCCGGAAAATGGGTGGAGTGTCGGACGGCAGATCTTCATTGCCTTCATTCTCACCTTTCTGTCCTTTGTGCCGCTGGCCCTGGCGTCCGTCTTTGTCGTCTTCGGACATCAGATTGAAATGTGGATGAACTACCAGTCTTCCTACGATCTGCGCCCACTGGTGCTGATTATGGCCCGGCTGGTGCGCTGGGTGCTGGCGCTGCTGACCAGTGTGACCGTGCTGACGATCATTTACCACATCGGGACGCCCCGGACGCAGTCTTGGCGGCGCGTGCTGCCCGGCTCGATTCTAGGCACTGCCCTGTGGTTCGCGTCTACGCTGGCCTTCGGCTGGTATGTCACCCGGCACGCGCATTACAAACAGGTGTACGGATCGTTGGGCGCCGGCGTTGCGCTACTCATCTGGCTCTACATCGTGCTGATCAGTGTCATTATTGGAGCAGAGTTCAACGCTGCCGTTTACCCCAAGCCGGACTAGCGCGCGGCGGCCGGAGTGCGCAAGAGGTGCATCCGCGTGGCGCTGTGCGTCGCTTACAATCGAGAAGAGATCACTATCGCGGGAGCGGGAATGCGCACTTCGCTTACATCAGACAGCCCAAGACGCGCCAAGATTGTGGCGACCATTGGGCCGGCAAGCAACAATGAAAATACGTTTCGGGAACTTCTTCGCGCCGGACTCGATGTTGCGCGGTTAAATTTTTCTCACGGGGCACAGGCTGAAAAGCAGCGTCTGATCCAGATGATCCGCCGCGTCTCCGCGGAGGAAGGCAAGCCCGTCTGCATTCTGGGCGATCTGCAGGGTCCAAAGATCCGGACCGGCCGCCTTCGTAATCGCATCCCGGTGTCTCTGAAGGCCGGGCAGAACCTGACCATCACGCCGCGCGATGTCGCCGGCACCTCCACCCTGATTGGGACCACGTTTCCGACGCTGGCAGAAAATCTGGAAGAAGGCTCGCGCATCCTGCTGTCGGACGGCCTGATTGAATTAATCGTCCAGCGGATTCGCGGCGTGGACGTTGAATGCCGCGTGGTCAACGGCGGCATGCTTGGCGAGTTCAAAGGGATTAACCTGCCGGGCATCGCCGTGCGTGTCCCATCCCTGACGGCCAAGGACGAAGGCGATCTTGAGTTTGCGGTGAACAACGGCGTCGATATGGTCGCAGTCTCCTTTGTTCGCACGTCCGAGGATGTCCGCCTGGTAAAAAATCGCGTAGCGGCGCTGGGCGCGGAGACCTGGATCATCGCGAAGCTCGAGAAGCCGCAGGCGATTGAACATCTGGAGAGCATTCTCGAGATCGCCGATGGCGTGATGGTGGCGCGCGGCGATCTTGGCGTAGAAATGCCGCCGGAGAAGGTACCCGCGATTCAGAAGCGGGTCATCCGCCGTGCTGCGGAGCTGCGCAAGCCGGTGATCACGGCAACACAGATGCTGGAGTCGATGATTGAAAATCCGCGCCCGACGCGGGCGGAAGCCAGCGATGTGGCGAACGCCATCTATGACGGGACCGACGCAGTGATGCTTTCGGCGGAAAGCGCCGCGGGCAAATATCCGGTGGCGGCGGTGGCCATGATGGCCAAGATCGTCAGCGAAACCGAGTCGCAGATGCGGTTCGACGGCCAGCGGTATGTTTACCACCCCGACGGCGGCCTGACCATTCCCGAGACCATCTGCGAGTCCATGGCGCACGCTGCCGACGATCTGGATTTGGCCGCCATCGCGGTATTTACCGAGACGGGTGCGACCGCGCGTGTGCTGTCGAAGTACCATCCCGCGCCTCCGATCTTCGCAATGAGCAGTGTGGAAGCGGTGATTCGCCGCATGACGCTGCTATGGGGCGTGCATCCGATCCTGTGCCCCAAGCTGCATCACACTGACGTTATGGTTGAGACGGCGGAGGCGATGCTGAGCCGCGCGGGCTA
>JAKAUB010000058.1 GCA_021827845.1 Acidobacteriota bacterium | reverse complement strand
GGCGTAATCCTTTCTGCCGATACCATTGACAGCCAGTTGGAGCGCTTTGGCCGCAATCCGTCCATCAAAGCCATCATCCTGCACGTCGATTCGCCCGGCGGCGGCGCGGCCGCTTCGCAGGAGATCTATCACGAGGTCCTGCGCGTCCGCAAAACCTACAAGAAGCGCGTCGTCGTGTCGGTCGAAAGCGTCGGGGCCAGTGGCGCCTACTATATCGCCAGCGCCTCTGATCGCATTTACGCCAACCAGGCCAGCATTGTGGGCAGCATCGGCGTCATTATGGAGTGGATCAACTACGGCGGCCTGATGAAGTGGGCGAAGCTCGAGAACATCACAATCAAGGCTGGTGCCCTGAAGGATGCCGGTTCGCCAACCCGTCCCCTGACCCCAGAAGAACGCGCTTATTTTCAGGGACTTACCGACAATATGCACCAGCAGTTTATCCATGACGTGGCCGTGGGCCGGGGAATGCCGCAAGACAAGATCGCCGGTTTGGCCACCGGTCAGGTGTGGACCGGCGACCAGGCGCTGCCGCTCCATCTGATCGATCAGACTGGCGGATTCCGGGTCGCGCTGCTCGATACCGCCAAGGCCGTCGGCATCCATGGCGAACCGCGGATTGTCCGGCCGCCCCAGCAGCATGAAAGCCTGCTGGACGCGCTGGTTGGCGCCAGCTCAAAAATCCAGGTTCCCGGTCCGGAAGCGGTCTCCTCCATGCTTCAAAAGAGTCCGAACTTCTATTTTCTGTGGCAATGACCGTCGAATTTCCTGGCTCGGGCATCCTATACTGTTGCAAGAACAAGGGGAAGGTGCCGCCGCTATGACGAAAGCCGACCTGGTGGTCGATGTAATGCGTCTGGGTGACCTGACGCGGACCGATGCGGAGACGATCATTGAGACAATCTTCGACTCCGTCGTGGCAGCACTGCGTTCCGGCGACAAGATAGAGATTCGCGGCTTCGGGAGCTTTCGCACCCGTCAGCGGAATCCTCGCATCGGCCGGAACCCCAAGACCGGCGCGCGCGTTGAGGTTCCCGCCAAGCGAGTGCCTTTCTTCAAGCCCAGCAAGGATCTTCGCGATCTGGTGAACCGGGGCGAAAGCCCAGCCGCTGAAGCTGCGGGCGAAGCCGCTGCCGCCGACCAGGCGTAAGCGGCCGCTCCCCACAAACATCTCCGACACTCCGCGGCTCGGTCTCTACGGGATCAGCAGAATCTTCCCGATTCCGCCCTTTTCCGCCCGCTGCTGCGCCTGGGCGGCATCTGCCAGCGGCATGCGGTCCGCAATTGGAATCACCAGCTTCCCTGTCTGAACATCCTTCGCCAGCTCATGCAAGCGCGCAGCGTCGGGGTGCGCCCACACATTGCGCGCGATCAGTCCCGCCTGCTCCGCCTCAGGGGGCGCGCCCAGCACAGACGCCAAAACCCCGCCCTTGCGGATCGCAGGGAGCAGGCGCAGGATCACGTCATGACCGACGGTGTCGGCGATGGCGTCCACCTGCCCGATGTGCCGGAGCGCGTCCGGTGCATCGATGGCAACCACGCGGTCGGCGCCAAGGGTCTTTGCCTCTTCCACCTGGCGGGCGCGAACGCCGGCAATGACGACGGCGCCGGCCTGCTTGGCCACAAGCACGGCTGTGCGACCAACACCGCCTGCAGCGCCCGTCACCAGCACTGTCTGGCCTCGCTGCGGCTGGACGCCCTCTTCAATCAGTTGCGCACCCGTCAGCGTCACCAGCGGAAGCGCGGCCGCCTGCACCGTATCCAGCTTGTCAGGAATCTTTGTCAGCTCGACAGCCTTCGCCACCAGAAATTGCGCATACGTCCGGTTGACGAGTCCCATCACGCGGTCGCCGGCGCGGAAGTCGCGCACCCCTTCGCCCACTCGTTCCACCGTGCCAGCCACATCCCGCCCAAGAATGGCGGGGAGTTGCAACGGCATTACCTGCTGCAGTGAGCCGCTGCGAAGCTTCCAGTCCACCGGATTGATGCTGGTGGCCGCGACCTTCACCAGCACTTCGCCCGCCTGCGGATCTGGCTCAGGAACATCCTCAAACTTCAGCTGATCCAGACCACCGTATCCATGCAAAACAACTGCCTTCATCGGGATCTCCTTTCAGACTCTTAGATTCGCCAGAGAGAGACAAGGTGCATCGGCGTCCTAAAGAGGCTCCGACAAATCCGGCGTCGCGCGAGCTATGATGTTCCATGCCCGTGGCCATTCTCACCGTCGAGCTGCGGCTGGAGATGTCGCAGTCCCTGAAAGACCGGCGAAGCTGCGTGCGCAGCATCAAAGATACGCTTCGCCACGGGTTTAACGTCTCCGTCGCCGAGATGGATGACGCAGTGCAGTGGCAAACGGCAACCCTGAGAATCGCAGCCATCTCCGCATCCCGCGACTACCTGCGTGGTCAGATGGAGCAGGCGGAGGCCGTCTGCACGCGCATTGCGGAGCAGCATGGCGGCCGGGTGAGCGACAGCTACGTAGAATTTGTGCCCGAAGAGTAACGCGCCCCGGCGAAAAGCGGAAAAACCCCGCCGGCAGGTGTCCCGTTTTGATATCCTCATCCGTTTACCAGGTTCCTGCTGCCACGATTGTCGGCAAAGCGGGAGCGGACCGGACAAGCTGCCATGCCCGAACAACGAGCGCGCAAACACCATCAGGACCGGGTCGCCGAGACACTACGTGAGGAGATCGGCGCCATGCTGGAAGGCGAGCTGAGCGACCCGCGCATCCGCTTCGGGTATGTCACTGAGGTAGTGCTTGGCCCCGGCGGCAAGAATGCGCGCGTCTACATCACGGTCGATGGCGATGAGCAGGATGAGCGCGACATGCTGGCGGGACTGGAAGCCGCGCGCGGCTACATCAAGCATGAGCTGCTGCACCGCATGGGTGTACGCCACGTCCCGGATCTTTTCTTTCAGATCGACCGGTCCGCGCCCGTCCGGGCCCGCATCGACGAACTGCTGCATCGCGCCGACCGCCGCACGGCGAAGGTCCGTAAATCCGCAGCCGTTCCCGCAACGGGAAAGGCGGCGGCGGAATGAGGAAGCGCTCGCCCGCCTGGATCACCGAGCAGCGCAAGCGGCCGCCCGCCGCGCTGCTGGACTGTATCGCCAGCCACCAGAGTTTTCTGCTCACCGCGCATGCCCGCCCGGATGGCGATGCCATCGGTTCCCTGCTTGCCCTGGACACCATCCTGCAGGAGCTGGGCAAGCAGACGGAGATGCAGCTTTACGACCGGGTCCCGCTCATCTACCGGACGCTGCCTGGCAGTGAACGGATTCGAACGGCGCCTGCTGTGCCCGCCGGAAGCCGGGCAGACGTCACCATTCTTCTGGAGTGCGATGGCGTGGAGCGCTCGCGGCTTTCGGGGATCGATCCCGGTTGTCTGATCAACATCGACCACCACGCGAGCGGCCGCGAGTTTGCCACCATCAACTGGATCGACACCTCCGCCAGCGCCGTGGCAGAGATGATCTACCGGCTGGCTCTGGCCCTGGAAGCCAACATCCCTGCGGAGACGGCTACGTGCCTCTATACCGCTCTTCTGAGCGACACCGGGTCGTTCTGTTACGAAGGCACCACTGCGGAGACATTCGCGCTGGCGCGCAACCTGGTCGAATTGGGCGCTGACCCGGCGCGCATCGCGCAGGATGTTTACTTCAGCAACCCCGCCTCCAAGATGCGGCTGCTGGGCATGGCGCTGACCACGCTGCAGCGCGAGGGGCGAATCGCCTGGTTGTGGGTGACGCACACGGACATGATCCGGCTGGGCGCGGTTGAGGAGGATTGTGAAGGCATTGTGAACTACGCGGTCGGCATCTCCGGGGTGGATGTCGCTGTGTTTCTGCGGGAGCTGCCGGATCATCGCGTCCGCATCAGCCTGCGGAGCAAGGGCCCGGTGAATGTCGCGGACGTGGCGCAGCAGTTTGGCGGCGGCGGCCATGTGCATGCTAGCGGATGCACGCTCGAAGGGCCGCTGTACTCCGCGATGGACCGGCTGCTCGATCGCATCCGGCAGCATCTTTGCCCACGCAGCGTCGCCGGCGTCGCGTGACGCAGGCGCACTCCACGCTGTCTTCCTGTCCCGGCGAGCGCTTGTGTATCGCGTACAGCCGATTGCTGCTGTCTGGATTTGATAGGCTGGGGAGAGTCTTCCCCTGCAGCTTCTGCGCAGGCCCCGTTTCATCCTGAACGCCGTGACAGACACTCAAAGCGAAACGTGGAAAAGGTATCTGCCGGGCGGAGCGTTCTGGCAGCAGATTACGGCCGCAACGGTCGCTGAGTTCGCCACTTTAATCGCCTTCACAACGTTCTTTCTTGGCTACGGACTGATCCCGTGGCTGGGCGGCTCCGTAATGGGGCTGGTGGGCGCCGATGAGCCCCGCTATGCACAGGTGGCGCGGGAGATGCTCGCCCGCCGCGACTACATTACGCCGGTGCTGTACGGCAAGCCGTGGCTCGAAAAGCCGGCGCTCTACTACTGGCGCGCCATGTTTGCGTTCAAAGATTTTGGCGTGCATGGCTGGTCGGCCCGTCTGCCTTCGGCGGAATTTGCCTGGATTCTCGTCGTTCTGATCTACCTGCACATGCGCCGGTTCCGGCCCGGCGGCCAGCTGGACGCGGCGCTGATCACCGTCTCCTGCGCCGCAGTGATCGGCTTCGCGCGTGGCGCCTCTACCGATATGCAACTGGCGGCGCCCTTCTGCATCGGCATGCTGGGCTGGTATGCCTGGTATGAGACGGACAAGAAGTTCTGGCTGTTCGATCTCTACTTTTTCGGCGGCGCTGCCACGCTGGCCAAGGGTCCGGTTGCGCCATTCCTTGCCGGATGCATCATCATCATTTTTGCGGCGCTGCGCCGGGAGTGGTCGCTGTTGCGCCGCACCATCTGGATTCCCGGAATTCTGCTGTATTTGGCGATGGTGCTGCCATGGTTCATCGCCGTGCAACATCGCAATCCTCAGTTCGTGCGCGTCTTCTTCCTGCAGCACAACCTGGAGCGATTTGCCACCGATCGCTTCCGGCACTTTCAGCCCATCTGGTACTACCTGCCGGTGATGGGCCTTGCCGTGATGCCGTGGATTGCGCTGGCCGGCAGCGCCCTGTGGGATGCAATCCGCAACTCCTTTGACGAGTGGAAGGTACGGCGGAACCCCGATCGCTACGTGGGCAATCCGCGGCTGGGCGATGCCTTTCCGGAGTTCCTCGTCGTCTGGGCGATCTTTCCCGTCGTGTTCTTCAGCTTCTCCCAGTCAAAGCTCCCCGGCTACATCCTGCCGGCGGTCCCGCCCATTACGATCTTGTGCGGGGATTATCTGAACCGCGTCCGCAAGACCGGCCTGCATAACCGATTGCTGGCGATCCATTCCCTCTTCGTCGGCACTCTGGTGGCCGGGGCGCTGATGCTGCCGCAGATTTTGATTCGTAACGGAGCTGCCCCCCCGCTGCGCGTCATCGTTGCTGCCGTGGTGGTGGGACTCGCAATCGCCGTGATGGTGATGGTGACGGTGCTTCGCTTTGGCTTGGCGCGGCTGCGCATTGCCACGCTGATTCCCGTCGCTCTGATTCTTGTGTTTCTGCTCGGCACCCGGAATGGCCAGCTGCTCGACCAGAAATACTCCGCCCGGACCCTGGCCCACGAGCTGGTCGCTCTTCCCGATGCGCCCCATGCCGTGGCCGTGTTCCGCGCGCGGCGCGACGTGCAGTACGGATTGGCCTTCTATCTGAATGAGCGCGTACCCAACTACGAGCACGCGGGTGTGCCCAGCGGGGCGCACCTGCTGGTGGCGCAGGAGTATCACGGAGCGAAGGAGCAGGCGGCCCAGGCAGCGCTGAAAAAGCTGCTGGCCGGCCGAAGCTATGAGCCGGTATTTCTGTATCGCCCGCAAGATCTGATGGTCTACCGTGTCGCCGCTGTTGGGGCCACGGAACCATAGATTCTCCGCCTGCCCCGCAACCAGTCGAATACCATCCCGCGTTGCGGCCTTTCCGTTTGCCGCGCAATGCCGTAAACTCCCGCCATACGGCCCGCCCTTTCATGACATCCGCACTCCAGCTCGATTTTCTCGATCTGCGTCATTTTTCTGCGCAGCATCTGCGACCGCTGCTGGAAGAAGAGGGTGAGGTCTGGAGCCGGGACCTGCGCTGGGATTACCGGAGCTCCGCCGGCCTGGTGCTGCAATACGTGGACTCGCACCTGCTGAGCGGATTCGTCGCCCTGGACCAGGGCCGCGTTTGTGGCTACATCTTCTGCGTCTACGAAAATGAGAAAGCCGTGATCGGCGACGTTTTTGCTTCGCGCAGCCTGGCGGGCGAAGAGGGCGCAGTCGCCATTGAGTCCGAACTGATTGAGCGGCTGATCGAAACACTGCAGAGCACACCCGGGCTGACCCGGATTGAAGCGCAACTGCTGCTGCACCGGCACAACGTGCATCACCGGCCGTTCGAACGGGCCGGCTTCCGGCTCTATCCACGGCTATTTCTGGAGAAAGAGATTCGCGCTGCATCCGACACTACAAGCGATCCAGGCAGCGCGGTCGCGGAGTTTCCGCAGGGAGCGCGCTTCCGGCCATGGCTGGCCTCCGATATCGAAATTGCGCCGCACTTGATTACTGCTGCCTACGCCGGCCACATCGACAGCCAGATCAATGACCAGTATGTTTCGGTTGCGGGCGCGCAGCGGTTTCTCCACAACATTGTGCGTTTTCCCGGCTGCGGACATTTTGAGGAATCCTGCTCCTGGGCGCTTCAGGTTCCCGGCCAGCAGCGGCTGCTGGGACTGCTGCTGTGTTCGCGCGTCAGCAGCACGATGGGGCACATTACGCAGATTTGCGTGCTGCCGGAGATGCAGCATCACGGCATTGGCGAACGCCTCCTGGGACTGTGCGCCACGTCGCTGGTTCGCGCCGGCTGCGATGCGGTCTCGCTGACGGTAACGGAAGAGAACCGCACAGCGATTTCAGTCTACGAACACGCCGGCTTTCGGGCGCGGCATCGCTTCGATGCAATGCTGTGGGAGAGTCACTGGCGCTGAGGCGGGGCGACGGCTGCTGCGGTTAGTGATGGATCAGCCACATGATCCAGCTGGCGATGATGGTGCCTCCCGTGAACCAGCAGAAGCAGTACAAACCATAGCGGATCATGTGCCGCCGGTCCGCGCGCTGCGTAATGCCGAACACGGTGGAGGCGAACAGCGCGAACAGCAGCACGGCGGTGAAGTGTGACGGCGTAAACATCAACTCTCCCAGATGGCGTTCAATAACAGTGGGCGCTTTTTCGCGCGCCTCAGGAGGACCGCTTGCGTCCGGTCTTGAGGCTATGCGCATCGACGGCGGCAATGACGTTCAGCAATCCCGCGACCACCATAAATTTTGTGCCGTAGTCTGCCGTAATCACCTGAACCACGGTCTGCCCCCATCCGGCCAGGGAGCTGAGAAAATACAGGCCGCCGCTGCCGATATCTCCCAGAAAGCCGAGCATATTCAGACTGAAGAGATCGCCGCTCGGAGCGTAGAGCTTGCCATGCATGGCGAGCCCCAGCGAAAACATGCAGACGATGGACGTAAACAGAAGAACGGCGCGGATCCAGAAGCCTTGCAGTAGATGTCCCAGGCCCGGCACCAGCCAGCCTGCGAGCAGCACCACGCCCGCGGCGTAGCTGCTGGAGCCTGCTTTGGGCTCGACGGCGTTCGTTTTGACGGCGGTCTTTGCGCTCTGCATTCTTCCCGAATATATCAGTTGTGAGCGGCGTGCTCTGACGCTGGCGGCGTCAGAT
Source organism: Acidobacteriota bacterium (assembly GCA_021827845.1). Classification (GTDB taxonomy): domain Bacteria; phylum Acidobacteriota; class Terriglobia; order Terriglobales; family Acidobacteriaceae; genus JAKAUB01. The sequence continues at coordinate 4,643 of JAKAUB010000058.1, read as the reverse complement.
ACGGACCAGCTCCCGCTGGATTCGCCCGGTAACGCGCGCTTCGCCCGGCTTCGTCATCATGTCGATCTCGCTGCGCACGCCAAACTCCGGCAGATAGATTCCCGGCTCGACAGAAAAGCAGGTGTTCGGCAGCAATAGCCGCTCGTCATGGGTTTCAAAGTTGTCGAGATGTGCGCCGTTTCCGTGGATTTCCGCGGCAATGTTGTGCCCGGTCCGATGTGTAAAGTATTCGCCGAAACCGGCGTCGCGGATGACCTGCCGGGCAGCGTCATCGGCCTGCCAGCCGGCGATCGGCTGGTTCGCCGCAAAGGCCTGCTCAACGCGGCGGATGGCAGCGTCGCGGGCCGCCACGACGGTGCTGAAAACCTCCTGCTCCCGCGCGCTGGGTGCACGGCCCACCACGCCGGTCCAGGTAATGTCGTAAAACACAGTTCCCGGCCGGTCTTTGCGGCCCCAGATATCGATCAGAACAAAATCGCCCTCACGGATAGGCGCCGTATGCTGCTCCGTCGGGTCATAGTGCGAATCGGAAGTATTCGCGTTCACGGAGACGTTGGGGCCATTGTCCCAGACCATATTCTCGCGGCGCATCGCCTCCCGCAGCCACTGCACCATGGCAAACTCTGTCGTGCCGCTGGCGCGGACACGACGGCCCATCTCGCGAAATCCCTCTTCCAGAATCGCGTCGATGGCCCGCTGCGCCTCATAATGACTGGCGACCTGGTCGGCGTTGAGAACCGCTTCAAAGTGGCTGACCAGATCGGCGGAGCTGACGATCTGCTTCCCCAACTCGCGGATCAGCTCGATCATGCCGCCATCGACCAGCGAAACGTACATGATGGCGTTGCGCGGGGAATATTGCATGGCAATGCGACTCGCGCCTTCCAGCAGACGCGCCAGTCCAGACTCCATCTCCTGCCAGGTGGAATACACGGCTTTGCTGCCGGGCAGCGGATCGAGACGCCCCTGCTCAATGCGATGGACCAGCTTGCGCGGCGCTCCCGTTGCGGGCACAAAGTAAAACCACCGCCGGGTGACATGCAGCGATTCGCTGAGTCCAAGGACGCGGTAGGCGATGGGATCGCGATGATGATGATCGGTGAACAGCCAGCCTTCGATGCCGGCGTCACGGAGTGCGGACTGAATGGCTTCAAGGTTCATGGGAACCTTCGATTGTAGCGCCGCTGCGTGGCGGCCGCTTGGCCCAACCCATGCCCGGGTGCGACACTGAACGCGATACGTTGCACGCCGTGGAGGAACCTCTAACGATGCGTTTTAACTCGCTCGTCTGCGCCACCGTCCTGCTGCTGCTTACGGCTCCATCGTGGCCGGCGCATGGGCAGCAACAGCAATTCACCAGCATTGAACAGGCCTTTGATAAGCGCGTCACCGTAAAGCATTTGCCCAATGGCTTGACGCTGGTGATCTGCGACCGCCCGGAAGCGCCGGTCTTCAGCTACTTCACCATTGTGAACGCAGGCAGCGTGCAGGATCCGACGGCCGAAACCGGACTGGCGCACATGTTTGAGCACCTGGCGTTCAAAGGCACCAAGGATATCGGCACAACCGATTATCCCGCAGAAAAAATTGCCCTGGCGAAGGTGGAGCAGACCTATGCCGCCTATGACGCCGAATACCGCAAGCGCGTCGGGCGGAACCCGCAGAAGCTGGCGGACCTGAAGTCGCAATTTGAAGCGGCCACCAAGGCGGCGGAAAAATATGTGATCTCGAACCAGTTCACGCAGATTGCAGAGCTGAACGGCGCTGTAGGTCTGAATGCTGAAACCGGGCCCGATGACACGCAGTATTACTGGAGCATGCCTGCGAACCGGCTGCAGCTGTGGGCGTACATGGAGAGCGATCGCATCGCCAACCCAGTGCCCCGCGAGTTTTACAAGGAGCGCAGCGTGGTGATGGAGGAGCGGCGCATGCGCGTTGACTCCGACCCCATCGGCTACATGATCGAGCAGTTTCTGGCGGCGGCGTACATCGCGCACCCCTACCGCAACCCCGGCGTGGGCTGGATGTCGGACGTCAGTCAACTCTCCGCCACCGAGGCCGACGCGTTCCACAAGAAGTACTACGTGCCATCGAACATCGTTGTGACGGTGGTGGGCGATGTCTCTGCGACCAACGCATTGCCCATGCTTGAAAAGTATTTTGGCAGCATTCCTGCGGGGCCGCATCCGCTGCCGCTTGCCACGGTTGAGCCGCCGCAACACTCCGAACGCATCGTAAAACTAAACGAACCCGTGCAGCCGTTCTACATTGAGGGCTACCACCGGCCGGATTATCTCGATAAAGATGACGCAGTGTACGACGCCATCGGGGACATCATGTCCAACGGCCGAACGTCGATTCTCTACCGCAGCCTGGTGCGCGATCAGCACATCGCCGCTGACGCCGAAGGGTTCAGCGGATTTCCGGGAAACAAATATCCCAGTCTGTTTGCGTTCTATGCGGTGCCCGTTCCCGGCCACACGCCAGCAGAGATGCGGGCAGCCATCCACAAAGAGATCGACAAATTGAAGACGACCGATGTCACTCCCAATGAGCTGGCCATGTTCAAAACTCGGGCCCGCGCCAACATTCTGCGCAGCCTGGATAACAATCAAGGGCTGGCGGAGGAGCTGGGGACCTACCAGTTGCGTTATGGCGACTGGCACATGCTGTTCAACCAACTGGCAAAGATTGACGCAGTGACGCCGGCCGACATTCGCCGCGTCGCCAACAAGGTCTTCACCGCCAGCAACCGGACCTCCGCATCGATCGACTTCACCCCGTCGAAGCCGCCTGTTCCTGTGCCGGACACCAAGCGTCAGCCGGTACAGCCTGCCAGCAAGGGAGGTCTCTAATGCGCCGCGCCCTTGTCTGCCTTCTCTCAATCGCCGCACTGTCCGGATGGGCTGCCGCGCAGAATACCGTTCCCGCGCCGCCGATGCCTGGCTCGCCGGCGCCATGGACCAACTGGAAGTCGGTTCCCATTCCGCCGCTGCCTGCGTTTCATCCCAAGCAGCCAACAAAAATTGTGCTGGCGAACGGCATGACGATCTTCCTGCAAGAAGATCATGAATTGCCGTTCATCAACGGCTTCGTAATCATCCGCGGAGGGTCAAGGGACGAGCCGGCCTCGAAGACCGGCATGCTGGACATGTATGGTCAGGCGTGGCGCACCAGCGGAAGCACCACCATGTCCGGCGACCAGATGGATACGACTCTGGAGCTGAAGGCCGCCAAAATCGAGACGGACAGCGGCGACGATGACACGACGTTGACCTGGACCAGCTTTACGCAGAATTTCGACCAGGTTTTCGGCATGGCTGAGGATCTGCTGCTGCATCCTAGGTTTCAGCAGTCCAAGCTCGATCTGGCGCGCCGCCAGGAGGCAACCTCCATTGTGCGCCGCAACGACGATCCGCAGGCGATTGCCGACCGCGAAGCGCAGATGCTGGCGTACGGGAAAGACAATCCCTACGCGCGGATTCCTGAATTCGCCACAATCAACGCCGTAACCCTGGCGGATTTTTCAGCCTGGCACAAGCGAACGGTAACGCCCAACAACATGATCGTCGGCGTGAGCGGCGACTTTAACACCGCACAGATGGAAGCGAAGCTGCGCGCGGCATTTGGCAAGCTTCCGCGAGGGCCGAAGTTTGTGCCAACGCCTGTCACCTTTACCCCGGCGCCACCGGCTGTCTATCTGGCGCAGAAGAGCGATGTGAACCAGAGCAATGTCTGGTTTGTGGGCCTGGGAACGACGCGCAACAATCCCGACTATTACGCGCTGAGCGTCATGAACACGATCTTCAGCGGTGGCTTTGGCTCGCGGCTGTTTCAGGATGTGCGCACAAAGCTGGGCCTGGCCTACTCCGTGTATGGCGCTTACGGTGCGGACTATGACCACCCCGGCATGTTCTTTGTGGCAGCGGCCACCAAGAGCGGAAGCACAGTGCCGGCCGCGCAGGCCATGCTGCAGCAGGTACGGGATCTGCGGACCGATCCGCCAACACCCACGGAGCTGAAGAACGCGAAGGACCAGATTCTGAACTCGTGGATCTTCCGTTTTGACACGCCCGGCAAGGTCCTGCGGCAACAGGCGACGCTTGCCTTTTATAACTATCCGCCGGACTACATTGAGAAGTTCCGCGATGGCATTGAAAAGGTGACAGCGGCAGATGTATCGCGGGTTGCCAACAAATACGTACACCCGTCGAAGCTCGCGATCCTGGTGGTTGGCAATGCCGCGCAGTTCGGTACGCCTTTAACAACACTCGGCCCGGTAAAACAATTGAACCTGACCATCCCCATGCCGCCGGGCCAGCAGGGAGCACAGCCCGGCGACGGACAGAGATGACCGGAGCAAAGTCTGCTCCGGTCTCCGTTTTATTTTTTCTCGAAGTTCAGCGACGCTGAGTTGATGCAGTAGCGCAGCCCCGTGGGCCGCGGCCCATCCGGGAAGATGTGGCCCAGATGGCTGCCGCAGCGGGCGCAGGTCGCTTCAACGCGGCGCATGCCATGGCTGGTGTCTTCGTGGGTTTCAATCGCATCCGCCGACACCGGCTCCCAGAAGCTGGGCCAGCCTGAGCCGGACTCAAACTTGGCGTCTGACCGGAACAGATCGGCCCCGCACGCCACGCAACCGT
>JAKAUB010000247.1 GCA_021827845.1 Acidobacteriota bacterium | reverse complement strand
CGGGCACGGTGCAGCACATCGCGCGGCAGCCCGGCGAGCCGAGCCACCTCAATGCCGTAGCTCTTATCGGCAGCGCCCTCTTCTACGGTGTGCAGAAAGACAATGCCATTTCGCGACTCATGGACGGAGACACGAAGATTTTTGAGCCTGGGGAGCCGGTCGGCCAGCAGCGTCAGCTCATGAAAATGCGTGGCGAAGATGGTGCGCGCGCCAATCGTGTTGTGCAGATACTCGAGCGTCGCCCACGCCAGCGACATGCCATCGTAGGTCGCCGTGCCGCGGCCCATCTCGTCCAGCAGCAGGAGAGAACGCTGGGTGGCCGTGTTCAGGATCGCGGCCGTCTCGGTCATCTCCATCATGAAGGTGGAGCGGCCCTCGGCCACGTTATCACTGGCGCCGATGCGGGTGTAGATGCGGTCCACGATGCCGAGACGCATCCGCTGCGCGGGAACAAAGCAGCCCATCTGCGCCATGATGACCAGCAGCGCCGCCTGCCGCAGATATGTAGATTTGCCGCCCATGTTGGGGCCGGTCAGCAGCAGCAGGGATGGGCCTTCTGTATCCACCAGCAGGTTGTTGGGCACGAAGCGCTGCTCGCCGTGCTGTTGCATGTTCCACTCAATCACGGGATGCCGCGCTGCCAGTGTTTCCATCGTGCCGGAGTCGTCAATGGTGGGCCGCACGTAGTTGCGGGACGCGGCGAGGTGGCCGAAGCATCCGAGAAGGTCGGCCTCTGCGACGATCTGCGCCGCAGAGCGGATGCGGGCGCTGGCTGCCAGCACAGTGGCGCGCAGCGCAGCAAACAGGCGGCGCTCAATCTCCAGGCAGCGCTCCTGCGCGCCGAGAATTTTTGCCTCGTAATCTTTCAGCTCCGGCGTCGTAAACCGTTCGGCGTTCGCCAGCGTCTGTCTGCGCTCATAGTCCGCGGGAACGCTGGCAAGGTTGGCACGCGTGATCTCAATGAAGTAGCCGAAGACAGAGTTGAACCGTACCTTCAGGGAGCCAATGCCGGTCCGCTGGCGCTCGCGTTGTTCGATGGCTGCAATCGAGGCGCGGCCCTGCCCACCAATGTCCCGCAGCGCATCCAGCTCGGCGTCCGCTCCAGCGGCAATCGCTCCGCCGTCCTCTAGCTGCACCGGAGGATTTTCAGCGATGGTGCTGCGGATCGCGCTCTCGACGTCTTCCAGAGGATCGAGGCCCGCCGCGAGCCGCTCTGCAGCGGCGCAGGCGATTGCGCCAAGTGCCTCCCGCAGCTGCGGCAGCCGCGCCAGCGAGGTGGAGAGCGCGAGCATGTCACGCGGTCCGGCGCTGTCCAGCGCGATGCGGCTCAGCAGCCGCTCCAGGTCCAGGATGCCGCTGCAGCGCTCGCGCAGGCGCTCGCGGGCAGGCAGATCGGCGTGCAGGCAGGCGACCGCGTCCAGCCGCTCATTGATCGCGTCCATCGCAAGCATCGGCCGCAGGATGGCGGCCCGGAGCGCCCGCTTGCCGACCGGCGTGACGCAACAGTCCAGCGTGCGAAACAGCGTGACCTCCCGCTTCGCCTCGAGGTTGAGCGAGTCCACCAGCTCCAGGTTTCTGACGGTGGTGGCATCCAGCTGCAGCCACTCCGTGGCGGCTGCAAAGCGGATGCGGTCGATGTGCTCCAGTTGCCCGGGCTGGGTCTGTTTCAGATAGTGGATGATGCCGCCTGCCGCGATGGCCGCCGCGCGATGATCTTCCAGCCCGAAGCCAGCCAGATCGCGCGTGCCGAAGTGAGTCTGCAGCAGCGGGATGGCGTAGTCGCCCGTCCACACCCACGCGTCAAGCGTGGAAACCGTGCATGCGGCGAGGCAGCGTTCCAGCTCCTCGTTGCCGGTTGCTCCGGGCAGTTCAGCCGGCAGCAGTATCTCCGTGGGCGCGGCGCGGTATAGCTCGTCGCGGCAGTGGCTGGCCGCCTGCGGCCCATGAAATTCCACCGCACGAAAGTCGCCGGTTGAGTTATCGAGCAGGGCCAGACCGAGTGTGCCGCCAGCATGACTGAGCGCTGCGAGATAGTTTGTCTGGTCAGAGGCGAGCGAAGGATCGATCGTGGTGCCGGGTGTCAGCACGCGGGTCACTTCCCGGCGAACGATGGTCTTTGCAGTCTTTGGATCTTCGAGCTGCTCACACAGTGCAACGCGATAGCCGGCCCGCAGCAGGCGGGCAATGTACTGCTCGGCGGCGTGATAAGGAACACCGCACATGGGGATGGCCCGCTCCTTGTCGCGTGCGGTCAGCGTGATCTGCAGCTCGCGGGAGGCGGTTTTCGCGTCTTCAAAAAACAATTCGTAGAAGTCGCCGAGGCGAAAGAACAGGAGCGCGTCCGGATGCTTCGCCTTGGCGGCGGCATATTGGCGCATCAACGGAGTCTGCGCCGTATCGGCAGGAGCGCTGGAAGCGGAATGAGCCACGGGATAGGCACAGCATACCCCGTGGCGCCTGCGGATGGGCAGGGATCCCTGCGAAGGCTCATGTCGCCAGGCCGCGGCCCGTTGCACGATATACTTTTCTATTGGACTGCGCTGTTGCGCAGCGACTCTTGAAGGATCGCTATGTATCTCTTCTGGCTCCGGGCTGCGCTGGTCTTCTCAGGAATTGCCAGCCTCGCGGTCCTCCCCGGAGCGTTTCAGGGTTCCGACCGCTGGCGAAGGTTTCTGGTGCCGCTGTGCATCGCCGGTGTGGGCTGTAATTTCATCGGGCTGACGCAGATGCTGAGCCGTGCGGGCCATTGGGTGCCCACCAGCATCGAAGAGACCACAGCATCCTTTGCCTTACTGCTGGCGCTAACCTTTCTGGGCTTATATCTGCGTTACCGCGCCATCTCGCTGGGGCTGTTTGCGCTTCCGCTGGTGTTTCTGCTGCTGCTGCCCGCTGCGGTGGGGGTTGACCCCGCGCGGCACGCGTATGAGCCGCTGCGCAATGGCTGGATCCTGATCCACATTGCGTTCGTCCTTACGGCGTATGCGGCGCTGGTCTTAAGTATTGTTTCCAGCCTGCTGTATCTGATTCAGGAGCGGCGGCTCAAAACCAAGCAGATCGGCGGGGTATTCAGCCACTTGCCACCGCTCGAGACTATCGACCAGATTTCTTTCCGCATGCTGGTCATAGGCTTTCCCTGCATGACGATCGGTCTGCTGGCGGGCGCGCTGATCGCGCAGCAGACCGTCGGTGCTGGCTATTTCCTCGATCCGAAGGTTCTGCTCTCGATCGCGATGTGGCTGCTGTACGTCTGGATGCTCTATGTACGCGGCCACTCTGGGCTGCGGGGACGCCGCGCCGCGTATCTCACTTCGCTTGTCTTTCTGGCCGCGCTGACGGTTTGGGTCGCCAACCAGTTCAGCAGCGTGCATCGGTTTGCCGCGCCATGAGTGTGATTCTGGCAGGCGTCAACCACAAGACCGCGCCCATCGAGCTGCGCGAGAGGCTGGCCATTGCCGCTGGACAGATGGAGCATGTGACGCGCACGCTGCTGACCGTTCCCGATGTACAGGAGGCCATGGTCCTCTCCACCTGCAACCGCGTGGAATTCCTGACATTTCAGCCGAACGGTGCCGCCGACCTTGCGGCATTTGCCGCGGAATACTTTGCCATCGACCCGCAGGAGGTGGCGCCGCACGTTTATGTCTATCGCGCGGAGGACGCAGTGCGGCACCTGTTCCGCGTTGCGGCCAGCCTGGACTCTCTGGTGGTCGGGGAGCCGCAGATTCTGGGCCAGGTGAAGGAGGCCTGGACCATCTCCCGCTCCGCCGGCGCCATCAACAGTCATCTCGATCCTTTGCTGCAGCGTGCTTTTATGGTGGCCCGCAAGGTGCGCGCGCAAACCTCCATCGGCGTCTCCTCGGTTTCCATCGCTTCGGTGGCGGTTGACCTGGCGCGAAAGATCTTCGGCGATCTGGCCGGAAAGACCGTCCTGCTGACCGGAGCAGGGAAGATGGGCGAGCTGGCTGCCAAGAGCCTGATGCATCAGGGGGCCACCCGCATTCTGTTCTGCAACCGCACCCAATCGCGTGCCGAGGCGCTGGCCGAGCGCTTCCGCTGCGCCCATGGTGCGGGTACCGGGGGCCAGATGGCGGTGTCCCAGGCCGTCGCGTGGGATGCGCTGCATCGGCATGCCGCCGAGGCCGACATCGTGGTGACGTGTACCGGCGCGGGGGAACCGATCTTTACCCCGGCGCATGCCCGCACGTATGCCGCGCGGCGCAAACATCGGCCCATCTTTTTTATCGACATTGCTGTGCCGCGCGACGTGGACCCGGACGTGAACCGCATTGAGGGTGTCTTTGTCTATAACATTGACGATCTGCAGGCGGTGGCTGCCGGCAATCTTGCGGGCCGGGAGAAAGAGGCGCAGCAGGCTGAGGCCATCATCGCCGCGGAGGTGGACCGCTACTCCCGCTGGGTGCGCGGCGCGCACGCAAAGGAATCCATTGTGTCGCTGACGCAGAATCTTGAGGATATGCGGCAGCATGAGATGCGGCGGGCCGCTCCGCGGCTTGCAAGCCTTTCGGCGGCGCAGCGGGATGCGGTGGAACAGATGACGCGCGCCCTGGTGCACAAGCTACAGCATGGTCCGATTCAGGCCCTGAAGCGGGCCGCGCGTGAAGGCGATCTCGAAGCGCTTGCCGCCATTGAACAGATGTTCTCCCACGGTACATCGCCGGGTGGAACGATGCCGCTCGACGACGAGGGGGAGAACGATTGATTCGGATCGGAACACGAGGTTCGGCGCTGGCCCGCTGGCAGGCGGCGTTTGTGACCGATCATCTGCGGGCCCACGGGCACACGGTTGTGCTGGAGGTGGTGTCGACCGCCGGCGATCGCGTGCGCCATCTACCGTTCGCGCAGGTTGGCAACAAGGGAATTTTTACGAAAGAGATCGATGAGGCACTGGAGAGCGGGCGCATCGATCTCGCTGTCCACAGCCTGAAGGATTTGCCTTCGGAGCTGCCCTCGCACTTTACGCTGGCCTGCGTGCCGCGCCGGGCCGATCCTCGGGACGCGTTTCTGGCGCGCAAACACGCAACCTTCGCATCCCTGCCCCAGGGCGCAACGGTCGGCACCAGCAGCATCCGCCGGCAGTCGCTGTTGCGGGCGCAGCGGCCCGACCTGCATCTGATCGAGCTGCGCGGCAACGTCGACACGCGTCTGCGCAAGCTGGAGCAGGCAAGCTGCGACGCCATTGTTCTAGCCGCCGCCGGGCTCGATCGCCTGGGGCTCGAGGAAAATATCCGCGAGCGCTTCCCGGTGGAACAGATGTGTCCCGCTGCCGGACAGGGTGCGCTGGGCATTGAATGCCGCGCGGGGGAGGAAAAAATCCAGCGCGCGCTGGCAACGCTCGAACATCCCGACTCCCGCTTTGCTGTGACGCTCGAACGTACAGCTTTAGCCGCGCTCGAAGGCGGCTGCCATGTGCCCATCGGCGTCCATTGCTTTCGGCGCGAAGGAGAGTGGGCCGCGCTGGGTGTGGTCGCCGCGCCGGATGGAACGCGTGTCGTGCGGTACGCCATGGCGCTGCCGGGTGAGACGCTCTCCGCGGCGGACGCCATGTCTGCCGGCCGGATGCTGGCGGCGCGTCTGTTGATTGCCGGAGCTGGGGACATTCTGCATGCCGCTGCAGCTTCTGCACAAACCGGGCCGGCCGATGCAGGCGCTTAACGGCCGGCGCATTCTGATCACGCGGGCGCGGCACCAGGCAGATGCCCTCGCTCAGGCTCTGGAGGCGCACGGGGCCGAGGTTCTCGCCGTTCCCGCCATTCGCATTGTGCCGCCTGCCAGCTGGGATGCGCTGGATGGTGCGCTGCAGACGTTGGACACCTACGACTGGCTGGTGTTGACCAGTGTGAATGGGGTGGAGTCGCTGGCCGCGCGTATGCGGGTGCTGGCAGGTTCGCGTCTGGCCGGTGCACGCCTGGTATTTCCGCCGGGCCGCGGGTTGCGCGTCGCGGCGATGGGCCCTGCCACGGCGCGGGCTCTGGAGGCGGAAGGAATCACGGTCGACGTTGTTCCTGAGCAGTACGTTGCGGAATCGCTGGTGGCATCCCTGCGCGACCGGGTCTTTGGGCAACGGGTGCTGCTGGTGCGGGCCAAGGTGGCGCGCGATGTTTTGCCGGCCGAGCTTGAACGAGCCGGTGCCCGCGTGGACACGGTGGAAGCGTATGAGACGGTGGTGCCGCAGGAATCAAGCCTCGCCCTGCGCCGCATCTTCGCAGCGGGAGCTCACGCGCCAGATGCCGTGACCTTCACCAGCTCCTCAACCGTGACAAACTTCTGGTGCCTGCTGGCAGAGGCCGGACTGGCCTGGCCGCCATCGCTGGCAGCCGCGTCGATCGGCCCCATCACCAGCCGCACGCTGTTGGCGCATGGCATTGAGCCGGTAATTGAAGCGCGCACCTACACCATTCCCGGCCTGGTGGAAGCCCTGTGTGAGTGGTACGGCCACCGCTGATCACGCGCTGTGGCGGGCGCTCTGCTTCTTGGCACGCGCCTTCGACAGACTGGGATGCGAACTCCACGTCTTGTCCGGCGCATTGCACAGATCTTCCAGAAAGCAGTCCGCGCACCGCGGCTTGCGAGCAATGCAGATTCCGCGGCCAAAGTGAATGATGCGATGCGAGAAGTCGATCCACTGTTTCTGCGGAATCACGCGCATCAGGTCCTGCTCAATGCGCTCTGGAGTTTCGGCCTTGGTCAGCTCCAGTCGGCGGGTGATGCGCGCCACATGCGTGTCCACGACAACGCCGTCGGCGATCTTGAACCACGAGCCTAAAACGACATTGGCTGTCTTTCGGGCCACGCCAGGCAAGGTCAGCAGCTCATCCATGGTTTCCGGCACGCGGCCGTGAAATTCGTTGACCAGAAGCCTGGCCGCGCCCTGAATGCTTTTGGCTTTGTTGCGAAAAAAGCCGGTGCTGCGGATGATGGATTCGATCTCGGCAGTGTCCGCCTTCGCCAGCGCGGCAGGTGTGGGGAAGCGATGGAACAGCACCGGCGTCACGAGGTTCACGCGGGCATCCGTACACTGCGCCGACAGAATGGTCGCCACGATCAGCTCCCACGCGTTGTGATGATGCAGGGCGCAGACGGCGTTGGGGTAGTGCTTGGCCAGACGCCGCAGAATCTCGGTGACGCGGGGATCGGAGCCGGACTTGGCCGCTGGTCGGGCAGGCAGGGTTTTCCCGGGGCTTTTGGTAGTTTGGGCGGGGCGCGCGTTGGGCATAGAGGAACCGCCCCTATGCTAGCAAACTGCGCCGGGCCAGCAATTTTGCACGGTTTTCACTATCATGAGCAGAGCTTCCGCATCTCAAGACCTTGACCGCTGGACTGCCCTGACAACCGGATGACCGTTAAACTTCTCAGCTTTCTTGTTCCCTGGATTACAGGTGTTATCTCCCACATCGGATATGCCGGCGTTGCGCTTCTCATGGCGATTGAGTCCGCGTGCATCCCGCTGCCTTCTGAAGTGATCATGCCATTTGCCGGCTACCTGGTGTACACGCACCGTTTTCGGCTGCTATGGGTCGCAACGGCGGGGGCGATCGGCTGCAACATCGGATCGGCCATCGCTTATTGGATCGGCGCTTACGGCGGCCGCCCGCTGATCGAACGGTATGGGCGCTATGTGCTGGTAAGCCGGCGCGATCTGGATCGCGCATTTGCGTTCTTTGCGCGCTACGGCGGCATCACGGTTTTTGTGGGCCGGCTGCTGCCGGTCGTGCGCACCTTCATCGCCCTGCCTGCAGGTATCGCCCGCATGCCTCAGCTGCGCTTCCATATCTATACGTTTCTGGGTTCGTGGCCGTGGTGTCTGGCGCTCGCGTATGCTGGGGAACGGCTGGGCAATGAGTGGAACACCGACCCGCGCCTGAAAGAGATTCTTCATCGCGCCGACGCGGCGATTCTCGTGGTCTTGTTCCTGGGGGTCGTCTGGTTTGTTCGCACCCACTGGCGGAACCGGGTGGGCCAGCAAGCGGCCTAGCCGGGATTCGAGCTATCCGCCGGCAAGCAGGATAGGCAGCGTTGGCGTTGCGGAGCCGCCCGCATTCTCCTGCGTCACGCCGAAGGCCTTCGCCTTCACGCCCCGTGGCAGAGCAGGAAGAATCACGCTCGCCATGCCGTGCGAATCCGGGGTAAACGTCCCTGCTGGAAGCGGAGCCGAGCCATTGGCTGGAATCACCCATAGCTCATAGGTCTTATTGGGTGGCAGCGGCTGCAGATTGCTGGCGGTAAAGATCAGCGCGCCACGGTCGGGCAGATACACCGCATGCCCGGTGGGCTCCGGCTTGGCGTGCGCGGCTACCAGGGTTACCCGCTGCGCCTGCGGGGAACTCAACACCGCCAGCGCCCGTTCCGCACGGGCGGCCGAAACCTGGGATCGCTGCAGTTCCGCTGATTGCTGGCCCAGCAGTTGTCCCATCTTTGCGTTGGTGGTGTGCACCAGAGCTGCATACACCAGACACGCGGCAGCCGCGATCCAGCCCGTCCACAGGAGCAGCCGGGGTGTTGCGCCGCGTCGGGTCGGCATCTGGGTAACCTTCTCCGTGTGCGTCGAATCTGCGGGCAGGCCCGCTGCCTGCAACAGGCGCTCGCGCGCGCCGGCGGGCGGGGCAGACGGCGTGTTGGCCAGCGCTGCGATCGCCAGAACACCTTGTATCTCTGCGATCTCCCGCTGGCAGCTGCCGCACTGCCGCACATGCTCGCGCACGGTGTCCGGCCGCGAGCCGGGCTCGAGCGCGTAAAGCATCAGCGCGTCGCTGTCAGGATGTTGAGCGGCCATCATGCTTGCAAGTCCATCACTTTACGGATCGTAGTCAGCGCGGACCGGATCCTGGTCTTTACCGTCCCCAGCGGCTGCCCGGTCTGCTCGGCAATCTCACTGTGTGTGCATCCCTCAAAAAATGCCATCTCTACAGCCTGGCGCTGATCGGCGGACATCCCGTCGATTACGGTCCGAACTTTTTCAATCATCAGGGAGCGTTCGGCTTCAGAACCGAGATCCCCTGCGCCGCACAGTTGCAGATCGTCAATATTTTCGACGTGCCGGGCCCCGCGAACGCGATCAATCGCCCGGTTGCGCGCCACCACCGCCAGCCAGCCGCAAAGGCTGCCCCGCTGCTGCGCAAAACACTCCGGCTGCTGCCACAGCTTCAGAAACACCTCCTGCATCACGTCTTCCGCGGCCGCCGGATCGCGCAGCACCCGCATGGCAATGGAATAGACAAGAGAGGAGTATTGATCGTAAAGGCGCGACAAAGCTTCCGGACGGTGCTCCCGCATCTGCTGCATGAGCTGCTGGTCCGTCGAAGTCGTGTCCGGCGTCTGCATGAGGATTGGTGCCTGGGAGCGCTTCCTGGATAAGGCGGAAAGAGACTCGCCGTAGTCGCTTCTACACTGTAAACCATACAGGGCAGTTGCCGGCGACGCCATGTGTCTCCTCCTTGGATGCTTGCGTTCCGGCCAGCGATGCCCAACAGCCGTCATCCATAGAACGTGACGGGAGGCGGACTGGATTTCGGCGGCCGCTCCCGACCGGCGCCTTCTCGCTTTCTCTGCCGGAATTTCGGGCTCCGTCGATCCCTCTTCGCATCCTTGCAGCGCAAATTCCGCATCCCAAGGGAACAGTGCGTCTGCCCCGTTGCCGTTGCAGCCTGCGGAGGTCCGTCCGCCCGGCAGGGGCCTCCACAGGTTTACTCTGTAAGGGGGAACAGACCCGTAAAGGGAAGGGGAAATACTTGAGCACAAAAGAGAAAGAGCAGCAACAGCCGTTTTTGACCGACGTCCAGACACTGCGGGAACGTGCCCGCAAGAGCCTTGAAAAGGGCGCCGTGACAGAAGGCTATGGCATGGACCCGGAAAAGACGATCGAAATCCTGCAGGCAGTGCTGGCGACAGAGATCGTGTGCGTGCTGCGATACACGATGCATGCGGTCGCGGCCGCGGGCATCTCCAGCGACAGCGTTCGGGAAGAGTTTGCTCAGCACGCCCGTGAAGAGCAGGAGCATATGATGGCCTGCGCGGAACGGATCAACCAGCTCGGCGGACGCCCGAATTTCAATCCAGAGGGGCTTGCCAGCCGTTCGGCATCTCAATATGGCAAGGCCGACAACCTGGTGGAGATGATCAAGGAAAACCTGATCGCCGAGCGGATCGCCTGCGAGCATTACCGGGAGCTGATTCGTTTCTTTGGGGACAAAGACACGACGACGCGCGTTATGCTGGAACGCATCCTCGGCAACGAGGAGGAACACGCCAACGATATGCACGATCTGCTGGTCGCGCATGAAGGAAGGCCGATGCTGCAGAAGTGACCGGGCAGAATCGCCTGCCGTGGCCGCTCTGCATTGGAACTGCAAGGCGCTCTTCCGTTGAAGCGCGCCACACTAATGGGGGGACGCACGAATGTTCATCATCTGGTGGTTAATTGTGGGACTGATTGCAGGCTGGATCACCGGCAAGATCATGAGTGGCGGTGGGTACGGCGCAATTATGGATATGGTCGTAGGATTAATCGGCGCATTGATCGGCGGCTTCATCATGCGCTCTCTCGGCTATGCCGGTAGTGGCGGGTTGATCTACACCATCCTGGTCGCAGTGGCCGGGGCAGTTATCCTCACTCTCCTGCTGCGGCTGGTTACGCGCGGCAGAGCACGATCCATCTAGAAGCTTCGCGCCATCTGTTCCGGTTTTGAAGGCGGCCTTTACTGGGCCGCCTTTCCGGCGCTCCCGGCAACTTAGCTTTCCCCTCGAACAACTCCCGCTTATCTTTTCCGCTTCTCAACTTTGCGGCACGCTTCCGGTTTCTTTCTTGCGGCGCTGACCAACCATCGCTCGTACCATCAACCTAAAGGACCAACATGTTTTCCAGCAAAGACCTTCGTGAGGGACTTCCGTATCCACTGGGCGCAGCCTGGGATGGAGCAGGAACGAACTTCGCCGTATTTTCTGCCCATGCAACGAAAGTTGAGGTTTGCCTGTTCGACGAACAGGGCGACCGCGAACTGCACCGCATCGCGCTGCCGGAGTATACCGACCAGATCTGGCATGGCTATGTTCCGGGAGTTGGCCCGGGCGAGATTTACGGGTTTCGCGTGCATGGCCCCTACGAGCCCGATGCCGGTCATCGCTTTAACCCGAACAAGCTGCTGCTGGACCCGTACACCGTTGGCCACTTTGGCCACGTGAAGTGGAACCCGGCGCTGTTCGGGTATCAGATGGAGTCCGGCGACGATCACACGTTTGACGAGCGGGACAGTGCGCCGTTCATGCCAAAGTGCGTCGTCGTCGATCCGAATTTTGACTGGTCAGGCTCCGGGCGCAGCCGCCGCGGCAATCGCCAGCATCTTGCGGTCCCCTATGACGACACCGTCATCTATGAAATGCACGTCAAGGGTTATACCAAGCAGCATCCACAGGTACCAGAGCACCTGCGCGGAACGTACGCCGGCCTGGCATGTCCGGAGGTTCTGAACTACATCCGCTCGCTGGGCATCACGTCGGTGGAGCTGCTTCCCATCCATTGCATGGTGGATGACGATCGCCTCGTGGAACACGGCCTGGTCAATTACTGGGGCTATAACAGTATCGGCTTCTTTGCCCCGGACACCCGCTATGCCTCGCAGCCGGCCCATACCCTCCGAGAGTTCAAGGAGATGGTCGCAAAGATTCACGAGGCCGGCCTGGAAGTAATTCTGGACGTGGTGTACAACCACACGCCAGAAGGCAATGAGCTTGGACCGACGCTTTCCTTCAAGGGAATCGACAACGCCAGCTACTACCGTCTGTTGCCGGACCAGCCCCGCTACTACATCAACGACACAGGCACGGGCAACACGGTAAATCTAAGCCATCCGCGCGTGCTGCAGATGGTGATGGACAGTCTCCGTTTCTGGGTGGAGCAGACCCACGTGGATGGCTTCCGCTTTGACCTGGGAACGATCCTGGCCCGCGAACCAAACGGCTTTGATAACCGCAGCGGATTTTTGAAGGCCTGCTCGCAGGATCCTGTCTTGAATACTGTCAAGCTGATCGCAGAGCCATGGGATTGCGGTCCGGGCGGCTATCAGGTGGGTGAATTTCCGCCAGGCTGGGCCGAGTGGAACGACAAATTCCGCGACGATGTTCGCGAGTTCTGGAAAGGAGGCCTCCCGATTGCGACGCTGACCAAGCGCCTGACCGCCTCCGCCGATGTGTTTGCGCACGAGGGCCGTCGCCCCTGGGCCAGCGTCAACTTCGTCACCGCGCACGACGGCTTTACGTTGAATGATCTCGTCTCCTACAACGACAAGCACAACGAGGCAAACGGAGAAGACAACAAGGACGGCAACTCCAACAACCACTCGTTCAATTGTGGCGCAGAGGGGCCGACTGAAGATCCGGCAATCAACGCGCTTCGCCGCCGCCAGATGCGCAACTTGCTGGCGACGCTCCTTCTGTCGCAAGGGACGCCGATGATGGTCGCTGGGGATGAGTTCGCGCGTACGCAAAAGGGCAATAATAATGCCTACTGCCAGGACGATGACATCAGCTGGGTGGACTGGTCGCTGCTCGAAAAAAGCAACGCCCAGATGCGCTTTGTGCAGAAGCTGACCGC
>JAKAUB010000073.1 GCA_021827845.1 Acidobacteriota bacterium | reverse complement strand
GTCGCGGAGACGTAAACCAGTTGGTTGGTGCGGGTCTGAAACTCCTCAAACTTCAGCGGCCGGTTGTCCATGGCCGAGGGCAGCCGGTAGCCGTAGTCCACGAGGTTTTGCTTGCGCGAGCGGTCGCCGTGCCACATACCGTGCAACTGCGGCACCGTTACGTGCGACTCGTCGATGAACAGCAGATAGTCTTTGGGAAAATAATCGAGCAGCGTGGGTGGCGGTTCGCCCGGCAGCCGGCCCGAGAAGTGGCGCGAGTAGTTCTCAATGCCGTGGCAGTAGCCGACGGACTTGATCATCTCCAGGTCAAATCGCGTGCGCTGGTGGATGCGCTGCGCTTCGACCATCCGCCCCTGCGCCTCCACTTCTTTCTCCCACTCTGCCAGCTCGGCCAGGATGCTCTCAATGGCGGAGCGCTTGCGCTCCGGCTGCACCACGTAGTGGCTTTTGGGGTAGATGGGCAGTCGCGCATACTGCTGCTTCACGGTGCCGAAGAGCGGATCAATCTGCGACAGGGAATCGATCTCATCGCCGAACAGCTCGATGCGGTACGCGCTTTCGTCGTAGGTCGGAAAGACCTCGATGATGTCGCCGCGCACGCGGAACGTGCCGCGGCGGAAGTCCACATCATTGCGCTCGTAGAGAATCTCAACCAGCCGCCGCGTAATATCTTCGCGGCGCACGCGCTGGCCTTTTTCGAGCAGCAGCAGCATGCCGAAGTACGCCTCCGGCGAGCCCAGGCCGTAGATGCAGCTTACCGAGCTGACGATCACCACATCGCGGCGTTCAAACAGTGACCGCGTGGCCGACAGGCGGAGCTGGTCGAGCTGCTCGTTGATCGTCGCCTCTTTTTCGATGTAGAGGTCGCTCGAGGGAATGTAGGCTTCCGGCTGGTAGTAGTCGTAGTAGGAGACGAAGTACTCAACCGCGTTATGCGGGAAGAACTGCTTGAACTCGTGGTAGAGCTGCGCTGCGAGTGTCTTATTGTGCGCCAGGATCAGCGCGGGGCGGTTCAGCGCCGCAATTACCCGCGCCATCGTGAAGGTTTTACCGGAGCCGGTGACTCCGAGCAGCACCTGGTGCTTTTCGCCTTCAAGGATGCCCTGGACCAGCTCGTCAATGGCGCGGCCCTGATCGCCCCGGGGCTGATAGTCACTGACCAGCTCAAAATCCATATGTCTTTATTGTAATGAGCCGGTCAGGACGGATTTTTCATACGACAGGAGACCCGGGTCGGCCGAGCCGACACCCGGGTTGCGGCAATCAGTGCTTGTTGAACATCGCCTGCACGTCCTTGTGCAGCGCCAGGCGGCTGGATTCGCGCGAGTAAAACATGTGCCCGCCGGGATACTCCTTCACCGCCACGCGCGTAGGATCGCCCATCACCGGCATCTGCTCCACCGTCAGCAGCGATCCCATAAACGGGCATGAGAGATCATTCCATCCGTGGGCGATGATCACCCGCAGGTTGGGGTCTGCAGCCACGGCCTGCCGCAGTTGCGTCACGGAGCCCGCGCGCAGCGCAGGTCCGCCCACCCACAGCCGGTTCACGTCGTCGGACAAGGCGTTGTAGCGCGCATCCACCTTCCAGCCGACGGTGTTGGTGATGAAGTTGACCATTGCCTCCGTGGTGGGCGCCACGATGGCCGCCAGAATCGGATCGTTCGCCTTCTGGTACGGGGCGTAGGGGAAGGGATCGAACGATGTCACGTTCGAATCATAGATGGAGCCGATCTTCCCCTGCTCCCGGTACTCTTCGCGCAGATAGGCTTCCGTCTCCAATCGCCCGCCGGACTGCTTGACGAAGTTCGGGTCCAGCCCTGTCAGCTCCGTCACGTGCTGGATCATGGCGTCGGTCGCCGACGGGTTCGACCGGCCCGCGATCAGCGTGGTCGCATACGTCCCTTGCGTGTACGCGATCACGTCGGCCATTGCCTCCGGCGTCAGCTTGTGCTCCCGCTCCAGATGCGCCGCGGTGATGGAGGGCAGCGTGACCATCCACGGAATCGGCGACAGATCGCCGTGCGACTCGATGGTGGGGTTCAGGTAGGGCGAGACCAGCACCATACCGCTCATGCCTACGCCCAGCTTGGACTGCAGATAATACAGAATGCGCGGGCCGCGGAAGCCGCCGTAGCTCTCACCCACCAGATATTTGGGCGAGGTCATGCGATCGTTCTTCTGCAGCCAGTCATAGACCACGCGCGACAGATACTCGATGTCGGGAACTGTGCTGTAGAAATCCTTCTTCGCCTCGGCCTCCGGCACCAGCGCCCGGCTGAAGCCGGTGCCGATGGGATCGATGAAGACCAGGTCGGTAAAGTCCAGCCATGTGCCGGGGTTATCCGTGAGCGTTGGCGTCTTGGAGGGACTTTCGCCGGCATTGCCAAAGTCGAGATGCTTCGGGCCGATGGCTCCCAGATTCAGATACACCGAGGACGCCCCGGGGCCGCCGTTGAACGCGAAGGTCACCGGACGATCCTTGCCCGGCACGGTGTACGCCGTGTAGACCACCTCGCCGATGGTCTTTCCCATCTTGTCGCGGACCGGCATCTTGCCCACCGTTACGGTGTAGCGCAGGGTCCGGCCGTCGTACTGCATGGTCTGCTCAATGTGCGCATCGGCGGGCAGCGGCGGCAGGTTTACGGCATCGGCCGGCGCGCCGGCAGCGGGTTTGGCGGGCACGGCGGCCGTCGGCGACGCGGAGGTCTTGGTTGCCTGCGCCCGGGCAGAGTTCGCGGCTGGGAACAAAACGAGAGCTGGCAGGAGGGAGAGAACCGAAATCCGGAACAAGCGCGAAGAATCCGTTGTAGACATATCAAACGGATTTTAACGGGCAGCGTTCATCCAGCCCAACCGCCGGACACTTCGCTTGCGTGCCAGCGAAAAATCCTCGATACTGAAGGTTCGGCATCCGGCGGCCTTTGCCAGCCTGCGCGTTCCGAACTTCATCTGCATTTTTCTTTGAGAGGACCTGATCAACAGTGTTAATGATTCGTCTTTCCCGCGTTGGTGCGCGTAAGAAGCCGTACTACCGCGTTGTTGTGATCGAGAAGGACCGTGCGCGCGATGGCCGCTCCATCGAAGTCGTCGGTACCTATAATCCACGCACCAATCCGGCCACAATCGATCTCAAGCGGGATCGCGTGGACTACTGGAAGGGTAAGGGCGCGCAGCTCTCAGACCGCGTGCAGAAGCTGGTCGCCAGCGCTCCGGCTTCCGCTCCCACCGCTTAGCCCGGCAAGTTTCCGTTTTCCCGAAAAAGACCTGCGTCTCCGCAGGTCTTTTGTCTGTCTGCGTGTGTACGCTCGCCAGGCTTGCTTCACGCAATCAAAAACTGCTGCACGAATGGTTCAAAAGTAACCACCTCCGTTACTCTTGGGTAAACCACTGATTCAGCGACAACCTCCCTCGCATCGGGTATAAATCACTAGGAATTCTGACAGACTTACTGGAATGATTTTTGTTTTGCCGGGACGAGGGACCTTAATGGCAGATCAGGCGCACGAACCTTCCGCAGTGGAGTTGATTGAGGCAATTGCACGATCCCTGGTCGATAAGCCCGATCAGGTAACGGTTCGCGCCGAGGTGCGCGACAGCGGCACGGTCCTTCACCTGCGGGTTGACCCCTCGGACGTGGGCAAGATCATTGGCAAGCAGGGACGGACTGCGCGCTCCCTGCGCACCATTCTTGGAGCGGTGAGTGTCAAGTTGCATCACCGCTACAGTCTGGAAGTGATCGAAGAAGGCAAAGAGGGCGGCCACACCCACGCGGGGTAGCCGCGACCTGAAAGCGTTTTGCGCGGCCGCAGCGCGCACGCACGGCATGACAGAATAAAGACGTGCCGGAGCAGGAATTGTGGACCATCATTGCGCGGATCGTTAAGCCGCAGGGGCGCCGCGGCGAGGTGCTGGCGGAGATCCATACCGATTTTCCGGAGCGCTACCAGCCAGGGTCCACTGCGTTTCTGCAGCGGGCCGGCTCGCCCGCGCCCCTCCCCGTTACCATCGAGGGGAGCTGGCTGCACAAAGACCGCGTCGTCCTCAAGCTCACCGGCATTGACTCTATCTCCGACGCTGAACCGCTGCGCGGGGCACAGCTCGTCATCCCTCCAGAAGATCGAATGACGCTCGAGCCTGGGGCCGCGTATATCCAGGACCTGTGCGGCTGCGACCTGGTTGACCTGGCGGTTGAAGGATCGCCGGTGGTCGGGACCATTCGCGATGTGATTCGCCAGCCGGAAACGACCGACCTTCTGGTGGTGGCGACGCCCGATGGCAGCGAGCACTGGATTCCGTTTGCCGCCGCCTATCGGCCGCAGATCGACCTGGCGCGACAACGAGTCAGCCTGTATTTGCCTGCAGGAATCTTGACAATCAACACAACGGCGTCCGGCAGCCCGGACGCGACCATCCCGAGCTCCGCGCCGGACGCACAGTAGGCAGCATGCAAGTCGAAATCATCACCATTTTCCCTGAATTTTTCACTGGACCGCTGGCGCACGGCATTCTGGGGCGGGCCATTGAAGCAGGCCTGGTGCAGGTGAACGCGCATAATCTCCGGAACTTTACCGACGACCGGCATCAAACCGTCGATGACCGGCCATTCGGCGGTGGCGAAGGCATGGTTCTGAAGGCCGAGCCGCTGTTCCGTGCCGTGGAGTCGCTGGGCGTTGCCCCCAAAGGCTCTCGGGACCGCGCGCGGGAGCAAGTGATTCTGCTCTCCGCTCAGGGAAAACCCTTTTCCCAGAGCTGGGCGCAGGCGCTCACCCGCTTGGAACGCATCACACTGCTTTGCGGGCGATATGAAGGGGTGGATGAGCGAGTGAGCGATCTGCTGGCAGATGAGGAGTTGTCGATCGGCGACTATGTTCTTTCGGGCGGAGAGCTGGCGGCGGCCGTCGTGATCGACGCGCTGACCCGGCTGTTGCCCGGTGCGCTGGGAAACGCCGACTCAGCGCGCAACGAGAGTTTCGCGGTTGCAGGCGACGCGGAGGAGACGGCCGGAGGAGGCATTCTCGATTGCCCCCACTACACGCGGCCCTTTGAATTTCGCGGCGTGGCGGCCCCGGCGATTTTGAACTCTGGCAACCATCTGCAAATTCGGAAATGGCGGCGGGCGCAGGCATTGGCCAAGACCCGCCGCAACCGGCCGGACCTGCTGGCCCGTGCCCGCCTAAGCGCGGAGGATAGAGAGATTTTGCGCGCGATGGACGGGCTGGATACGCCGACGTCCTGAACGGGACGCTACGCATTTTGACTGCAGTCGCGATGGTTTTCCGTCTGCTACCATCCGGATTCGGTGTTGTCACAGCAGCGCTACAGAAGGTGTTATGTCCTCCAGGCCACAGGGAGATGCTGCGCAGGAGATGGGGTTGATCGAAGGGGGTGCGCTGGGCGCGCTGGTGCGGTCGCACGACTGGTCCCGCACGTCGCTCGGCCCAATGGAGCAGTGGCCGGCTGCGCTGAAGACATCGCTTTCCCTGTGCCTGGCGTGTCCCTTCCCGATCGCTATCTCCTGGGGCCCGGAGCTGGTGCTGCTTTACAACGACGCCTATGCACGCCTGCTGGGAAGCAGCCATCCTCAGGCTTTTGGAGCTGGCATCGCGGCCGGGGCAATCGCTCTGCGCCGCGCGGCCGCTGACCGTCTGCAGCGCGTGATGGAAACCGGCGAAGCGCTTTATCAGAAGGACATGCTGATCCCGATCGATCGCGCCGGATATCTCGAAGAAGTATATTTTTCCTTTTCGCACTCTTCCATCCGCGATGCCGAAGGGAAGATCGTCGGTGTCTTCAGCCCGGTGAATGAGACCACCGAACGGGTGCTGGGAGAGCGGCGACAGCGCACCCTGCATGCGCTGCGCGGCGCCCTGAACCGCCGGCCCCGCAGTGCGCAGGACGTGGCGCGCCACGCGATGAAGTCTTTGGGCGCCAACCCGCAGGACATTCCGTTTGCCGCGGTGTATCTGCTGAACCCGGAGACCGGTGCGCAGACTGCGCAGCTTGCTGCCAGTGTGTCGGTCGGAGAGGGTCCGGATTTTCCGCAGGCGCTGACTCCGGAGCAGGCGGCGTGGCTTCCGTGGGCGACTTTGCCGCGAGGCGGCGTGTATCGTACTTCGCTTGAGGACTGCGGTCTGTCCCCGCTGCCACTGGCGCCTTGGAGCATTGCTCCCGTGGATGCTGTGGTGGCGCCGCTGCTCGATGTCCGGACGGCCACGCCGCTGGGTTTCCTGCTGGCCGGTGTGAGCGCATGCCGTGCCCTGGATGCCGAGTATTCCGAGTTCTACGCCGCGGTGGCTGCGGAGATCGCGCACGGAGTTCGCGAAACGGAAAATCTGGCACGCCTCCGGTCGCTGCGGGTCGAAGCCGAAACCGAGCGGGCAAAGCTTCGGGATCTCTTTATGCAGGCGCCCGCGGCCATCGCCATGCTGCACGGTCCCACGCATGTCTTCACGCTCGCCAATAACCGGTATGTCCGTCTGGTCGGGCGTCAGGAATCCAGCGACTTAATCGGCAAGAGTGTGGCCGAAGCGCTGCCGGAACTACAGGGGCAGGGAGTTTTGGAGCGGCTGGACCGCGTCTTCGCCAGCGGAGTGGCCGAAGTGATAACGGAAATGCCGGTGCAGTTAATGCGGGAGTCAACCGGGCAGACGAGCGAGGGATATTTCAACTTCGTGCTGCAGCCGTCGCGCGATGCCGAGGGCCGGATTGAGGGACTATTGCTCTTGGCCACCGAAGCGACCGACCAGGTGCTAGCGCGGCGGGAGAGTGATCTGCGCGAGGAGCAGTTTCACGTGCTGGCGGACTCAATTCCGCAGTTGATCTGGATCGCCGATCCCGACGGATCGCTCACCTGGTATAACCGCCGCTGGTATGAGTATTCCGGCACAACCTGGGAGCAGATGCAGGGTTGGGGCTGGCAGTCGTTGCACCATCCCGACTATCTGCCGAAGGTGATTGCGCGGTACAAGCATTCGCTGGAGACCGGCGATCCGTTTGAGATGACGTTTCCGCTGCGCGGGGCGGATGGCGTCTTTCGCCCCTTCCTTACGCTTGCGCTGCCAGTGCGGGATTCGGCCGGAAATATCGTCCGCTGGTTCGGCACCAACACCGCGATGGAGGCGCAATACAAGGCCGAGGCGGCGCTCCGCGAGGCAGAGAAGCTTGCCGTAGTAGGACGGCTGGCCGCTTCCATCGCGCATGAGATTAACAATCCGCTCGAAGGTGTCACCAACCTCATTTATCTGGCGCGGCTGGCGGCCGACAATCAGGAGACCAAGTCCTACCTGAGCGCGGCGGAAAAAGAGCTGGCGCGCGTCTCGCAGATTACGAATCAGACGCTGCGCTTCCATAAGCAGCAGACCGCAGCCACGGCGACGGACGTTTCCGAACTGCTGGAGTCGATCCTGACCCTCTATCGCGGCAAACTGTCGCGTGAGGGGATTGAGCTGGTGGTCGAGAAGCGGGAGACGCCCGTGCTGGTCTGCTATGCGGGTGAAGTGCGGCAGGTGCTGGCGAATCTCATCGGCAATGCGCTGGACGCGATGCGCAAAGGCGGCCGGCTGCACATCCGCCTGCGGCCCGCAACCAACTGGCGCGATGGCCGCCCTGGAGCGCGATTCACCATTGCCGATACCGGCCACGGCATTCCGAAAGAGGTTCGCAAGCGCATCTACGAGCCTTTCTTTACGACCAAGGGGGAAGTGGGCACAGGACTCGGCCTCTGGGTGTCCGCAGGCATCGTCGATAAGGGCGGCGGCAGCATTCATGTTCGCAGTTGCACCGAACCGGGACGCAGCGGAACCGTATTCACGCTTTCGTTTCCGGACTCGCCGCGCGTCGCGGAAGAGTAACGCCCGCCAAAAGGTGCAACTCCCGTAGTACACTAATCTTTCGATACCACTCTGTATTTTCCCCAGAATAGGAAAGATCATGTCTCTTCATCCAGTCATGCAGCGTCTCTCTGCCAAGCTTGCCCGCACCGATCTGCCGGAGTTTGGCCCCGGCGACACCGTCCGGGTGCAGGTAAAGATCAAGGAAGGCGATAAAGAGCGCATCCAGGCATTCGAAGGCGTCGTCATCGCGCGCAAGAATGGCGCCGAGGGCAGCTTTACCGTCCGCAAGATGAGCTTCGGCCAGGGCGTCGAGCGCATTTTTCCGCTGCACTGCAAAGTGGTGGAGCGTGTGGAAAAGGTCCGCTCGGCCAAGGTTCGTCGCGCCAAGCTTTTCTATCTGCGTGGTCTGCGCGGCAAGGCTGCACGTCTGCGCGAAGCAGAGTAGTCGCTTTCGACCCGGAGTCAGGCCAGCCACCTGACTCCGGTATTCAACACCTCCTTTCCCATGAAGCGTTCCGGATCCGCCGAGCTGCCCTTGCACGGCGGCCGCGTGCCTGTTTGGCTGGCACAGCGAATGACGGCGCTGGGTACGGCGCTCTCCGAAGCGATCATCCTCGACTCCGGCGTTCCTGGTCTGCTGACACGGCTCAGCGATCCACACTGGTTCCAGGCGCTGGGCTGCGTGATGGGGATGGACTGGCACTCCTCCGGCATCACAACCTCCGTGATCGGGGCACTCAAGCGCGGGCTCAATCCTCGCTCGCAGGAACTGGGCATCATGGTATGCGGCGGCCGTGGCCGCCATTCGCGACGCACGCCCGAAGAGCTTGAAACATTTGCTGCCGCCCGTGGCCTGGCGCCGGAGCCACTGGTGCGCGCCAGTCGTCTGACCGCCCGCATTGATAACAACGCCATCGCGGACGGATATCAGCTCTATCTGCACGGATTTTTTGTCGCTGCCAGCGGCGAGTGGGCCGTGGTGCAGCAGGGCATGAATGCCGCCTGCCGCAGCGCGCGGCGCTACCATTGGCACTCGGCCAGCGTGCGCAGTTTTACTGCTGACCCGCACGCCGCCATCGCCGGCGAGCCGCAGGGAATCCTGATGAATCTGGTGGATGCGGGCGCCCAGGCAGCACAGGCAGCGCTGCTTGCCATTGTGCGCCAGCCACCCGCGGCGACGCTGCAGCAGGCCCGTCATCTGACGATGCCGGCCCACCACGATGTTCGCCCGGCCGACGTGGATGCCCGGCGGCTGGGCGCGGTTCTGGCGCTGGCGTATGAGCGCGAGTTTCGCGATTTTGCTTCGCTCCTGCTGCTGGAAACTTTGGGGCCGCGCACGCTGCAGTCGCTGGCATTGATGGCCGAGGTGATCCATGGCACGCCGGTGCGGTTCACCGATCCCGCGCGCTTCTCCTTTGCGCATGGCGGCAAGGACGGTCATCCGTTTCCCGTGCCGCTCAAGACCTACGACGCGTCTCTCGACGTGCTGCGGCGTGCGCTGAACCAGGCAAAGCTCGGCCACGGAGAGAAGCTCGATGGCTTTCGTAGGCTGGACGCTTTGACGCGCTGGGTGGAGGCGCAAAGCAAGCCTGAAGCGGATGTTGCAGCCGCGATCGACCACGAGCGCGCGATCTCCCCTTCGCTCGATGGCCGCATGGTCGGGCAGCCGTTCGCCAACAAATTCACGCGGTCAGGGAAGTCCTCCGCCCAGCTATCGATGTTTCCGGGCCTCTGACCCAAAAGGTTCAGTCATTCTGAGCGAAGCGAACAATCCGGGCATTGGCTTCTCTCTGCAATCCGCCGGTCCTTCGCCACGCTCAGGGGTGCCATGCGTCGACGCTCATACACTTTGTACCGATGGAAGTAATGTTTGAATCGCACAAAACCGCATATTCCATATTTCGCATGAAATCGTATATCGTAGCTCCTATGACGGAACTCTATACGCCTCGGGCTGCGGCGGAGCGGCTGGGCATCTCCTACCCGACGATCAAACAATGGCTGTACCGCGGCAAGCTGCGCGGCGTAAAGACGCCGGGCGGCCACTATCGTATTCCAGAGCGCGAATTGAACCTGCTGCTCAAGGCGGACGCGCCCCGCGCGCCCAAAAAGAAAAGTCTCAGTGCCTCGGTGAGTGGCCGCAATCAATTGCAGGGCACGGTGTCGGAGGTGCGTTTCAATGGCTTGCTGGCGCAGGTGAAGCTGGCCATCGGCTCGCAATCTGTGACGGCGATCATCACGGCCGATGCAGCGAGGGAGCTGCAGCTGAAACCAGGCGTCCGCGCGGCCGCGCTCATTAAGTCGACGGAAGTGATGGTGGTGCGTGTTTAGGCGGCTTGGGGTAATGCTGATGCTCACGGCGCTGCCGTTGGCGGCACAGAAGACGCCAGTGCGCGTTGCGGCAGCCGCAGACCTGCAGCCCGTGCTGCCCCGGATCATCGCAGCCTACCGTGCAGCGGGCGGCGGCCCGGTGGAGGCGTCGTATGCGTCGTCGGCGACCCTGGCGACGCAGATCATCAACGGCGCGCCGTTTGATCTGTTCCTCGCCGCAAACTTGAGTTTCCCGCAGCGCGTGATCGATGCCCGACAGGCGGTGGAGACACGGCCGGTGGTCTACGCCCAGGGTGCGCTGGTCTTGTGGTCGCGCCGCAACGGGCAAGATGGTCCGCTCACTCTCAAGGATCTCGCCTCCCCATCCGTGCATCGCATTGCGGTCGCGAATCCACAGCACGCGCCCTATGGTGCGGCTGCCATTGCCGCGCTGAAGAACAGCGGAGTGTATGCGGCAGTGCAATCGAAGCTGGTTTACGCCGAAAATATTGCGCAGACTGCGCAATTTGCGCAAAGCGGAAACGCCGACTGCGCGCTGATCTCGAGGACGCTCGCCATCAGTCCGGCGCTGGCCGACCACGGCCAGGCGACGGAGATTTCGCCCGCTCTGTACCCCCCGATTGAGCAGGGAGCTGTGCTGATGCGCAAAGCGCCAGAGCGGCTGGCCGCTACGGGTCTGCTGCAGTTTTTGTTGTCGCCCAAAGGGCGCGCAGTGCTGGAGCAGAATGGCCTGCGCGCGCCTTCCCCAGCGGAGCGATAGCCGCCATGGATGTGGCTGCGCTGTGGCTCACCCTGCGTCTTGCGCTGGTCACGACGGCCGTTCTGCTGGCAATCTCGGTGCCACTGGCCTGCTGGCTGGCGTTTGGACGTTCGCGCCTGCGCACACCCGTGCAGGCGGTCTGCGCGCTGCCGATTGTATTGCCGCCTACGGTCCTCGGCTTTTATCTGCTGGTTGCGCTGGGGCCGCAGACATCGCTCGGCCGTGCAATTACCCATTGGCTCGGCCATCCGCTGGCGTTTTCCTTCAGTGGACTGGTCGTCGGCTCCGTGATTTACAGTCTGCCGTTCGCGCTGCAGCCCCTGGTCGCAGGGCTCGGCGCCGTCGATCATTCTCTGCTGGACGCCGCCGCCACGCTGGGCAGCGGCCCGGTGATGCGCATTGTGCGGGTAGCGCTGCCGCTGTCTCGCAGTTCACTCATCGCTGCCTCCGTGCTGGCATTTGCCCACACGGTTGGGGAATTCGGGGTAGTGCTGATGATTGGCGGGAACCTTCCCGGTACGACGCGCACGCTGTCCATCGCGCTCTACGACCAAGTGCAGGACTTCAACTATGCGCAGGCGAACCGCACCGCGCTGGTGCTGCTGGCGGTGTGTTTTACCGCGTTGATCGCGCTGTATAGCCGCCGTTCCCGAGGCGAGCTTGTCTGACGCGCAGTCCAATTTCGGCAAGCCGGCACCATGGCTCGAACTTTCCGTCGATCACCGATTCGGGCGCGAGCGATCCAGCTTCCATCTGGCAGCAGAGTTTTCGCTGCACGCTGAGCGCACGCTGTTGTTCGGTCCCTCCGGCTCCGGCAAGTCCTCTTTGCTGCGCGTCATCGCCGGCCTGCTGACGCCCGATGCCGGCCGGGTTGTGCTGCGCGGCGATGTGGTATTTTCCCGCACCGCGAAGCAACGCCCGCAGCGCA
Source organism: Acidobacteriota bacterium (assembly GCA_021827845.1). GTDB lineage: Bacteria > Acidobacteriota > Terriglobia > Terriglobales > Acidobacteriaceae > JAKAUB01. Next base: position 798 of record JAKAUB010000073.1, on the reverse strand, counting down.
ATATCCCGGCGCATCATCGCCGCATCGGATTTGTGGCGCAAAACCCGGCGCTCTTTCCCGATCGCAGTGTCGCAGAGAATGTAGCGTACTCGCTCGGTCGTACGGCGCGTGCAGCGGCCTCCGCTCGGGTGGCCGACCTGCTCGCACTTACCGGCGCAAGCAGTGTAGCGCGGCAGATGCCGCGAGAGCTCTCGGGCGGCCAGAAGCAGCGCGTGGCTATTGCGCGGGCTCTGGCGGCCAGTCCCTGCGCTCTGCTGCTCGACGAGCCTTTTTCTGCGCTGGACGCGGCGGCGCGCAGGGAATTGGCGGCCAACGTCGATGCCTGGGCCCGCCAGCGCGGCATTCCTGTTCTGACCGTCTCGCACAATCTGGAAGACGCGTTTGCCGGCTGCGAGGAGGTCGTCGTGATCCGTGAAGGACGTGTGGTGGCGCAGGGAGAACCGCGCGCGACGCTTCACGCAGAACGCGACCTGCTGCTGGATGCATTGCGATAAGCCCCGCGTCTGCTATTCTTGCGTTCGTTATTTTTTATGGGAGGAACCAATCGGTGAAGCGGAACCGCTGTTTCGCACGAAAAGGAATTATCCTGACGCTGGCGTCTTTGATGACGCTCGGCGCCATTGCCCAGAAGCATCACGCAAAGGGTAAAAACGCTGAGCCCCAGCCAGCAGCCACCGCGCCGGCAACGGAGACGCAGCCTGCGGTTGAACACATCAACCTTGCCATGTATCAGCGCATCATGGACGAGGGCTTCAACCACTCGCACGTCATGGACTATGCCAGCGCGCTCGACGACGA
>JAKAUB010000148.1 GCA_021827845.1 Acidobacteriota bacterium | reverse complement strand
ATCGACAATGTGTGAACCGATGAGTCCGGCCCCTCCCGTGACTAATGCGCGCTTCCGTCGAACGTTCATAGTGTCATGGTAACGAGAAAACCAGCGAAGAGTGCACGGTCGGCTCTCTGACTGCACACGGAGATACTCGACAGAACCGAGGTACGCTGCCTTCATCCAGCATCGCCCGCGATCCTCGAACTTCAAGATCGAGGGCGACGCTGTAGTGGCGTTCGCCACCTACAACATGTACGGCACATCCGACGAGTGGGTCGGATAGGTAAAGAGCTGGTGCTTCAGATCGGACGCCGGCATCCCATTTCGTATCGCCAGAGCAAACAGATTGATGACCTCTTCCGCTCCGTCGCCAAGCAGGTGCGCACCCAGGATGCGATCGGTCTCATCTTCAATGAGAACCTTATAGCCTGAGCACGCCTCCGCGATTCTGCGCGATTGATACCACTCGGTGGTCGTCCGCTTCTTGACCTGAAATTTGAGGCCCCGCTCGCTCGCTTCGCTTTCACGCAGTCCGACGGAAGCCAGGGAGGGAATTGTGAAGACGGCGGTGGGGATACCCGAATAGTCGGGCTTCTTGTGATTTCCTTTAAGCAGATTGGCGGCCACCATCATGCCGTCGTACGCAGCTACGGGAGTGAGCGGAGGACCTCCATTGGTTTTAGCATCGCCGGCAGCGTAAACGGCCGGGTTCGACACGCTCTGCAGAAATCCGTTCACCTTGATGCCGCCCTTGTCCCACTCGACCCCTGCCACCTCGAGATTCAAATCGTCAATCTCGGGTTCACGTCCCGCGGCATGCACAACCAAGTCGGCATCCACAGTGTGCTGCCGGCCGGATGCGGCGATGCGGACCCTCAGGCCGCCTGCGGTCTGTTCAACCCCGACGGCCTCGCTGCTCAGTTGAATGTCCGCGCCCAGTTCCCGCGTGTGCTTCACAAGCTGGTCAACCAGCTCAGGATCAAAGCGCTGCAGAGGACGAGCGCCTTGATGCAGGATGGTGACCTGCGATCCTGCGCGTAGGGCGATGTGAGCAAACTCGAAGGCGATATACCCGCCGCCGATGAACAGTATGCGTTGCGGAAGCCGTTCGAGTTCGAGGAACTGTTCGCTGTCTGTCAGGAATTCGGCGCCGGGAATCTTTAAGTCCGCGGGCTTTTGTCCAGTAGCGATGAGGACATAGCGCCCTTCCAGCACATCGTCGCCCACCTGAATTGTGGATGGCCCGATGAAGCGCGCGCGGCCGTGGAAGGCTGCGATTCCAGCTTTGGCGAGACCTGCTTCGCGCTGTTTTGGAACCGGTCCGGTGAAGGACTGCTTGAACCGCATCAGCTCCGGCCAGTCGATCTCAATCTTCTCGGCCCGGATGCCTTTGCCCCGCATGCGGCGCGCCCAGTCCGTCGCGTCGGCAGCGCCCACCAGAACCTTCTTCGGGTCGCATCCGCGCAGGGCGCATGTGCCCCCAAACGGTCGCGAGTCGATAATCGCTACCTGCCACCCGGCCGCGCGACACCGGGACGCGGCCGCGGACGCGGCCGATCCGGTTCCAATCGCAATCAAGTCAAATTTCAGCTTCATATCTCGTTCTCCATGAATGGTTCACTACTATTGCTGGGGCTGCGGCTTGTTTCAGGAAGGCAGACCAGTCTTAGAAATGGGCGCAAATGCCAGGTTTTTCAACATACGGGACTGGATATCGGGCAACCAGAGGGGTATCGCGAATAGCCCTCGGCAACCGAGCGTTAACAGACACTCTACTGACGCTGAACGTGTAAGGAAAGTTACAAAGCTGGATGAGAGTTGTGAGGATGGTTACGGCCAATCCGGGTCATAAAGCGGGCTCAAACTCTTGGGTTTAGCCTGGAAAATATTGCTGAGTTGTTACGGCGGGATGGTCCACAGGCTTGCGATGTGACGCACGATCTAGCCGTGCAGAAGCTGCGCGTTGTCGAAGAAGAAATTGCCGATCTCACATTAATGCGGGAGGCATTGCAGAAAATGGTCCGGCAATGTGAACGCAAGCATAAGCAAGGAACCTGCCCGATCATTCAGTCGCTTATACAGGATCAAGTAGGAATATCGCACGACGCTGTTGGGGAAACCAAAAGTCTGAATCGAAAAATAAATACGGAGCTGTCCGGAAGACGGAAATTGATCTGCAGAATGCGGTTTGAGAAGGCTGTTTCAGGGGCGCCAATGCTTGGCGCATTCTATAGGGCACGCCAGAAGGTATAGGGCCCTGCAAAATATTGTCGATCTTGAGTGAGGCATTCAACTATTCGAAAAGTTGCAAACGACACATCATTGAGCGTTGACGGCGTTGCCATTTGGGCTAGAGGAAACCCTTGTAGCCGCACATCTTAGTTATGATACCTTCCAGGTTAAGGTATTGTATTGAGCAATCTGAGGTGATGTATAAAACTTTCCGCACCGACCTCGGCGTAAGCGAGAAAGTATGAAAGATTTAGTACAAATCGTGACCCAGCCAATTTTATGATGCGTGTTGTCAGCCTCGTACCCTCGAACACGGAAGCACTCTGCATGCTGGGACTCGAAGACTCCCTTGTCGGAGTTACCGATTATTGCGTACATCCTGCGCGTGTGGTTGGACGCATACAGCCGATCGGGGGCACCAAGAACCCACGAGTTCATGAGATTATTGCCCTTTGTCCTGACCTTGTGATCGTCAACACGGATGAAAATCGGCGGCAAACCTTTGACCGTCTAAAGGCAGTCGGACTGAACGTTCTGGTCACGCATACGGATTCTCTCGATGAAGTCGAGAGGACTTGGATTCGAATTGGCGAAGCAACCGGAACGGAAGAGGCAGCCATAGCGTGTTGCGAAAACCTGGTCGCTGCTCGCGCCTACAATCGCGCTGCACTTCACGATATAGACCGTATCCCGACCCTGGTTCCTGTGTGGCGGGATCCGTGGATCGCGAGCGGCTCAGGAACCTACATGGAGTCTCTGCTCTCCGAGTGCGGTTTCCGCAATGTCTTGTCTCGCACAGGCATGAAGTGGATCAGAATAGCTTTTCAAGCTTCTCAGGAAACATACGAGACACTGCTTGCGCGTTGGATCTCCCGTAAGAGAAACACAAGTTCGATTGCGCCGCGCAATCATGGTCTTGCAGGAACGGCTATACGAGGCCGCACACATTTCGCCAAGACAAGAATTGCACCAAATCCAGGCGAATGCATTCGTACGCGCTTACAAGCCTGTGTGGGCGGTTGAGCCGAGAAGAGGCTTTGGTCGGGACTAACTGAAACCATGGATTCGATGATTTATTATATCCGCCGCAATCATACCCAAGGTGAGGAGAGAGCTATACAGTTGAATCTTCTGGGTACGGCGTTCGCGAAGAGACAGCGGCTGCATTCTCCAACGCGCGGATGGCGCCTGCCGCCGTCGTTTCGCGTAATAGTACATGTACAGGTTGAGCAGCGACAGGCCCCCAGCGATCAGGAAAAACGGTATTCGAATTGCTTTCTGGTGAAAAAACTCGAATGGCCCTGCAATGCTCGCTGCAAAAACCGCCATCCCGCCAATTACAACTCGGTATCCGCTCAGCGCTATGAGAAACGCGCAAGGTACGACTTGAGCAGTGGTGGCGACCAGCGGACACCACGCCAATAATCGGTGAACTCTTGTGTTGCCGGAATCATCAGACTTAGCAGAATGATCGGGCATTGTTAAAGGAAGCTTTTGCGGTGCACCGCGTTGGAGACCATTCATAACTACTCATTTCTCGGCATCACACCGAGACGTATCACAAAAGTGCGATAAAGGTAACCACAGCGGCAGCTTTCTCGAGGCCGACCACTTCTCAAATCCTACATCAACAGAAGGCCACTCCGCGCACGCGACCGAACTTAAATTGGCAGGCAAACATATGACAAACGGCTCTGCTCGCAGGCTACTTGTAATATTGAGTTTCTTCGACAAGATCGTGACGTCGCTAATGCGAGGTCCGTCCTTTGTGTTCGACAGAGATGGTTTAGGCAGCGCATTCATCCGGTGTGCGACTACAGATGAGAGAACGCTTCTCCGCAAAACAGGTTAGGGAACGCTCTTTGATCGAAAGTGCATTCTCCGCCGTGAAGCGCAAACTCTCCTGCCGTGCTCCGGCAGAACCCTGCGCACTCAATCCCAGCAAGCTCTTCTATTCGGCTGGCCTTCTGCTGTGACAGTGAAGGCATCTTGCTGATGGGTATTTCGCACTTCGTGCGGATACATCGCGCTCCACATTGCCGGATACACCTCCGTAAGCAGGTGCTGTCCATGCGGAACCTACCACCCATTGAAGGGCCAAAAATGTACCCGGTCAGAAAATCGTTGCCGGATTCGATGCAGCCAGGGAAGTCCCGCATGCGTAGATTTCGCCACGGTGCCCTGCACGTCGAAATGAAAAACAGATTTCGCGCCGCCATTTCGCATCTCCGTCAGGCGCCGCCATCGCTGATCTCCGTCTCTCGCCGCCCCGAATCCGCAGAACCCGTCGCGGACAAAGTCAACGTAAACATGGTCTTCGTCGGTCGGCCAGTGACGATGGAAATCTTCTAGAAAGAACGGCCAGTGCAGCGGCAGGCGGTGGCGCTCGAAATACTGGAGAGGGAAGGAGAACCCGTGATCGAGGCCGACAACAGTGGCTGGAGTTTCCGCCAACCGCTCCATCAACCACTCAGCGAAACTGCGGCGAGTCCAGTATTTGCGCGTGCCGGACGGTGGAGTGATCTCAAATGGCGGAGTGTCCCGATCTGCCGTGTAAATTCTCAGTCCCTTTAGGCCACTGATCGAGGTTTCTGCCCCTCAATAATCGATGCCGACGTATCGCTCAAATAGCATGTCTGGAATCAGCTTATATTGCATTGCCCCCAGCACACTCTGTCCGTCAGCAATGCTTTTGCGATCCAATCAGAAGCGGTTCCTCCGCGACCAAATTTGGAACCGTGTTTGGAACCGTTGCGCGCCGAATGTTCTCCAAAGACGCCTTCGCACTCCGATTAAGTCTATGAAAATCCATGGACTCCATCCTGCTAAAGCAGACTCTTAATCGACAGGTTGTAGGTTCGATTCCTACCGCGTCCACCAATCCTTCAAAAGAAAATTTATTGCCATCGCGCGGAATCCATCTATAGTCGGCCGCAAGGCGAGAAGTTCCGATCAAGGTTGTGGGCGAGCACTCATGTCATCTCAAAACGGATGGAGAATCGGTTCGTGGCCCCGCAGTCAAACTTGAGCTGCGCTTGTCTCAGGACAATAACGTACCTGAAGAAGCGTGCAATCATCCTGCGCCAGTATCGATCCTTTGAACGCATCCACATGCCGGATGATACCTTCCAGACCCTCGTGGATCGCGATCGACTCAAACCTTTCCTCTCCGAACTGCTCTTCGGCGCTGTTCTCGGCCTCGGTGACGCCGTCAGTCGCCAGCAAAATACGATCGCCGGGCACCAGCCGCACCTCCGCGCTGGTATAGGTTGCGCCCGCAATCAGGCCCACCATCAGGTTGGCATCCTCAAGAACTCGAACGGCGGATCCGCTCACCAGCAGTGGCCGCACATGTCCGCAGTTGATGTACTCGACCAGTCCATCCGGATGCAACTTGAGAAGCACCATGGTTGCGTACCTGCCGACCCTGCGGCTGCATAGAAACCGATTCACAAGCGCCGCGATCTCTTCCAGGCTCTGCCCGGTCAGCATCTGCGCATGAATGATCCCCTGTAAAGTCGCCGCCACGATCGACGCGGGCACGCCTTTGCCGGAGATATCCGCAATCATGGCACCCAGGCAGCCGTCCAGTTCCAGTACGTCGAAGAAGTCCCCACCAATGGCAGTACACGGTACCGAACGCGCATCGATTTCTGCATAGGGCACCTGGGGCGGCGTCATTGACATCAGGCCCTCGTGAATTTTGGCAGCGACAGCCAACTCCTCCTCGGCCCGCCGCGCCTTTAATTCCGCGTCGGCAAGCAGCGCGTTCTCCAGCATAGTTGCGCCTTCGGTGGCCACCGCATCCAGCAACTCGTGACCGATGGAGTTAAGTTGGCCTGCGTAAAGTTGGCTGTCCAGATATAGAAGGCCCAAAAGCTGCTCCGAACCCTGGAGTAATGCACGCTTCCGCAGGGGCACGCAATAGATGCAGCGGATGGAATTTGCCACGATGCTGCCCCACACGCCCGTCTCGATGTCCGCAAGAGTATCGCTGACGGAGAATTTTTCAGCACTTTCAATCGCGCGCTGCATGGCTCGATGCGAAACCGTCGAGTCCTCGTCCACAACCTTTCCGTCAGACTGCAAGCCGAGGGCCAGCCGCATCTCGCCCCCTTCGCGCAGAAACACGAAGCCCCGCTCCACTCCCGTCAATTGAATCGAGATTTGAAGCAGCGCCTGCAGAATCTCGCGCTTGGCGCCACCGGAGTTCAGCTTGCGGGCCGCGCGCAGCATGAAGTTCAATTGCTCGATCTCCCGAGTCATCGGGTGATCGTCGGGCGAGCCTTTCGAGAATGTGCTGATCGCCGAGAAGATATTTCCCGAGGCTGGAGGCGGTGGCGTCGGTGTCTCGATGTCCAAGCGCATTTTCATCGCAGCGGAGGAGCCAAACTGCAGAATGTCTCCATTGCATAAAATGGCGCGCTTCACCCTTAGACCGTTCAGCCAGGTTCCGTGCGAACTGTTCCTGTCGATCAGCTCAAAGCCTGCTTCGATGCGGTTGATGGTCGCATGACGACGGGAGGCGAAAGCCTCGTGTAGAACGATGTCCTGATCCGGGAGACGCCCAATCGAGATCGAGTCTTTTTCCAGGCGAGCAACCTGAATTCCATTCGAGTCGCTGAACGTCAGAGTAGGCCGTGGTCCTGACGAGGCTAACATGAGAGGAATTCTAGCCGCTTCTTGATTCGGATGACATACTTCTTTGGCATTAACCGTTTGCCGCGGGCGTCGGGTGACCCCCGCTTCCGTTCAGGCAGGCTGCAGCAGCGAGCTGCCCAGCCGGGTAAATGTCTCGATATCGGCATTGGCGAATTCTCTGCGATCCGGGCACGCGAGGCCAACGACCGCCTCGACATTGCCAACGTCGGAGAGAAGGGGAAGCGCGATTGCCGCCAGGGCATCTACGGCTCGAGCGCCGGGCCGAATCGCCGACGAGCCATCGTCTTTCAGGTTGCAGGTCATCACCGGTCTCATGGTAACCAGCGCCTGGCCCGCCATACCTTTACCATCCGGCACCCACGCCACAACTTCGCATACATTCGGTGGAATATTCCTGGATGCGGTCAGACGCAGGCCGCCGGATTCGCGACGGTGCACGGTTCCGGCGACTGCGCCGACCTGGAGGATGTAGTTTTCAAGCCATTCCTGGTCCGTCATGGTTTCGTTACCTTTGGCGAAAGCGCGATACTGCTGCAGGCGCTCGGAACCTGCAGGGCAGCCGGATCCTTTGCCTCGTTGGTATGCGGTGCCTTCACCTTGAGATCGCCATGCGTGAAGTACCCCACGGCTTCCTTGGCCTGCGAAGCGGGAACCAAACCCTGCCACGGAGACATGGTCAGGTACACCTGGTAGAGAGCGTTGGTGCCAATGGTGCCCGTGCTGGGTTTGCATGGCAGGGGATTCGCGGCCTCTATCCCACCGTAGATGTACCCGATCAACTTCTTCTGTCCTGGGGTAAATGCGGACAGGTTCACCACGGAGCCGGCAACTCCCTGAAACTTTGAGCTCTCAGCCAGATTCGGTATAAACTCGGCGCTCGCTCCATGGAGCATGTTGTTAGGTTATAGGATCGGCGGAGACGTACTCCTGGTACTGTCCCTGCCCATTCTCCATCAGCGTGGCAATGTCTTCGATGAACGGTAACCCGTCGTTTCGGCCCTCCCGTGAGACATATCGATAGACCTCGCTCTGCGATTTCGACTGATTCAGAAAATAGTGGCCGAGACCGTCGGCGGAGTGAAAGTACGATTCGGCATCTGGCCGGCAAGCAGATCCTGAAAGGAAAAGGAGTGCGTACCTCCCGGATCCTGCCAGGGGGCGGGATTGGTGCAAGACGGGTCATAGTGTGACGGATCATTGTCCACCGTCGACGGATCGGTATAGAAGTTTCCTGAAATCGTGAAGCGAGGCAGATCGAGATAGCTCATCTTCCGATACTCCTGGGAACGGATTGTTGAGAAATGATATTCGATTGCGCGTAACCAGTGGCTCCCCACCGCGCATACTGCTCTTGAGCTAGAGCCAGCTTCTTCCGTGATTGAGCAACGTGGCCCTGCAGCGCTACAGTTTGAGCCATCAGGCGATTTGCAAGGGCGGCAACGTGAGTCTGCTCAAAACTCTGCGCAACTTCAGCGGACTGTTCGAAGCGTTCCAGCGCCTGACCGAGTCTGCCGCTCATGGACATCTCTTCGCCACGCAATACCAGCGCCTTGGCAAGGAAATTTTCCGGACAGGACTTCGCCCAGCTTTCGAAACGGCGGATGCCGCGATTCAGGCTTACTTTCATTCCCAATGGAACGGGCCCGCCGCGACTGCGCACCAGTGCCATGCGCGAAAGCTCCTGATAGAAGATATGCTCGGTGGAATGCAGCATGCCTTTGGAGTCGCCCATGTAGCGCGCAGATTGGCGTCCGGTCTCAAGCGCGGCTTCGTACTCGCCAAAGAGATATTGCTCCTGCATGCGTGCCAAGAACGCGTAATGTTCTATGTGTCGCGAGCCGAATGACACCTCTCCACGCAAGTCGGATAAGTTCTCTGCAGTCCGCGTTTGAGGTTCGCGAAGCGCATCCACCGTGCGACGAACAGCTAAAACTGCAGCGCGCGGTTCTTTGAGTCCGAACCTTTGCAGCAGTTCAAGGTACTCATCCGTGAGCCTTGCAAGGCTGTTCAGTTCAGCACCGCGGATAAACTGGCTCATCACCGTCGCGCAACTTGCACATCCCACGTGGAACAGATCGCGTGTATCCATCCCCGCATGGTGTGCCACTTGCCATAGTGCCTCGGCTTCCTGTGAAGGTCGCTTCCACGAGGTGCCGAAGTAGCCGACGACGAAGTTGACTTCAGCGCGAATGCGGTCCGCCTCAAACTTTTCGACAAGACGCAGCGAGACACGGCCAAACTCGTATCCCGCGTCATAGCGGCCGAGAATGCCGCCCACAAAGATGGCCCCGACCGCCATGTAACCGATGGCTGAATCCCGCGTGTTGCCCAGCAGAACAGAGTTGTTGACGATCTTCAGCATGACGGCTATGCACAGCTCAGGCCGTATTTGATATGCAGCTTTGCCGATCGCAGCCAGTAAAGCAATGCGCGCCTGATGCTGGCTGTCCGTCGACGCCGGCAGCTCGAGAATGGACGTCAGTGGTCGGCCCCGAAACAAAAACCAGCTCTTTGCCAGGTCGAAGACAAAGGCAGGAGGAGAGAACGTGCGCGGGATGTCGAGTTCCAGTTCGCCGAGTCCCTCGCGTCCCAGCGCATACGCCTCCGGAAACTGCGCGAGATCGGTCTTGAGATGGATCAGGCATTGGGTGATGCGCGTCCTCGCCGCCTGGTGCTTCACAAGCGTGCGTGCTTTGCGATAGAACTCCTCGGCGCGCGAGAACGCCAATGCCTGCGCCGATTCTCCGGCAGCGATCTCGTAATACTTACCCGAGACTTCGGCCTCTCCTCCAGCCTCAAAGTGCGTGGCAAGCGTATCTGCGGTTGCTTCTCCCGAAGCTTCAAGACAAAAGGCCAGGCTGGCGTGCCGGATTCGACGTGTATCGCTGGGCAGCCGCGCCAGTATGGTCTCTCGAATACGATCGTGGTACGTCTCCAGTTGATCGCGGAGACCGGCACCGCTGCTCTTTACCAGCCGGTGCATGCGCAGCGAAGTCAGCACGGAAAACGGGGTGTGTTCCAGGCCCGACGCTTTCTGCGCGTCGAGCAGCCGGATCGGCTGGCCCGAGACGGCAATCATTTCAAGCAGCCGCATCTCCGGGTCTGGAAGGCGAGCAATGCGGGTCCACAGGATTTCGTCGAGGGCCACACCGCGACTTTCGTGAGGCCGCGCGCCGGAGCCGAATTGTCGCGCAAGCTCTTCGAGGAAGTAAGGATTGCCTTCCGCCTGTTGCACTAGCTTGTCGATCTCTTCAGATCTGGCCTGAGGACTTTGCAACCGGATCAGTTCCCGCGCTTCGTCCTCGGTGAGCGGTTCCACCAGGATGTCTTCAACGCGCAGACTGGAAAGCGAATTCTCCATGCGTGCAAGCGCCCGCAGAGCTGCGCTGATGTCCGTATACTCATCTCGATAGGTAACCAGTAAGAGCAGGCGTCGGCTCACTTGGCCTAGCGCACCGCCAAGAATCTCGATTCCGTCTTCATCTCCCCATTGCAAGTCGTCAATGCAAAGCACTAGCTGGCATTGCCTGCTTATCCCGGACAACAGATCGCCAAGCGCCTGGTAAGACAGTCTGCGCAACTCAGTCAGGTCAGCCGTTCCGAACGATGTATTCTCGGCCTGCGCGATGCATGGAATACTCTTAAAGACCGGAAACATGCGAGCTAGCGCTTGAACGGTCTGCGGCATCAGAGAGCGTTGCTCATCTTCAGTGCGCTGTTGCAGCCACGAAGCAACCTCATCGGCCAGCCCATCTACGGATTTGTAAGGGACCGATTCCTGCTCGTAGCAGCGGCAGCGGAAAACAAGCGCTTCTTTCTGAGTCTTCAGGCTGTCCACGAACCGTGTCATGAGGGCGGATTTGCCTGAGCCTGAACGGCCGTGAAGATGCGCGATGGCCACGGTGTCCTGGCTGGCCAGATATATGCCCTGAAGCCGGTCAAGATATCTCGTGCGTCCAATAAAGACGCTCCCCTCCGCTGGCGAGGCGCTTTCAGCGGCATCCAGCGCGCCAAGGGCGGTAAGGACCTGCTGACCATCCGGCCTTTCTGAGGGATCGCGCCGCAGCAGGCGGTCACACAGGCTGGCGAGTTCCGAGGGAACATCCTTCGCACGGCTGGCCACACAAGGAGCTTCGAAACGGAGTTTTTGAGCGAGGATAGATCCTGGAGCGCCACTGAAGGGCAGTTCGCCCGCAAGCACCTCAAAGAGCATGACGCCCAACGCATACCAATCGCTGGCTTCGCTCACCGGCTGCGCGGCGGCCTGTTCAGGCGCCATATACGCCACTGTTCCCGACAGACCCTTCTCTGAGCGGGCGGAGGAAATACCATCGGGAGGCTTGGCAATGGCCAGCCCGAAATCGAGAATGCGTACGCTGCCGTCGGCGCGTACCATCACGTTTCCAGGCTTCAGGTCTCGATGAAGTATATGGCGCCGATGTAGTTCCTGCACGCCTTCCGCCACTTGCCGGAACAGCGCGATGATGATCGGAACATCGGCTGGATCACGAAGCCGTCGCGGTCCAGATTCAGAAGAAACGGGAGGCGCTTTGATCTCCTCCATTGACGCGGCCTTGCCGATAACTGTCTCCGCCAAACTATTGCCGATCGAGATTGCCGAGGTAGCAAAGGAACATGAGGCGTCAAGAGTTCCTGACGCAATGTCCCCGCCCAGAAAGGCCCTTGTTTCAACGTTGTCCGGTGAGGAGATATTTCTTGAAGTATCTTCGGCGACGCATGCGTCAGATGCCTCCCATTCAAATGTCAGATGTTCCCGCAGGTAATCGGTCAGGCTCTTTGCGTCCTCGATGTACTCCATGGTGAAGAACCATTGATCGCCCTCGCAAAGTAACTCGTACATGCTGACCAGTCGCGGATGGACTACTTCGCTGAGGGAACGGAACTCCTGCTTGATCTGGAAGATGGTTTCAGGATCGGCACGGTGCAGCATCTTCAGCGCAACAGTTTCCTGACGTTCGCAATCGAACGCCTCATGGACTGAGCCCATACCGCCGCGACCCAGCTCGCGCCGAAATTCGAACCGTTGACTCAAGGAATGTCTTCCTAGCTGAGAAACTGCCACACTTTGGCGATAAATCTAAGTATCGGCCTACGCAATAGCTCCAAAGAAATGGCGACGGGAAGTGTTGTAGCGCCATTGTCCCACAATTGCGTCGTCATAAGTTCACCTCTGACATCTGCATTTCATTGCCAGATGTACAGGATCGAAGTGAGCAATTTCTGATTTCTCTCACGGCACCTTCGGGGAAGGGTGCCGCTTTGAACTTTGCCCACGAAGTTGCAAATAGTTTCGGTATCCACCCCTCTGGAATTACGCCCACTCAAGTCAGCTTGTAGTCGCGCTTTACAGCCACTCGAATTCCATCCTCTCGAGATGGCAATTCACTGTCGTCTCCAGGTCTCCAACGTGGGTGGTGAAATGGAGGCACACGCAATGTACCACATTCGGATACTATCGGGTACGCGACACATCTAATTCCTCAGTGCACTCGCATTCGAAATTCATTGAACCACGGTAGGTGCCTGCCGTAGGCATGATGAAGCATGAAATTTCTTGCAGGAGGACTTGTCCAGCAAGAGACACTGGAGAAGTTTGGTATGTTGGGGAGGCCTTGAGGACCCGCGCAGCGGCAATGCCGCTTTACTCGACCCCCACAAAGTGCTGACGATCGTTTTATATACTGCGTGCTTGGCGGTGGCCACCAAGGAGCCTTTTCTGCGCAGTTTTCTGACCTTGGCCAACGGGATACAATCAGATCAAGTTGATTTGAAGAGGTGTTGCATGGCCAACCGGAATCTC
>JAKAUB010000139.1 GCA_021827845.1 Acidobacteriota bacterium | reverse complement strand
CGGGAAGTCGCGCCGCGCGGCGCTGACCGACGCGGTGCTGTTAGTGACGGCCGGCAGTCTGGCGGCGAGCTGCGCCACACTGCTGACCAGTCAGCTGGGTCTGGCCGTGGAGCTGGCAGCGGGGCGCAGGCAGGCGCTGACGGCGTTGCGGCGGCGCGAGTTTGCCGTGGTGGTTCTGGACGAGGGCATGGCCGAGTCCGATCCAGCGGGCGCCGAGGTGCTGTGGCAGCAGGCCGGCCTGGCCATTCCGGCGCAGGTCAACTTTGCCATCTCGGGATGCAATCGCGTCCTGCGGGAAGTGCGGAGCGCGATGCAGCGGCGGGAACGGGAAGTCTCCCTGGCCATGCGGGCCGCGGCGCGGGTTCTCGAAGGCGAGATCAACACGGCGCTGACGGGCCTGCTGCTTGAGGCGGAGCTGGCGCTGCGGGAACCGGGGCTGCCGGCCGCGGCCACGGCGCGCATGACCCGGGTGCTGCACCTGGCCGGAAATCTGCGGCAGCAACTGCAAAGCCCCAGCGAATCGTGATCGCACGCCGCGAAGCGGACGGGCTTTCGAATCGCAGCAACCAGCCACAGGTCTAATGGATCGTCTTCATCCGCCGCGAGAGAAAATCCATTAGCAGATACTGGCCCAGCGTCTCCGGCGTGGTGAAGTAGGCCTTGCCGCGGCACATGGCGGAGACGCGCTGCACAAACGCGACCAGTCCAGGGTCCGACGCCAGCATGAAGGTGTTGATCATGATGTTCGACCGTTTGCAGCGCGCCACCTCTTCCAGCGTCTCTGCAACCACCAGCGGATCCAGCCCGAATGCATTTTTGTAAATGCGGCCATCGGGCAGCGTGAGCGCCGAGGGCTTGCCGTCGGTGATCATCACAATCTGCTTCATGTCTTTGCGTTCGCGGGCGAGCATGCGTTGCGCCAGCCGCAGGCCTTCGCGTGTGTTGGTGTAGTACGGGCCGACCTGCACCCGCGCCAGACGGCCCAGCGGTATTTCTTCCGCAGAATCATGAAACAGCGCCAGCCCGAGCGTGTCGCCGGGGAACTGGGTGCGGATCAGATGCGCGAGCGCCATGGCCACCCGTTTGGCGGGCGTAAAGCGGTCCTCGCCATAGAGGATCATCGAGTGGGAGCAGTCCAGCAGCACGACTGTCGCGCAGGAGCTCTGATACTCGCACTCATGCACATGCAGGTCGCTGTACTCCAGGTTCAGCGGCATGCTGAGGCCTTCGCGCGCAATGGCGGAGCCCAGCGTCGCGGCCGCGTCCAGGTTCAGCGTGTCGCCAAATGTGTATTGACGGGAGCTGCCGCTGGTCTCGATGCCGGTCGCTGTGTCGCGCGTGTCATGCCGCCCGAAGGACGCCCGGCCCAGCGACCCCAGCAGATCTTTGAGCGCCCGATAGCCAAGAAAATCGAGACCCTTGTCGGTCACTTCAAAGCGCGCCTCCAGGGCGGGTCCTGCTTGCCCGGGAGTATCCGTCGGCTGGCTCGCCGGAGGCGTGTCGATGGAGATATAGTTCTCGCGTTCCAGGCGCTCCATCAGGCGGTCCAGCAGTTCGTCCATCTCGCCCTGCTCCGCCATCTCAGCCAACTGCTGCTGCGTCGCTTCATCGAACAGGTCGCCGGACTCCAGCGCATCGCGCAAAGCTTCGCGCAGCGCCTCCAGCGTTCGTTCAGGGTCCATCTCCTCAAATCGGTCCCACGGGGAGCGGAAGCCGGAGTCGAGAAGGCGGTCCGACAAGGCCTGCATCAGGCTCTCAAGGTCGAGATCGTCGGCCAGATTACCGTTGAACTTGGTGTAGCGCGTGCGTTTCATACGCTCCTCGCCCGGCGCGTTTAGTTGTACATCTTGCGTGTACGGCGCGGCGGCCATTCATCTGGGTCCTCGCGCTCCATGCGGCGTTCCGCGTTCCGCTCCGGGCGCGCCGGTTTTTCCTGCGCCGTAAAGGCGCGCTCCTCGTTGCGGCTGATGCGGCGATGCGCCACCATGCCTTCTAATAGAAATTCCGCGGCAGAGACGATGCGCTCCGGCGCGTCGCGCTCGGTGACGCCCAGTGATTTCAGCTTCTCCAGCAATCCCTGAATCTGCTTCAGCTCTTCGACTGCCGCCGCCGCGGGCAGCGCATCATCCAGCCGGATGGAGCCGCCGAGGTTGAACCACTGCTCAATCTGCTGGGTCTTCACGTCGGGCAGTACTTCGTCGAACACCTGGGCGACCGCCTGCCGCATCAGCTCGCGGATGACGGTCTCTGAGCCGCGCAGTTCGCCTTCATACTCCAGTTCGATCTTGCCGGTGATGCCGGGCACGGCGTTGTACAAATCCCCGATGCGGGGAACGGCCAGCGCTTCGCCGTGGCTCAGGGCCCGGCGCTCTGCATTCGACAGGACCAGCTCCATGGTGCTGATCGGCAGCCGCTGGCTGACGCCGCTGCGCCGGTCCACCTTCTTTTCCTCACGGGCGCGAAAGGCAATCTGCTCCACCACAGCCCGGATGTACGCCGGAATCTCCGTCTGCAGCAGACCGCGGTCGGTCCACGCCTCCTGCTCGGTGATGGCGATGCCCTCGGCGACGGTCAGCGGATAGTGCGTGCGAATTTCGGAGCCGATGCGGTCTTTGAGCGGCGTCACGATCTTGCCGCGCGCGGTGTAGTCCTCCGGGTTGGCGCTGAAGACCATGGCCACGTCGAGCGCCAGCCGCACGGGGTAGCCCTTAATCTGTACGTCGCCCTCCTGCATGATGTTGAACAGCGCGACCTGAATTTTTCCCGCCAGGTCGGGCAGCTCATTCAACGCAAAAATTCCGCGGTTGGCGCGGGGCAGCAGGCCAAAGTGGATATTCAGATCGTTCGATAGCTGCTCGCCAGAGCGCGCGGCTTTGATGGGGTCAAGATCGCCGATGAGGTCGGCCACGGTTACGTCCGGCGTGGCCAGTTTTTCCACGTAGCGCTCGTCGCGCGAGAGCCACGCGATGGGTACCGCATCGCCGTCCCGGGACAGGCGCTCCCGGCAGCCGCGGCAGAGCGGCGCGTAGGGATTGTCGCGAATCTCGCAGCCCGCGATGTAGGGCACATGCTCATCCAGCAGCGTGGTCAGCGCCCGCAGGATGCGGCTCTTCGCCTGGCCGCGCAGGCCCAGCAGGATGAAGTTGTGACGGGAGAGCACGGCATTGACGATCTGCGGAATCACCGTGTCGTCATAGCCGACGATGCCAGGGAATAGCTCCTGACGTGCGCGCAGGCGAGCGACCAGGTTGGCCCGCATTTCGTCCTTCACGGAGCGGTGAGCCAGGGCTTTCGGGCCAAAGCGCGCATCGGCGCGCAGTTCACCAAGAGTTGCAGGGAGCTCGGTTGGTTTCGGCATAAAAGTCCTCCTTGGCCGAAGCGTGCTGTCTGTGGACTGGATGGATAATACGATGCGCGAACCGGCGTGCCGGACTACATAACATGCGTGTTGCGTAAATTCAGGCGGCCGGCGGCACCCAGGCGCAACTTGGGAAGAATTGCGTGATAGAAGTCGATCAGCATCCGGGTACGCTCCGCGTCAGACCGCTGATGCAGCAACTCCTGCCGAAAATCCAGACCGACGGGCAGCGACGCGGCTAACAGATAGGCAACCGGATGATTCAGATCAAGACCGGGAACAAAATCTGCTGATTCCTCCTCGCTCAACGCGACCATCTCAAGATGCAGCGTCGCACACTGTTTGCGGGCTTCGCGGCTTGCCTCCGGTCCCTCATCGGGCAGCAGGTCCACCTCGGCCTCTAGAAAACTTCGGCTGTCATGCAAGGATTCAATTTCGAAGCGTTCGACGCCGCGGCACAGGATGTCGGACCGCCCGTCGGGATAGCGCCGCGTGACGGAGAGAATCTCCGCCGTGCATCCTACGACCGACATGCCATCGCGAGCGGCGCGCACCACGCCAAACGGGGCCTGCCGCTGTAGACACTCTGCGGTCATCTCCCTGTAACGCTCTTCAAAGATGTGCAGTGGCAGCAGGGCGCCGGGAAACAGGACGATGTCCAGCGGGAAAAGGGGGATTCTCATAGAGCGCCTGTCACTGGACGGGTGGAGACAATCATTCCGCGTACCCTTCCACTTCTTCCAGCATGCCCTGCATCTCGCGCATGGCCCGGGCATTTTTCTCCGCCTGCGCACACGCGATGCCCTGCTGCAGGCGTTCCCGGGCTGCAGCCATGTCGCCCCGATCCAGCAGGAGCTGCGCGGCCATCTGATAGCCGGCGGTGTAGCCGGGCTGCCGTTCGCGCAGCCGGTCAAACTCTTCCAGGGCCATCTGCAGGTTTCCCAGGCGCCGATATTCCATAGCCAGCCCGTATCGCGCGAAGGCGTCGTCGGGGTTGGCCTCCAGCAATTGCTGGAACGTTGCAATGCGGTCGCCAGTCATCCGGGGAAGCGCCTCTCCATTCCGCTCTTTTCACATTACGGCCCCCGGGCAATGCTCCACAAGCGAATGAGCGGTGGAAGATTACTTCGATTTTGCAGCGTAAAATAGGAGTTTGCACATTATGCGGCCTGTGCACAGGGTTGAGCATCCACAATGCCCAAACCCGGAAATGTTTGAGGAAAATGAAGACCAACCCAACGATTGAATCCTCGGCTTCGGGACAGGCATATCCCCATCCGCGGCGTGTCACAGAATCGCAATCGGAAATGACGGAACTGGTGCTCCCGAACGACACTAATTTGCTTGGCAACCTGCTGGGCGGCCGCCTGATGCACTTTATTGATCTGGTTGCAGCCATGGCAGCGTTCCGCCACGCGCGGGCCAACGTCGTCACCGCTTCAATGGAGCATATTGATTTCATCGCGCCGGTTCATGTCGGGGATCTCGTCATTCTGAAGGCCTCGGTAAACCGCGCCTTCCGCACCTCCATGGAGATTGGCGTGAAGGCGTGGGTGGAAAACGCCATTGCCGGCACGCTGCAGCATGTCTCCTCGGCATACCTCACCTTTGTGGCGATGGATACGCATGGGCGCCGCTTGCCGGTTCCTCCGCTGGTGCTGGAAAGCGAGGAGCAGCGCCGGCGTTTTGAGGATGCCGGGCGGCGACGGAATAACCGCGAGCATGACCGCGAGCGCAAGCGGCTGCGGGAAGCGGCCGAAGCCGAGCAGAAGTAAATTCCCAGAGCCGGGTTGTATCCACAGAAAGAAAGGAAGCTTGCAGATGGGACACATGGGGCGCGCACCGGAGACGCCGCAGCGTTTACCGGGAATTCAGTATCTGGTTGCGGTCGGTTCAGGAAAAGGTGGCGTGGGCAAAACCACGGTGGCTGTCAATGTGGCCATTGCGCTGGCGAAGCAGGGGCATCGTGTTGGCCTGATGGATGCCGACATCTACGGCCCGAATGTGCCGTTGATGATGGGTGTTTCGGCGCAGCCGCGTGTGCTGGAAGGCAATCGGATCGAGCCGCTCCCCAGCCACGGCGTCAAATTCATCTCCGTCGGCTCTATTTCCCCTGGCGACAAACCCATGGTGATGCGCGGCCCGATGCTGCACCAGATCGTCCGTCAGTTTCTGCAGCAGGTGGCGTGGGGGGAGCTTGATTTTCTGATCATCGACCTGCCGCCGGGCACCGGCGACGTGGTGATCTCGCTGGTGCAGACCGTTCCCTTGACGGGCTCCATCGTCGTCTCGACGCCCTCCGATGTGGCGCTGCAGGACGCGCGCAAGGCCATCGAAATGTTTCGTCAGGTGAATGTGGATGTTCTCGGTATTGTCGAAAACATGAGTTACTTCCAATGCCCGCACTGCCATCAGGAGATCGACATCTTCTCAAAAGGCGGCGCCGAGCGGACGGCGACGCAGTTCGGGGTGCCGTTTCTGGGAACCGTGGCGCTCGATCCTGAAGTGCGATTCGGCGGCGACCGCGGGCTGCCCGTGGCGCTGGCCGGGGAGCTGTCGGAACGCGCGGCGCCCTTCTTCAAGATCGCGCAGGAGCTGGCGGCGCGCGCGCAGCAGAGTGCGTCCAACGAGAGCAGTGTGATCGAGATTCGATAAAGCGACGGTCCAGAACCGCCGTCCGCTGCATTCGCCATGATCCTTCCTTTTGTACGCGACCTGTTTTCTGAGCTGGAGAAGTCTGCGCCCGTGGACCGTCTGCGCCAGGCATTGGCTGCTGGCGTGGGCCGCCGCCGCGTGGCCGGACTGACCGCCACGGCCCGCGCCATCTATCTGCCCCTGCTGACGCATATTGCGCGGATGCCAGTCTTTGTGGTGGTCGCCGATAACCGGGCCGCGGAGGCGTTGCAGCTCACCGTGCAGGCCGCCTGTGAACTGACCGGGCAGCTCGACCCCGCCGCCATCATCCGTCTGCCGGCGCATGACGTGCTACCCTTTGAGAATCTTTCGCCACATTCGGCAATCCAGGAGCAGCGCGCCGTTGCGCTGTGGAAGATCGCGCGTGGAATGGCGCGCATGGTGATTCTGCCGGTGGAGTCGGCGTGCTTTCGCGTCTTTCCCGCCAGCCATTATGCAAACCTGGCGCTGACGCTGCGCCGCGGCGAAGAGTCCGATCCGCAACTGCTGCAGGACCATCTGGCGAGCGTGGGCTATCAGTTGGCGGACATGGTGGAGATGCGCGGGCAGTACTCGCTCCGCGGGGGCATCTTTGACGTGTACCCGCCGGAGGCCGAAGGCCCGGTGCGCATCGAGTTTTTCGGCGATGAGATTGAGTCCATGCGCCGCTTTGACCCGGAGACGCAGCGCTCGCTTGCGCCCGTGGATGACGTGCTGCTGCTGCCGCTGACGGAGACGCCGCTGAATGACGCTCTGCTGGCGAAGGTTCACTTGCGCCTCAGCGGGGATCGTCTGGAAGGAGAAGACGCTTCAATCCGCGAGGCGGTGGAAGCCGGCGGCGTGAACGTCTTCCCGGGTTGGGAGTTTTTTGCCGCGGCCGCCGAACATGGCCGCAATCCCAACACTGTCTTCGACCTAGTGCCCAGGTGCCGCATCTTTGTCGAAGAGCCAGCCATGGTGCAGAACCAGCTCGACCGCTGGTGGAACAAGCTGGAGCAGCGCCACGAGCGCAGCGGCATCGGCAGCTTGTTCGGGCCGGGAGATTTGTATCTGACGCCGCCGGAGTGGCAGAAGCGCCTGCTCGATACACCGGGGCTGGACCTGGATCAACTCGGAGCCGTCGATGTGCTCGACACGGATACTACTTCGCTCGCGGAGGTGGAGATTGCCACGCGGCCGACGCTGCGGCTGCACGGCTCCATCCCGGCGCTGGTGGAGCAGTTGCGCTCGCTGGCGGCGCAGGAGATGCGCACGCTGCTCGCCGCGCCCAACCAGGGCGAAGTGGAGCGGTTGGCGGGGATCCTGCAGGAGTACGGCGTCTCGTATCGCATCGGCAGCCGGTCGGCGCAGACCGGCAGCGAGACGATGTATGACGAGACCAGCTACCTGCGCGGCGACAAACGCGCGCCGGTGATTGTTCGTACGCAGATTGCAAACGGCGTGGTGCTGGAAGATGCTCGGCTCGTCATCTTCGGCGCTAATGACCTTACCGATGAGGCCGACGTTACCGCGCGTCCCGTGCGGCAGCGCAAGTCAAACAACGCCGCCTTCATTTCAGACTTCCGCGATCTGGCGATTGGCGATTATGTCGTCCATCTGGACCACGGAATCGCGCGCTACATGGGGCTGCGGGAGATCGATCAGGACGGGGTTCGCGTCGAGTTCATGATCCTGGAGTTCGCCGACGCGGCCCGCCTGTACGTCCCGCTGACGCGGCTCGATCTTATCCAGAAATACCGCTCGACGGATTCCGGTCCGCAGCCGGTTCTGAACCGCCTAGGCACGCAGCAATGGGCCAAGACAAAGTCGCGCGTCAAGAAGGCCATGCAGGACATGGCCGACGAGCTGCTAAAGCTGTACGCGCAGCGGAAGGCCGCTCAAGGCAACGCCTTCACCCCGGACAACCAGTTCCAGCGTGAGTTTGAAGACGCCTTCGACTTCAACGAGACGGAGGACCAGCTCTCGGCGATTGCCGACATCAAGCGCGATATGGAATCCAGCATGCCCATGGATCGGCTGTTAGTTGGCGACGTGGGCTACGGCAAGACGGAAGTCGCGATGCGGGCGGCCTTCAAGGCAGTACAAGATAGCAAGCAGGTCGCTGTACTCACGCCCACCACGGTCCTCTGCTTTCAGCACTTCGAAACCTTTAAGCGCCGGTTCGCGCTCTTTCCCGTAAACATCGAGATGATTTCGCGCTTCCGCACGCCGAAGGAGCAAAAGGAAATTCTTGAGAAGGTTGAGCAGGGAAAGGTCGACATTCTGATCGGCACGCACCGCCTGCTATCGAAAGACCTGCACTTTCAAGACCTCGGGCTGCTGGTGGTGGATGAAGAACAGCGTTTCGGTGTGCGGCACAAGGAGCGGCTGAAGCAGTTGCGGCGCGAACTGGATGTGCTGGCCATGTCGGCCACGCCGATTCCGCGCACGCTGCACATGTCCATGGTGGGTCTCCGCGACATGAGCGTAATTGAAACGCCGCCGAAAGACCGCATGGCGATTCAGACGGTGGTGGCAAAGTTCGATGAGAAGCTGATCCGCTCCGCGATTGAGGTAGAGATGGAGCGCGGCGGCCAGGTCTACTTCGTCCATAACCGCGTAGAGAACATCTACGACATTGCGACGCGCCTGCAGGAGCTGGTGCCCGCGGCGCGTATCGTCGTCGGCCACGGGCAAATGGGTGAGGCTGAGCTGGAGCGCGTGATGCTTGCCTTTATGCGCCATGAGTATGACGTGCTGGTCGCGACGACCATTATCGAAAACGGACTCGACATTCCGCTGGCCAATACCATCCTCATCAACCGCGCCGACCGCCACGGCCTGTCGGAGCTGTATCAGTTGCGCGGACGTGTCGGCCGCTCCAATCGCCGCGCCTACGCGTATCTGCTGATTCCGCCGGACCGCGAGCTGACGGAGATTGCGCGGAGGCGTCTGGCGGCGTTGAAGGAGTTCTCTGACCTGGGCGCAGGCTTCAAAATCGCGGCGCTGGATCTTGAATTGCGCGGCGCCGGCAACATGCTGGGCGGCGAACAGAGCGGGCATATTGAGGCGATTGGCTTTGAGCTCTACACCACCATGCTGGAGCAGGCGGTTCGCGAGCTGAAGGGCGAAGATGTCGCCGAGACCCCTGTGGTGCAGATGAACCTGGGCATCTCGCTCCGCATCGATGCCAGTTACATCGATGAAGAAAATCAGCGCCTGCGCATGTACAAGCGCATTGCGGGTGCGTCCAGCGATGCTGCGATTGACGACATTGCGGCCGAGCTGACAGACCGCTACGGCCCTGCACCGGAGCCTGTGAGCCTGCTGCTGGCCGCCGGTCGGCTGCGACTACTGTGCGAGCGCTGCGGCGTGTCTCAGGTTGATCGCAAGGGCCAGAACGTCAACATGAAGCTCCTCGAGAATGCGGCGATCGATCCGGAAAAGCTCATGCAGGTGGTCGCGCGCAACGCCAAGCGCGGCGCGCAGTTTACGCCGCAGGGTACGCTGCGATTTCCACTGCGCGCCACTGCCAGTGAGGCGGTCATCGCAGAGATTCGCAGCCTGATTGAAAGCATTGCCGTCCAGCGCCAGGAGCTGACGGCCACCGGCCAGCCTGCGTGAAAGAGGCTGCGGCTTTTGTATACTGCCGTTTCCGCGATTCGCGGCCGCAGGGGCTTATGAAAAAACTCGCAGTTCTCAGCAGCGCCACCGTTCTGTTTCTCGCCATTGCTGGAGGGTCCTCAAAAATGTCAGCCGCAAACCCGGCGCCTGCCAGTGGTGGAAGCGCCGCCTGGCACCACCTGGTCAACAGCTACTTCGACACGGTGTATCTGCCCTACAACCCTACGGCGGGCACCAGCGCCGGCCTGCACCAGTACGACAGCAAGCTCGAAAACTATTCGCACGCCAACATTCAGGCCCAGACGGCGGCCCTGCAAAAGTATGCGCAAAAAGTCGAGGCATTTCCGGCGGCAGGACTTTCGCAGTGGGACCAGGGCGACCGCGAGTTTCTGCTCGGCAACATCCGCAGCCAGATTCTTACGCTGACAGCCATCCGCCCGTGGGAAAAGAATCCAGACAACTACTCGAGCGGCATCACCAACAGCGCGTTCACGATCATCGAGCGCCCGTATGCGCCCGCAGGGCAGCGTCTGGCTTCTCTAGTCGCGCGTGAGGACCAGATGCCGGCGGCGCTGGAAGCGGCGCGCCAGAACCTGAAAAATCCGCCGCGCGTTTATACCGAGATCGCGCTGGAACAGTTGCCGGGCGACATCAGCTTCTTCCGCAATGATGTTCCGAAAGCCTTTGCCGGGGTCAAGGACGCCGCGCTGCTCGCCAGATTTCACAAGGCGAACGATGCCGTCATCGCCGCGCTCGAGAGCTATGAAGCGTGGATGAAGTCGGACCTGCTGCCGCGTTCCAATGGCGACTTCCGCATCGGTGCGGCCAACTTCAGCGCGAAGCTCCGCGATGACGAGATGGTGGACGTGCCGCTTGACCGGCTGCTGGCGATCGCCTACAGCGATTTGCATCACAATCAGGATCAGTTCCGCAAAGTCGCGTATTCGCTCGACCCTTCGAAGACGCCGATGCAGGTGCTCGCCGAACTGCAGGCCGACCATCCGCAGCCCGATCAGTTGATCGGCAAGTTTCAGGGGACGTTCAACAATCTGGTGCAGTTCATCCGGCAGCGGAACATCGTGACCATTCCGTCCGACGTGCAGCCAACGCTGGAAGACACGCCGCCCTTTATGCGGGCTACGACCTTCGCCTCGATGGATACTCCGGGTGCGTTTGAAACCGGCTCCAAGAAGGCCTATTTCAACGTGACCGTGCCCAGCATGCACCAGAGTGCGGCGGCAATTGCCGATCAGATGGCTGCGTTTAACATCGGAACCATCATCAGCACATCGGTGCATGAGGCGTATCCGGGCCACTATGTGCAGTTTCTCTACATGCCGCAGATTCAGTCGCGGGTGCGCAAAATGCTCTATGCCAGCAGTAATGTGGAAGGCTGGGCGCACTATTGCGAGCAAATGATGCTGGATGAGGGCTACGGTCAGCCGGGATGGGGCGCGAAGAATGAGCGCGAAGCCAAGCTGATCCGGCTGGGTCAATTGGATGACGCGCTGCTGCGGGATGCGCGTTTCATCGTCGGCATCAAGATGCACACCGGCCAAATGACAATGGCGGAAGCCGTCAACTTCTTCCACGACGAGGGCTACCAGAGCCGGTCGGTGGGAGAAGTGGAGACCAAACGCGGCACATCGGACCCGACCTATCTCTACTACACCCTCGGAAAGTTCATGATTCTGAAATTGCGGACAGACATGCAGCAGAAAGAGGGCAAAGCCTTTTCGCTGGCAGCGTTTCACGATGAGTTTCTGCGCCAGGGCGGTGTCCCGCTGCCAATCGTCCGGCGCGCGCTGCTGGGGAATGATTCACCGGCCTTGTAGTGAGACAACAGGAAAGTGCCCGGCGCCATCTTATGATGTCGCGCTGACGCCGACCAATTTTGAAGGCGACGACACCCTGCGCCATCCCCGAAGCGCAGGCGGCAATGGACCCCTGGAGATAACGAATTCATGAAGAAGACACGAATCCGCAAAGCAGTATTTCCCGCCGCAGGATTAGGCACCCGCTTCTTACCCGCGACGAAAGCCATTCCCAAGGAAATGCTGCCTGTGGTGGACAAGCCCATCATCCAGTACGGGGTGGAGGAGGCGGTCGCAGCCGGCTGCGACCAGATCATCATCGTTACGGGCCGCGGCAAAACCGTCATCGAAGATCATTTCGACATCAGCGTGGAGCTGGAACACCAGTTGGAGTCGCGCGGCAAGCATGACCTGCTGGCGCTGGCGCGCCACATCTCGACACTGGGCCGTGTGGCTTACATCCGCCAAAAGGAAGCCATGGGGCTGGGCCACGCCGTGCTGATGGCGCGTGACCTGGTGGGCGATGAGCCGTTTGCGGTGATCCTTCCCGATGATGTGATCGACGCAAAGGTTCCGTGCCTGAAGCAGATGATTGAAGTCTTTGATGATGTGCAATCGACCATCCTGGCGACACAGGTCGTCGAAGGGCCGGCAATTTCGGCCTACGGCGTGATCAAAGCCAAGCCGGTCGCAAAGAACTCGCGCGTGCTGGAAGTGAAGGGCCTGGTGGAGAAGCCGAAGCTGGCGGATGCGCCCTCCAAGAACGCCATCATCGGGCGCTACATTCTTACCCCGCGCATCTTCGAACTGCTGGAGAAGACGCCGCTGGGCGCGGGCGGAGAGTTGCAGTTAACCGATGCGCTGCGCAGCCTGGTGCATCATGAGAAGGTGTACGGCTACAGCTTTGATGGCACGCGCTACGATGCAGGCGACAAGCTGGGCTTCCTGAAGGCCACGGTGGAGTTCGCCCTGCAACGGGAAGACCTGGGCAACGACTTCCGTGAGTGGCTGCGGAGCCTGCCCTCGCTCAAGCAGTAAAGGATAAAGGAGCACAGATGGAAGTCAACGATCTCGTCGAAAATTTTACGCTGCAGAATCAGGATGGAGAGACCGTCTCGCTGGAGCAGTTTGCGGGTAAGCCGGTCGTGCTCTTCTTCTATCCCAAAGCAGACACGCCGGGCTGCACGATTGAGGCCTGCGAGTTTCGCGACGCCACCAAGCAGCTCCAGGCGGAAGGCGTTGTGGTGCTCGGAATCT
>JAKAUB010000016.1 GCA_021827845.1 Acidobacteriota bacterium | reverse complement strand
TGACAGCGACCGATTATCACGCCGTGATTCGCGGCCGGCTGGAACAGCTGCGCGCCGCCATGGAGCGGGAGCTGGGAGCGTTTGAAGCGCGGTGCTTTGTAGACACCGGCCCGCTGGTGGAGCGGGTGTACGCGCGCTATGCGGGGCTGGGATGGGTGGGTAAGAACACCTGCCTGATCGAACAGCAGACGGGATCGTGGCTGTTTCTGGGAGTCATTCTCACGTCTTTGGAGTTGCCGCCGGAGCAGCGCGTATCCCTGGCGCCGGACCGCTGCGGCAGCTGCACGCGGTGCATCGATGCGTGTCCGACGCAGGCGCTGGAGCCCTACAGGATGGATGCGTCGCGGTGCATTGCGTATCTGACGATCGAGAAGCGCGGGCCGCTGCCGGAAGAGCTGGCCCCTCTAATGGGGCGGCATGTCTTTGGCTGCGACATCTGCCAGGAGGTGTGCCCGTGGAACCGGCGCGCGCCGTTGGGCGACTGGCCGGAGCTGCAGCCGCGGCCGGAACTGGTAAATCCGGCCCTGGACTGGCTGGGGTCGATGGATGCGGCGAAGTTTCGGTCGATGTTCCGGGAGTCTCCGCTGGAACGAACGAAACACAGCGGCCTTCTGCGAAATGTAGAGAATGCCCGGAAAAATTGCGCGCACAAAGGGCGAGGCGCCAAGTAGCTCAGTGGCGTAGCGAACTAAGTCGCGCGTAGTTTCCAAAAAGTGGAGAGGTTCGGCCGCAATCCTCCAGAACTTCGAAGATCGTTCGCAGGGTAGAAGCTGGAACTTTCATATCCCACGCCAAATTCCCTGAAAATTCAAGAAAATTTCACGGCAATAAAAACTCTACTGAATGGCGTAGCATTTGCATGCTTTACGCGCAAGGTGTGGTGCGCAGTGATCGGTCTGCGTCTTCGATCCGGGAGTCAACACAGTCAGGGGGATCCGATGAAGGCTTTACGCCGTTGTCTATTGGGGTGCCTGTCGTTTGCTTTTTCCGTGGGTATGGTTTTCGCCCCGCGTGCCATGCACGGGCAGGGCATCACAACGGGAAATATCACCGGAAATGTTGTTGACGCCCAGGGCGCAGTGGTCAGCGGTGCGACCGTCAGCGCCAAAGACGTGGCGCGGGGAGCCGTCATCACGACGACCAGCCGGGCGAACGGAACATTTTCCTTTTCCGACATTCCAATCGGCACCTACAACATCCATGTGACAGCAGGCGGATTTCAGCCTCTGGACCTGACGGGCGTTCTGGTCACCGTGGGAAACACGGCGAATCTGAACACGTTGAAGCTGTCTGTGGGGACCGCCGTCACCTCCGTGATGGTGCATGACGCGAATCAGGTGCAACTCAACACCGTCAACGCGCAGGTTTCGACGGTGTTCACCCCGGTGGAACTGGAGCAATTGCCCCTGGCGAACTCCTTTGACACCGTCGCGCTGCTGGCGCCAGGAACCGCCCGGACGCTGCAAAACAGCTTTTCGAATTCCAATGGACCGGGATTCTCGAGCAACGGGCAGCGCGGCCGTGCCAACAACTTTGAGATTGATGGCCAGTCGAACAACGACAACTCAGTCGCCGGTCCGGCGATTTTTTTCGGTAACCAGGATGCGCTGAGCGGCATCCAGGTGATTACAAACCAGTTTGGCGCGCAGTACGGCCGCAATATGGGATCGGTGGTCAACTATCAGACCAAGAGCGGCACCAATCAGTTTCACGGATCGGTCTTTGAGTTTTATACGGGATCCTGGCTGAGCGCGCTTTCGCAACAATATAAGAGTCCGGTCTTTGGCTTCTGCCCGCCGGGTGTCAGCCCATCCACTGGGTGTACACCGGTTACCAATCCACGGCTGGTGGATAACCGCTGGGGAGCAACTCTAGGCGGCCCAATTCTGCGCGACCGGCTCTGGTTTTTCGGCAGCGGCTACTGGGTACACACGTACACCGGCGTCATTCCGTCGTCGTCGGGTAGCCTGTTTACGCCGACTCCGGCCGGTCTGAGCACTTTGGCGGGCCTGTATCCCGGAGCGCCCTCGGTGAGCGTGCTCAAGAACTTTGGACCCTATTCGATTGCTACCGGCAATCCAACACCAGTCAATTCTCAGGCCAGCACTGTCCCTGTGACGCTTCCCAACGGCACAACGGCGTCTATTCCGGTTGCACCGATTACCCGCACGGTAGCTGCACCCTATACCGACCGGGAGTATTCGGGCCGTCTGGACTGGCAGCCGGATAATAACGACCGCTTGTTCGGACGCTTCTACTATCAGCAGAACCTGGCCGCTGGTCTGGGCAGCTCAACAAATATTGCCCAGGGAGCCTGGTACACCGTTCCTGATACGAACTATCTGGTGGGCGGCAACTGGACGCACACATTTTCCCCGCGATGGGTCAGCTCCCTGACGTATGGATTTCAGGAGGAGAAGCTCGACTTTGAGGGTGGCGGCGAACCGACCTGCACGGTAACCAACCTGACGGCGTGTACCGCCAACCTGGCGTTTAACGGTTCAGAAAGCGATCTGGGCTTTGGTGAGCAGACCAACCTGCCCCAGGGCCGCACCGTGAAGGTGAACCAGATCCAGGACAATGTCACCTTCAGCACGGGCCACAACACGATCCTGTTCGGCGGTGAGGTGGATCTGCAGAACTCCCCGAACATTTTTCTGCCCGATTACAACGGAGCCTATGCGTACGCCAGCCTGAATAATTTTGTGAACGATTCCGGCGCTTTCGTGACTCTGGCGAATGGCAACCCGGTCATTCCTTTCAAGGAAAACGATCTGTTTCTATACTTTGAGGATGACTGGAAGCCGATGGACACCCTCACGCTCAATATGGGCCTGCGCTGGGAGCGCTACGGGATGGCCATTAACGAGCTGCATAAGTCGACGCTGGCGCAGCAGACCGGGCCCAATCCCTTTTGGGATACGTCGCTGCCTCTAAGTCTGACAACGCAGCCATCGATCCCGACGCCGGAGAAGAACTTTGAACCGCGCCTGGGATTCAACTGGAACCCGGAGATCATGAGCCGCCGCTTGTCGGTGCAGGGTGGCTTCGCGATCAACTTCGATCCCATCTTCTACAACCCGTTCCTGAACGTGGCGACAGCGGCCCCGGATGTCTTCGCTGCCAGCTACTCCTCCACAGGTCCGGCGCTCCCGTCGAACGGCGTGTTCACCGGCGCGGCGGTCCGGGCTGCGCAGCTACCCAATCTGCCTACGGGCGGGGATCCGGGGTATGACTCGATCTCCTCTGTTTCTCCAAACTTCCATAACCCCTATACCGAGAGCTACCGCCTGGGTGTCCAGTATCAGATCACGCCGACTTCACTGGCGGTGGTGAGCTATAACGGCAACCATCAGGTGGGGAACTTCCAGAACATCAACGCCAATCCGAACCTGGCGCCGGTCGCAGCGGCGTTCCCGAACTTTGTCAGCCCCAGCTCGTTGTGCTCCACGCCGAACACGCCAGGAACGTACGATCCGACCGGCGGCCTGCAGCCCGCGGCGCGCCCGGACTGCAGCCGCAGCATCGTGAACACCACCACCAATACGGCGTTCGCGCTCTACAACAGCTTGCAGGCGCAATTCCAGAAGCGGACCGCAAACGGATTTACATTTGTCGCCAACTACACCTACAGCCGCACGATTGATAATGCGAGTGAAATTTACTCGACCTTCGGCGGGGGCAACACGCTGGCGTATGCGCAGAACCCTCTGAACATTGACCAGGGCGAGCGGGCGCTGAGCGGAATCTCGCTGACCCACGTCGCTGCGATCGACCTGGTGTATGAGCTTCCATTCTTTGCCAACCAGTCCAACTGGAAGAGCAAGCTGCTTGGAGGATTTACGACCAGCGCCATCTGGACGGCGAACAGCGGCGAACCCTACACTCCCGTTCAGCCTTCTCTGTTTTTGAATCCAGTAACCGGGAACGTCGAAACCAGCTTCTGCGACCTGGGATTTGAGAACGCTGAGATCGGGGCCGACAACTGCCGGATGGTGCTCTCCAATCCCAAGGCGCCGCTTTCCAGCGTCGCCTATAACGCAGGCGGAGGAACCTATTATCAGTACGGCACCGGCGCGCAGCAGGGCACCACGCCCGTACCGGTCAATCCGTCCAGCGTCCGCTGGATTGTAGATAACCAGAATGAGGCCCTCACGCTTGGCAATCCGTACCCAGGGGTGAGCCGCAATATTCTGCGCGGGGATATGTTCAATGAGCTGGACGCCAGCGTCTATAAACAGACACAGCTCCCGCACGGTGTGACGCTGACCATTCAGATGAACGTCTATAACGTAACGAACTACAACTTCCTGAATGTGCCCAATCCTTATCTTGGAGCGTACTCCGCAACCGGCACGCAGGGATTCCTTACGAACAGCTTTAATAGTTCGGCAGGAACAACATACTCTTCGCAGGGTAACCGGCAGGTGCAGTTGGAAGGGCATGTCACCTTCTAGGCACCCCGGATTCTTACGGTGAAAAAGGCAGAGCGCCACGATCGCTCTGCCTTTTATTTTTCCCGGCTTGACGATCGCGCACGATGGACTGGAAAACCGGGATGCAGAACTTTAGAGGCCGAAAACCCAGTCGGATCGGGTGGGCGCAAGGCTGCGGGAGCGGCAACGAAGTCGCCGCCCATCACGGAGCGGAAAGTTTTTACTGGTTTCGCGTGACGTTCAAGGCATTCAGGCCTTTGGGGCCCTGCTGGCACTCGAAGTCAACCGAATCGCCCTCGTTTAGAGTGCGGAAGCCCTTTTCCTGTATGGCTGAGAAATGAACGAAAACATCTTCGCCGGTCGAGCGCTGGATGAAGCCGTAACCTTTGGCTCCGTTAAACCACTTCACAACACCACGTTCGTTCACAACTGATTCCTTTCACCTATGGTTCCCCGCGACGCGGAGAAGCGCTGCCGGGAACGTGCTGCCAAAACGTGCAAAAATAGCCGTCCGGAAAACTGATCTGCGCCCTGGCAATGCGTCGAAATACATTGAAATGTATGCGCAAATCTGGCACTGTTATGACACGAATCGCATCCAAACGCAAGAATTTTCTATCGGGCGAGCCGCATGCATGGATATGCGGCGGCGCTGTCCAGAGGTTGTCATGGTCCCTCCCCATCTGTGTATTCCATGTTGACGATCCGGCCTGAAGCGGCAGCGGGCGGCCCACTTGCCGTGGAAGAGGTGGCGGAAGAGCCGTCGCTGGTAGCTCTGGCCCGCTATCTGATGCGGACCGAGGTGCATACCTACGCCTTCAGCGTGGCCGCGAACGCCATCCTGTCCCTGTTTCCGTTTATCGTGCTGATGCTGACGATCGCGCATCGGCTGCTGCGCTCCCCGCGCATGGTCGATGTGATCCGCACCATGCTGAGGGCGCTGTTGCCAACCGGGCAGGACTTCGTGGTTCGCAATATGGTCTATCTGGTGTATTCGCATAAGCAGGTGGCAGTGCTGTCGCTGGTGATGCTGCTGGTCTCCTCGACCGGCGTGTTTCTGCCGCTGGAGGTGGCTCTGAATCAGGTGTGGGGCGTGAAGGAGAATCGTTCCTATCTGAGGAACCAATTGATATCGCTGGGACTGGCATTTCTGGTGGGGGTCTTGGCCCTGACCTCCATTGCCGTGTCCGCCTCGCAGGATCAGATTCTCCGTCTCGTTTTCTTCGGCCATGTGGGTTCGCCGGCGTTCCGGATGGTGCAGGGCAGCCTGTTGAAGGTTCTGGGCGTGATTGCCAGCGTGGCTATCTTCTTTTTTATCTACTGGATTTTGCCCAATCGCAAAGTGCGAGTCTGGAGCGTGCTGCCAGCGGCCATCGTGACGGGTCTGCTGTGGGAGGGCGCGAAGGTGGCGTACATCGCCGCGCTGCCATGGCTGGATCTGCAGTCTGTATACGGGCCCTTTTCGATCTCGGTCGGGCTAATGCTTTGGGCCTTTCTGTCGGGGCTGATTCTGCTGGCAGGTGCGCACTTCTCCGCCAGCCGGTGTCTGCGGAAGGACGCAGAGCGCGCGCGTGCCGCGCGTGAGGAAGAAGAAGCCGAGGCCCGAGCCGAGCGTCGCGTCAGCGCATAGAACCTCAACGTCGCCGGTTCAGCCCTGCCGCTTGCCACGGAGTGCTCTTGTTACACTTTGAGGCGACGGCTCCATGCGGAAATTCTGGGTACTGATGCGGCGGCGGGCGGCTTCTTTTGTGCGGCGGGAGACCGCCGGAGGCAAGCTGCAGCGTCTCGCATTCTGGTCGCTTTGTACCGCGCTGGCGTTGTTTCTGCTGCGGCTTATCCCGGGCGTGGCGCATGCAATCGGCGCGGCCCCATGGCTGGCGGCGGCGATCTGGGCGGTGGTGAGCCTGCCACGGCTGTTTCGCTGGACGCGCTGGCGGTTGCTGTGGCGGCTGCGGAACCGGCTGTTTGTCACATATCTTCTGGTCGGCGTAACGCCGGTTGTCCTTTGTACGCTGCTGGGTGCGGTAGCAGCGTATGTCCTGTTTGGGCAGTTCGCCGATTTTGCTGCCGTTTCAGAAATTGAAGCGCAGTGGGCCCAGCTTTCGGCCAATAATCGCGCGCTGGCTTTGCATTACCAGCAGCTGGCGGCAGCCCTGCCCCCTCAGGCCGACGTAAATGTGCTGATTCCGGCAAGCGCTCCCCCTGAGGCGCGCGCTATGGACTGGATGCCGGAGGTGCAGGTGGGCCTTTTTCTTGACGGACACCGGCATCCTGTCGATTTTCCGGAGCATACGTTGCCCGCTGCCACTCAGCCCCCGGCATGGATGCACAAAGACTTCAGTGGTCTGGTGCTGCAAGGGGGGAAGATTTATTTTCGTGCGGTCACGTTTGAAGAGGCCGGTGGGCACCGGCTGGTGGTCATCACGAGTCTGCCGCTCGATGCCCAGTTTCTGACCCAGGCTGCCCGGGGACTGGGCCGCATCACCCTGCTTCCTCGCGTGCAGATAGCAGCCACGAAAAAGCCTGGTGGACAGCCTGGGAGCACAGGGTTTACGGTACGGGATCCGTTGCAAGCGGCTAAGCTCGATGACCGCGCTGCCTCGAGCCTCCATCCTTCCGATCTGGGAGGCATCAGCGGAGGAAGTCTGCCAAAGCGCGTCAACGTCTTCGACATTCCGATTAATTTTCCTACCACGCTGGATACGCGGGACTGGGACACGGGGGAGAGGATCGCCGTAATTGCCATCGTCAGATCGCGGCCGTCACTGCTTTACGACCGGCTCTTCCGGCAGTCGCTGCTGATTGGCGGAGGCATCCAACTGATTCTCATCCTGACGGGCATCTTGTTTGCGTGTCTGGAACTGCTGGCAATCTTTTTCGCCTGGCGGCTTGGCCGGACGATTACGCAGTCCGTTGCAGCGATGTACCAGGCGACGCGGGAGGTGGACCAAGGACGCTTCGACTATCGCATTCCGGTTACGCGCCAGGATCAGCTTGCGGCGCTCAGCCTTTCGTTCAACACGATGTCTGCCTCTGTCGGGCGGTTGCTGAAGGAGCAGAAAGAAAAAGAGCGGCTGCAGAACGAGCTGGCGATTGCACAGGAGGTGCAGTCCAACCTGTTCCCGCCGTGCGATGTGCGGCTGGGCGGACTGGAGCTGCATGGGCTGTGCCGCCCGGCGCGGACGGTGAGCGGCGACTACTATGACTTTCTGGTTTTGGACGAAAGCTCCGTCAGCTTTGCGCTCGGGGACATCAGCGGCAAGGGAATCTCCGCTGCGCTTTTGATGGCGAGCCTGCACTCCGCAGTGCGGGCGTACCGCTTTGCGGGGGAGGACATTCTGGCCAATGCGGGAGAAGGCACCGGGCGGGTTGCCGCTGCAGCGAACGAGATTTCCGCCTCCATTTTTTCTTCCCCGGGTGTATTGATGGCACTGCTGAACCGGCACATCTATCGCAGCACGCAGGCGGAAAAGTACGCGACGCTTTTTCTGGGACACTACGACGCGACGACGCGGGTTCTACGCTATTCCAATGGCGGCCAGTTGCCGCCACTGCTGGTCCGTAGTGACGGCAGTGTGGAACGGCTGGACCGCGGCGGCACGGTTGTCGGGCTGATGGATAACATGGAGTACGAGGAGGGCGCCGTGACGCTGGCGGCGGGGGACCTGCTGGTGGCGTACAGCGACGGCGTGACGGAGCCCGAAAATGACTACGGGGAGTTTAGCGAAGAGCGGTTAGTGAGCCTGGTGCGGGGTACAAACGGGCTTCGGCTGGAGGAGATTACCCGGCGCGTGACGGCAGCGCTGGAGGATTGGATTGGCGCCGAGGAGCAGCCGGACGACATTACGCTAGTGCTGGCGCGCCAGCACTAAGCGACGTCGGCAGGCAGTTCAAAAGGCGGACGTTGTTGGGAGGGAATCATGAGCATTGCACAGCATTTTCTGACCGAGTTTGAACACGAAGGTAAAACCACGCGGCGGGTGCTGGAGCGCGTGCCGGATGGCAAATTCGACTGGGCGCCGCATGCCCGGTCCATGACGCTTGGGAAGCTGGCAGGCCATGTCGTGGAAATTCCGGGGATGGGAGTGATCGTCCTGAGTGAGACCGAACGCGATGTTGCAGCGCCCGACGCTGGCGCCAGCCGCCCGGCGCCGCCGACCGATGCGGCCCAGCTGGTGAAGCGGTGGGATGAGAATTTTGCCAGGCTGCGTACGCTGCTGAAAGAAGCCGGGGACGACGCGATGCAGCAGATGTTTGTCCTGCGGGCCGGAGAGAATGTGATGTTCCGCCTGCCGCGGGCGCAGGCCGTGCGGACTGTGGTGATGAATCACCTGATCCATCATCGCGGCCAGTTGTCGGTGTATCTGCGGATGCTGGATGTGCCGGTCCCGTCGATCTATGGGCCCTCGGCGGATGAAGCAGCGGCTCCTGCGGGCGGCGCGGCAGCGGCAGCAAAATAAGCCTGAAGGCCCGATGAGACTCGCTCGCCGAACTGGGTGCGGGCGCGCCTCGCGGCTTCTCTTTGGTCTTCGTCCCAATGCGTCCTGACAGCGGGGTCGGTATGCAGCGCCATCTGGTGAAGATTCTGGACGCGTGGGGCACACGGATGAAGTTTTCCGTGAGCGCGTACTTATGGTTTCTCTTCATGCTGGCGGTGCTGGCGACATTGCAGCGGGACAGAATCGGGCTGTTTCTAGTGCCGCCGTTTCTCACCACGCTGACCATTCTGCATCTGCTGCCGGAGAGTCCAATCGCGCAGCCCTATCCGGTTATCGTGGGATCGACGGTCAGCGCCGGAATCGGAACAGTTATGGCCATGCTGAGTCGCAGCACGTGGGCGATTGTTGGCGCGACGGGACTTGCATTCATCGTTATTCATCTGCTGCGGGCCTATCATCCGCCGGCGGTCGCCTTGTCGTTATATCCAAGCCTGCTGCACCCCAGCGTCTGGTTTCCGCTGCGTGTCGTACTGCCATTCATGATTGTGGCCGTCGTGTCCGCCGCGGCGCTCTGCCGCGTCCTGCCTGGCTGGCCGCGATATCCCGTACCGCTGCACGCAAAGCGCATTTCGCCGGAGATTGCGGAGCGGCTCTGATCCCAGCGGGAGCAGGGTGCTATTCGCGGCGATGCGACTGCAACAGAAATGCCTTGATGGCGATCTGATTGGGCTGGGTGCCGGCGGGCAGAAGCGTGAGCAGGCTGTGGGTGCTGGTGCGTATGACGGCCACGTCGCCGGAGTGCGCGTCCAGTGCAAACAGCAGATCGCTGGCATTTGAAAAGGCGAGCGCGTCGGGACCCTCGCCCGTGCGTGCGGTGCCGACAAGGTGGCCATCATCGATGCTGAAGATTCCAAGGGAACCCGCGTCGAAGTCGCTGACGTAGAGAGTGGAGTCATCGGGCGCGATGATGCCGCGCACGGGATGCGTGCCGATCAGATAGGCGCCGCCAACTTCGTTGGTTGCAGTATCGATCTCTGACACCGAGCCGCTGTCGTAGTTGACTGCGTAGATTTCGCCGCCATCTGGCTTGAGCGCGAGCGAGACCGGCGTTTTGCCGGTGTCGAGCATGGCGAGCAGGGCGTCACTGCCGGTGCGCGCCGCCCGATGCCCGGGGGTTGCGTGGGACCAAGGAGCGAGCTGAATCGCCATCACCTGATGGCCACTGGAGCAGGCGACGAAGGCTTTGCTGGAGTCGGGCAGGATAGCGATGTCGGTAGCGCCGGGGCAGCCGCTCCATACGCTGCGCACGCGCATCTGCGGCGGGGGCACCGTTGCGTCGATGATGCTGGCGCTGCCTCCGGCGCGGTTGGAGACGACGAGCGTGCGGCCATCCGGGCTGATCTTTGCCAGACCGGGCGACTCTCCAACGCCGATGACGGCGACCTGGCGGCGAGCGAACAGATCGAGTACGGAGACTGTGTTGGCGCCGGAGTTGGCGACGTATCCCCAGTGGCCGTCGGGACTGACGGTGATGAAGTAAGGCTTTTGGGAGACGCGGATCGTGGCGACGGGCGCTTTTTTCTCGGCGTCGATGACGGTGACGGAGTTGCTGCCGCTGTTGACGACGTAGACCTCGTTCCGCGTGGGACTGACGGCGACGCCAGTGGGATCGGAGCCGACGGGGAGGACGCGATCCACGCGCACATTGACGACGTCAAAGACGGAGACAGTGTTGCTGCCGCCGTTGGTGACGTAGGCGTACTCGCGATAGTTGGCAGGGAACTGCGGGGCACCGGAGCGGCAGCCGGCGAGGGCCGCTAGTAAGAGCAAAAGCGGTCCCGCACCTGTGCGCCGGGACCGCTGCCAGAAGAGACGCATTGCCGGCGTGACTACCGGCTTCCGCGGACCGGAGCCGAGGCCTGCGCCTCCACCTGAATGCCATCGAGCACATCGCGATGAAGAATACGGGCGATCTGCCGCACCTCCCCGACCATGTCAGCAAACTGCTGCGGATAGATGGACTGCGCGCCGTCGGACAGCGCTTTATCGGGCTGGTGATGCACTTCGACGATGAGGCCATCCGCGCCGACGGCGGCTGCGGCGCGCGCCAGTGGCACCACCTTGTTGCGCTTGCCGGTGCCGTGGCTGGGGTCCACGATGATGGGCAGATGGCTGAGCCGGTGTACGGCGGTGACCACGGCGAGGTCGAGCGTATTGCGGGTGTGATCGACGAAGGTGCGGATCCCGCGCTCGCACAGCACGACCTGGTAGTTGCCCTCGGCCATGATGTATTCGGCGGCCATCAGCAACTCCTCGAGTGTGGCCGACATGCCGCGCTTGAGCAGGACAGGCTTGCGCGTCTGGCCCACCTCGCGCAGCAGGGAGTAGTTCTGCATGTTGCGCGCGCCGACCTGAATCATATCGGCATATCTTTCGACCAGCTCGAGCGATTCGCTATCGAGGGCTTCTGAGACAATCCGGAGACCGAAGGCGTCGCGGATGTCGGCCATAATGCGCAGGGCTTCTTCGCCCAGACCCTGGAAGGCATAGGGCGAGGTGCGCGGCTTGTAGGCGCCGCCGCGGAAGAACTGCGCGCCAGCAGCGGCGACCTGCTCGGCGACGGCAAAGGCCTGCTCGCGGGTCTCAATCGAACACGGGCCGGCCATGATGGCCAGGTTGCGGCCGCCGATGGAGGCGTTCGTGCCCGGGAAGTGGACGACGGTATCTTCTTCCTTCACGTCGCGGCTGACCAGCTTGTAGGGCTTGGAGACGCGGATGACTTCGGCGACGCCGGAGAATTCTTCGAGCGTTCCTTGATCGACCATGCCTTGGTTGCCGGTAACGCCGATGGCGGTACGCTGCGCGCCCGGCAAAGGGTGCGGACGGAATCCGAGCGACTCAATGTGGTCGCAAACGGCGCGGATTTCTTCCTCCGTCGCCTGCTTTTTCATAACGATGAGCATGGGCAGTTCCTTGAAAACTTCAGTTTACATTTGTGCGGGAAAGCGGAGAAACGCAGGGTAGGGCTATTTGCGCACGCGGCGCCAGCGAAACAGCACGGAGCCAGCGTAGCCGAGCTGCAGCGCCCAGGTGAGGCAATATGCGGCGATCAGGTGCTGGTGGTTCAAAGGGTGCTCCGTTGCAAGGCCGGGCGGTTCAACGAGCCGCCTCCAGCGTACCATCGAGGGCGCGCAGGCCCGCGGCCTGTTCTGCGATCTGGCGCTTCCGTTCCAGCGTATACCGGAACAGGACCAGCAGTACACCCCAGCAGAACCAGCCTGCCAGATTCCAGTAAATGGCCGGCAGCATGCGCGGGTCCATGCCGGAGTCCGGCCCGCCGAAGAAGACTGGCGCGGGATGCTGCGTGCGCCACCAGCGGATGGACATATAGACGATCGGCACGTCCACGGCGGCAAAGACCGACAGGACAGCGGCCAGCGTCTGCGTCTGCTGGCCGGCGGTAAAGCGGCGCAGCAGCAGATAGCTGGCGTAGATGAGCCACAGAACCAGAGCGCTGGTCAGGCGCGGGTCCCACGTCCACCAGATGCCCCAGACGGGCTTGGCCCACAGCATGCCGGTTCCGAGGCCGATGCTGACAAAGACCAGCGTGACCTCCGCCGAGGCGACGGCGACGGCGTCTGCGGCGAGCGCGCGGGCGGGGTTGGAGCGGCGCACAGCCAGGTAAACGATGGACGCGATGAAGTTCACGTAGGGAAACAGCAGGCCCATCACGTTCGAAGGAACGTGGTAGTAGATGATGCGATAGATTTCGCCCTGCGTGGCCTCATTGGGCACGACAAACATGGCCTGCCAGAAGCCAATGGCCAGGATGATGAGCGTGATGGGAAAGCCGATGAGGAAGATGCGTCGCATGGCGGAACGGGTGATTACTCCGTAGTGTACGACATTGCGTTGGCCTGTCTTCAGGACCGGATCTTCGCCGACTCCTTTCGCTTGGCCTCGGCAG
This sequence comes from Acidobacteriota bacterium, assembly GCA_021827845.1. Lineage (GTDB taxonomy): Bacteria > Acidobacteriota > Terriglobia > Terriglobales > Acidobacteriaceae > JAKAUB01. Next base: position 73 of record JAKAUB010000016.1, on the reverse strand, counting down.
CTTTCTCGTTGCCCATCTGCGTCAGGATTTTTGCATGCAGTTCAAGAAGAGATTGCATCTTCTGTTCTTCAGC
>JAKAUB010000072.1 GCA_021827845.1 Acidobacteriota bacterium | reverse complement strand
CACGGCGTATCGCAGATGAATATGGCCCAGGCTTTTTTGGACGAACTGCACACGCGCGATTGCACGAAAGCTATGGCCCATCTGCGCCATTTGCGTGCCCAGCGTGATGCCCGGAATAATTCCGCCCCCCGGCAGGAGGATGCCTTCACATACGCGGCCCAGAATCTTTTTAGCGGCCGGAAAGGATCTGCCGCACGTGCATGCTGTCTCTGGGAGTGTTACGCAGTCGCCCGTGTCGTAGCGGATCAGCGGCTGTCCGTAGTTCAGCAAATCCGTGATCAACAGGCGATACGCGGGGCCATCCGGGGTATCGCCAATCGGGTCAAACTCCACCAGTGACGACCAGGGATGAAAGTGCAGCCGGTCGTGCGCAGCGCATTCGGCGGCAATCATGGCGACTTCCCGGCTGCCGTAGTACATCGTCACAGGTATGCCGAAGACGGATTCAATCAGCGTGCGATTCTCATCGTTCATCACCTCGGCGGTTGCGATCAGTACCTTCGGCCGGTGCCGCATGCCATGGCTGCGAAGATGTCCCGCAAAGGCGGCCAGCACGGTGGAGTATGCATAGAGTACCTTCGGCTGCTTCGCTTCATAGCGCTCGCGGAAGCGCTCAAGAATCTCCTCCGTGATGATTCCGCTCGGTGCAGGAATACGGCGTAAGAGAGTCTCCTCATACAGCCGCCATTTCCAATTAGGATTGATGGCCATGTCGCGATGCGCGCCCCACAGCATCAGTACAGAGTCTCCTGGCCGATAGCCAGACCACCCGTTCAGGGTCCACTGCAGCGCCGACTTGTTTCGCATCCCTTCAATGTCGCGATTGAACTGGATGGGTGTGCTGGTGGTGCCGCTGCTTCCTGCGCGCCGCAAATCCTTCATCGAGAACGCAGTCGACAGCAGCCTCGCATCCGGTTCCCGCAGATCGTCGCGTGTCAGGACCGGAATGGGTAACGGGCGGTCGAGGCGGGCCTGCGAAGGGTGAAATCCCGCGTCGTCAAATCGCTGGCGATAGAACGGAACAGTATCATAGGCGTGCTGCAGCAGGGCGTGGAGCCGCTTCTCCTGCTCGTGACGCTGCGCCGCGGCCGTCTGTCGCTCAAAGCGGCGGATCGTTCGCATCCGGCGCGCAAAGCCCTGATAGCGGTCCGGTTCGGCGAAGGGGAGAAGGAAGTGACTGTGAAACACACTCATTCGGGAATCTTTCTCAAGCGATCAGAACTCCGCGCTGCATAACTCCAGCCATACGCGGATTCATCTTTCGGCTCCGGCTCTTCCACGGCGCACGCAGCGGCAGCAGCGGGGAATCGGTGGCTGAAACATTGGGATCCAGCCGTACCCCGGGCACCGGCGATCCATTGGCGTAGACGGTACCGCCCGCCAGCCGGCCAACAATCTTTCCCGCCATCGGAAACCATCGTCCGCAGCTACAGCTCTGCTCCGTGAGCGTCACACAGTCGCCCGTATCGTAGCGGATGAAGGGCTGCCCGTAGTTCAGCAGGTCCGTCACCAGCAGCCGGTATAAAGTGCCATCGGGCGACTCGCCGACGGGTTCAAACTCGACGAACGATCCCCACGGGTGAAAGTGTAATCCCTCGTGCTCGGAACATTCGGCCGCGATCATGCCCACGTCGCGGCTGCCGTAAAAGTCATAGGGTTCGGACTTGAACGCCGCGGTCAATAGTTTCCGGTTTGCGTCGCTCAACACCTCCGCTGTGGTGATGATCGTGCGCGGACGATAGCGCGTTCCACGCTCCTGCAGATACTCTGCAAACGCCGCCAGAATGGTCGCTCGCCCATAAAGTACCCGTGGCCGTTGCTTTTCCAGCCGCCAGCGCCAGCGTTCCATCACCTCGGCTGGCACGACCGCCTGACCATGGGGTAGCTGCCGCATAAATACGGTCTCAAACGTGCGCCAGCGCCAGTTGGACTCGCGCGTCAGGCTGGTATTGGCGCCCCATAAACGCATTACGGTCTGACCGGGCCGAAATCCGGCCCAGCTATCAAGGTGCAGCTTCAGGGCAATTTTGTCGCGCACGGCTTCCGCATCGCGATGAAAGCGAATTGGCGCTCCCGTTATCCCACTGCTCGCTGCCGGACGCAGATCCTCTGTCTGGAAAGAAGAAGAAAGCAGCGTGGCGGGCGCCGTCAGCAACTGATCGCGGGTCAGCACGGGCAGCGGAAGCGGACGGTCTACACGCGCCTTGGACGGGCGAAATCCAGCCTCATCAAACTGGTTGCGGTAGTAGGGCACGGTGTCGTACGCATGCTGTAGCAGCCGTTGCAATCTGGCCTGCTGTTCGGCGCGCTGCGCCTTCTCCTGCATGCGTTCGAATTTGCGGATTGACCGCAGTCTCCCTGCGAGTCCCGCACAGCGATCGGGTTGGGTAAAAGGCAGAATCAGGTGGGTCTGAATCCAGCTCATCGGAGCCCCTTTTATTGTTTTAATTGGCGATACTCGCAGGGATTGGTGCATCCAGCTTCTTCACAAAGCGGTACTTCCCTGACGGCTCGGAGGGGATCGAGTCGGTAAGTACGATATCCAGTACAGCAAGGTTGTCGAGATACGGTTGCATCCGGCGGCGGAGCTCCAGCTCCGTCAGCTTGTTGTATCCGCTGCCAGCCACCACCTTCATGGTGATATGCGTGGGAACGGACTGCAGAAACTGCACCTGACGTACATCCGGCATATCTGCGGCCAGCAACGCCAGCGAGGGGCCGGCGATCATGCGTCCGTTGGGCAGCTCCAGAAAATCTGAGGTGCGTCCCTGAATTTCGCCAATCAAGGGAAGGGAGCGGCCGCAAGGGCACGCAGCCGTTCCCGTTTCCAGGCTGGCCAGGTCACCGATTTCATAGCGGATCAGCGGCATGGAACGATTCAGCAGGTCCGTCACCAGCACGCGGCCCATTCCCGGCGGCAATCCCGGTGCCGGTTCCACTTCCACCAGCAGCGCATCCGCGTTCACATGCATGCCTGTGTGGTACTCGCACTCGCTGGCAATCACACTCACTTCGCGACAGCCATAGCGATTGAAGACCTTTGCGTGGAACGCGTCTTCGATAATCTGGCGCTTGCCCGGCAGCAGCATCTCCGCACTGACAATCACGGAGTCAAAGGTGATATCGTCGATCGCGTTGGCCCGGCAGAATTCGGCAAAGATGGCCGCCGACTGCGCATACGCCACCATGTGGCGCGGCCGATAGCGGCGCAGAATCTCCACGTACTCAGCCATGGCCGCTTCAGAGACGGCTGCCGTGTGCAGCACCAGGTTGCGGTACAGCCATTTCTGCCGCCACCGGGGCCGCGGATCCGGCTGATCGCCTACGTCGTAGCGCGATCCCCAGAGCTGCGCATGCCAGTCGCCGGGGCGCAGCCCGGCCCAGGAGTTGTGCCGCACTGTGCTCGCCATGCGGGAGTCGGCGCGCTCCAGGTCCACATAAAACTGCAGCGGACTGCCCGTAGAACCGCCCGTCTGGTTGGCTTCCCGTAGATGCGGTAGCACCTCGCTCGAGACCATCAGATCTTTGTGATCCTGCATGTCGCGCTTGGTCAGCACCGGTAGCAGCTTTACGTCTTCATGCGTCTGGATGTCCAGGGGAGTGACGCCCGCCTGCGTCATTCTGTGCCGGTAAAACGGGACGTAACGGAACGCCGACACCAGCAATTGCCGCAGACGCCGCATCTGGAGCGCCTTCAGCTCCTCCGGATGGAGATACTGGGTGCGCTCAAACTCTTTCACGTACCGGGCATAGGCCGGGTGCGTCCGCATCGCCCACAAAGGATGCACGGCGCGCCGGATAAAGGCCGAGGAGACGTCGTTCAGAATCGCTGCACCTTTCTCTTGTAAGGACACGCTCATCCCGCCACCTGCTCGGCCGTCTGGGCCCGCTGAAAGCTGGGGCGGCTGGGCGCCAGCGATGCCGTTGTCAGCCACGAAGCATGCACATCGCGGACCGGAGCAAAGCGAAATTGCTCCAACAGATTGCGTAACTTATCTTCCATCGTGGAGGTTCCCCAGGTCTGGCGGATTTTCGATTGCAGGGACAGGGGGATGTACGGCTGGTACGGATCGATCTCCCAGGGATGCAGATAGAGCATCGCCGGGCAATGCATTTGCCGCTCCCAGGCGCGCAGGCCCTGGCGGATGTACTGGTAGGGGAGCAGGCGAAGATAAGCGCCGCCACCCACCGGGAAGTTGCGTCCGGCCACTTTCCAGGTGGCGATCGGGAACTCCGTGAGCGTGCCGTCAGCGACGCGATAGGCGCTTCGAGGTGCATTCGGGTTGCCGTACAGCGGATGGCTCACAGGATGAACACTCGAGTCATAGCTGAAACCGAGACTCGCCAGAATGTCAAAGGCCCATTCTGTCCCCGGCGTTATGGAGAAGCAGGGCGCGCGGTAGCCGAGAACCGCTTCGCCGGTAATCGAGGCAATCAGATCGCGGGCCGTGCGGGTATTCTCATAAAACTCTTTCGGGGTCATGCGGCAGACCAGGCCATGGTTCAGACTGTGACAGCCCACCTCATGCCCGCGCCGATGAATCTCCTGCACCAGCGCCGGATACCGGCGAGCCACCCAGCCCAGAACAAAAAACGTCGCCCGCGTCCTCCGCTCTTCCAGCAGATCCAGCAGCCGGTGCGTGCTCGCTTCAATCCGCGAAGGCTGCCGGTCCCAGTCCGCCGCTGCGACCCCCTGTGAGGCCACCTCGGTGTGGAAGTAATCTTCAAGGTCAACGGTCAGCGCGTGGCACGGACCGTGGAACCGCGGGGCGGGAACTGCAGGCGCTGCATCTTCCCGCACAATCTGCGGGCGCCGAGCTGGCACAGGTTGGGCAGAAACTTCAGATTCACTCGTACGCGACCGACGGGACAGAACCGCAGCATAGCCAAGACAAAAAAGCCCAAAGGCAAAAAGTCCTACTGGTTCCCAGTGCAGCGTCTGCCCAAACAGCAGACTTGCTCCCGTCGCCGCCGCCGCCACCACCGCAATGACCGTGGTGCAGTTTCTGAGCGGGGATGCGATACGACGCATGAAATGGCCTCTTGGTGGGATTAGCGAATCGTGCTTTCGCGGAGGGTTAGTGCAAGCGCAAGGCCAAACAGGCGCACTGTGGAAAATCGATAGAATGGCCCGCAAAAAGGGCCGGAGCGTGAATGTTGGTTGGTCCTAACGTATTGGATGCGCAGAAGTTTGCAACCGCAGTTTCCCGCAGGACACCCGATTTCCCTACGCCTTGGGAAATTCCCTATCCGCGGCTGCTAAGCGTCGAAGGTCAAGATGAACGTCCGGTGAATTAGAAGGTCCGCAGGTGGGAGCTGGGACCGGCATGGAACTGGGTTGATGTTTTGAGGGAGATCAGTTTCTGCGCGGTTCGCCGGGAGTGGGGAACCGGATCAGGAGAGCCCGTCAGCCTGCTTGCTCTGTTCATCGAGCAGGCCGATTACCTGAAAGCTCGTCAGCGACGATTTGGGTACAAACAGGCACTGGTTATTGGTCAGCTCGTCGACTGGAAACAAACGGAACGCGGCACTGGTCAGTAGATCGAGTGCGTTCGCGACCCGGCCTTCCATCACCTCGCCGTCGGTAAACGTCAGTCGCACCCACAAAAGAGGATGGATGGAGAGGGAATCGAAGAAGCGAACATCTTTCTGTTTGGGAGAACCGGTAAAGCTGCGAACAAAGAAGACCGCCTTTGCATCCGAGAGCCGCAGTGTCACCGCTGGCTTGCCATTTTCGAGCGCAATTGTGATCGGGTCCGGGAGCCTGAACGGGGCGCCCGTTGCAGGATCGCTGTCGCCGCCGCCGTCGTAGTAGCCATGAAGGATCGAGGCGTCCTTAAGGTGGACGACCACAGTGTGCCGCATGCAAAGCCTCTCAGAAAATTCTTGCCAGGGTCTCAGGCAGACTGCGCCGGCGCCGTCAGATTGTACTGGCGGATCTTATAAAGCAGCGCCTTATAGCTGATATTGAGGCGGCTCGCTGCAATGCGGCGGTTCCACTTCGTCTCCGCCAGCGTCTCGCGAATCGCCTGCATCTCCGCCTGATCCTTCAACCCGCGCACCATGGATTTCAGGTCCGGGCTGGAGCCCGCAGTTCGAGCATCGGCCTCTGCCAGGTTGGCAACAGCCGGCGCATCGAAACGGCCGGGGATCTTTGACTCCAGGTCCGCCAGCGCGGCCGCGTCATCACGAATCACCAGGTAGCGCTTGACGAAGTTTCCCAGCTCCCGCAGATTGCCTGGCCAGTGATAGGCGACGCAGGCAGCAATCAACTGGGGCGTGAAACTGACCGGCTCCAACTCATGCGTCCGCGCCAGTTGCTGCGACATCTGGGTCAGGATGTAGGGAATCTCCTCCCGCCGCTCGCGCAGCGGTGGGATGTGCAGGACAAAGGTGCTCAGCCGGTAGTAGAGATCTTCGCGGAAGGTCTTTTCAACCAGCGCTTTTTGAATGTCGATATTGGTCGCCGCCAGAATGCGCGCGTTGGTGCGCTTTTCGCCGCGTCCACCCAGCCGCGCGAAGGTACCATCCTGCAGCACATGCAGCAGCTTCGCCTGGAGCTGCGGACTCATCTCACCAATCTCGTCCAGTAGCAGCGTTCCCCGGTCACACATCTCGAACTTGCCCAGCTTCGACTTCATGGCGCCTGTGAACGCGCCCGCCTCGTATCCGAACAGTTCGCTCTCCAGCAGGTCCACCGGTAGCGCGGCGCAGTTGATCTTGAGCCACTCTTCATTGGAACGGCGGGAGAGGCGGTGAATCAGCCGGGCGACCACTTCCTTACCGACACCGCTTTCGCCAGTGATCAGCACTGGAATGTCGGCGTGTGCAATCGCCGCCGCCTGGTCGTAAATCTTCTTCATCGCGGGGGTGGCGGCCAGAAAGAAGGCGCCATTGCCCAGTTCCTCCCGGATGATCGAGGAGCTGGCGGCGCGGCCCCGGGCCGCAAAGACGCGGTCCTGCACGCGGCGCACAATCGCGTCCAGTTGATGGCGCATGAAAGGCTTCGGCAGGACGTCGTAAACGCCCTCGCGCGCCGCTGCCAGAAAGCCGGCCTGATTGTTGGCAGCCAGCAGCAGAACGACGCGCATCGAAGGATTGGCCTGGCGCAACCGGGTCAACAGCGAGACAGAGGCGACACCGGGGAGGGTGGTATCGAGCAGGCAGAGATCTGCCGTGAGAGCCGCCCGGCACAGCGTGGGAATTTCCAGGTTCTCGAGAGGGGCGACAGCACAACCCATGGATTCAAGCAACTGCTGGATATATCCACTGACCGATACTTCATCTTCAACCAGAACAACGCGCAATGGTTGGTTCACACGCACCGCCTATTCCTGAATTTCTCGGGCACCCGCGTCAAGAAGGATGCGCGGTTCCGCTCGAGCATGCCGAACAGCGCCATAGGCACTGAACCTAAGGTTTTGGTGGTTGAGAGCCTGGGCAGCAAGTCGAACAAACGTCGAGAGTTGGTGCAAAATTGTACTCCCACAGAAGCTCCCCTTGTGGGGATGCGTGTTCGGTGAGAGCTAGCGCTCAGTTAGATGGTATGCAGCCGACAAAGGTTGTGCATCGGCTCTACTCAAACTGAACTTTTTAACGCGACGGCCACTGGTCGGTATTCCGGGGGATGGCTCTTTCGCATCGAAGAGGGCCGGTGTTCCGACGATCCTCCTGGAGGCGGGCGTTATTCGCATTTTTTGAGTGATACAGGCGACCCAGTGATTGTCCCTTGCCGCCTCTCCATCTGACAAGAGCCTTTTGGTAATCAAAACTTGAGTACTGGCAGGGGTGACGGTAGAGTCGCTTCTGGCGTCTTCTCGGGGCGCGCTATCGCCTTCGCACTCTTTCGCCGATAGGTGGCAACGAGTGTGAAACATTTTTCCCACCGGCTCCGTGTCTCCAGACCCTCGGGCGGGCAGCGCTCTCTGTGCTCGGCCTCCCGACGGCATGTTTCCGCCAATTTCCTCACGATTCCCCATCGGGGCATGGTGTTCGAAAGACCGTCGCCGCTGCAGGCTGCGGCGCAGTTCGCCCCCGGGCCATCGAGAGTACAGACAAAGAACGATCTTCCCCTGCGCCGCGATTTGGCTCGGAACGTGCTTAGAGGAGTGCGAGTTGAAAAAATGCAACTGATCGCTCCATCCCTGAATCCGGTTCCGGCGCTTCTTGGTTCCTCTGAACCTATGCTGGCCGTTCGTCGTCAGATTGAGCAGGCGGCATCGGCTGGCGTTCCCGTTTTGATAACGGGAGAAAGTGGGACAGGCAAGAATATTGTTGCCCAGAGTCTGCACCAGCTCTCTCCCCGCCGGGACCGGCCTTTTGTTTCCGTCAACTGTCCATCGCTGCCCCACACCCTGGTGGAGAGCGAACTTTTTGGCTACGAACAGGGAGCCTTTACCGGCGCGCAGCGCGCCCGGGCCGGCAAAGTAGAACAGGCCCAGCGGGGCACGCTCTTCCTCGATGAGATTGGCGACCTGGACATCAGTGTGCAGGCCAAGCTGCTGCAGGTGCTGCAGGATTTTCGTTTCAGCCGCCTGGGCGCGGTCGAAGATCAGGCGGTCGATGTTTGGCTGATTTGCGCCACGCATCGCAACCTGCACAGCGATATCGAAGCTGGTCGCTTTCGCGGCGATCTTTTCTACCGCATTAACGTTGTTTCGATTGAGTTGCCACCTCTGCGGGAACATCGCTCCGACGTACCGCTGCTACTGACGCATTTCCTGCGGTTGTACGAGTTGAAATTTGGCCGCCAGATTCAACCTCTTTCCCGCTCTGTGATGCAGCTGCTTGAGGGGTATCACTGGCCGGGCAATGTACGAGAACTGGAAAACCTGGTCAAGCGCTATGTGGTGCTCGGCTCTGAAGATGCGATGGTAGAGGCGCTGCGGGAGAAAGATGCAGCTGGCGAAGCCTTCCCCTTTCTGCCCGATGCAAATCTTCCACTCCGCGCGCAGACGCAGCGGGCGGTCCGCATGCTGGAGCGGCAGATCATTCTGCGCGCTCTCAACGAACACCGCTGGAACCGCCGCAAGACGGCGAAGTCGCTCGATATCAGCTATCGGGCATTGCTCTACAAAATCAAAGACGCAGGACTGCCGCGGCTTCGCGAAAACGGTCCCGCCCGTCTTCCCTCTGAGGAGAACTAATGTTTGCTGGCAGTTCAATCCGCTTCCGCCACCTTGCCGCCACCGCTGCGCTGACATTGTTCTGCGTAATGGCTGGCGCCCAGACGACGACTGACCCGGCGCCGGCGCCGACGCCGACTCCGGAGGCGTCCGGTGCAACGGCGCAGCCCGCCTACGAGACGCCGGTAACAGCGCCAGAGACTCCTGTAGGAACCACGTTCGATGCCAAGACCGGCACGGTGGCGGCGCCGGATACTCGGGTTGCCCCATCCGTGGCCGCCAACTACCGCATCGGGGCCGATGATGTCCTCTCCATCAATGTCTGGCATGAGCCAGAGGTTTCGCGCAACGTGACGGTGCGCCCGGACGGGCGGATCTCTCTGCCTCTCGTCGGGGATGTGCAGGCCGCCGGACTTACGCCGCCGCAATTGCAGGCAGTTTTGACGCGCGACTTCTCGAAGTATCTGACCAACCCGGCGGTCAGTGTGATTGTGGCGGCGATTCTCAGCCAGCGAATCAATGTGCTGGGCCAGGTCCTTCGCCCCGGTACCTACCCGCTGGTTCCTCCCATGACCGTCCTGGATGCCATTGCCGCGGCCGGCGGACTGCAGCAGTTTGCCAAGGCAAGCAAGATTTATGTGCTGCGTACCGGCCCCAACGGACAGGCCCAACGTATCAAGGTGCAATACAAAAACATTCTGAAAGGCAAGCGCGGCGCGGATAATGTGGTGCTGCAGACGCGCGACACGGTGGTGGTTCCGTAATGCGACGCCATCCCAATCCGTTCGGAGTGCGTTTGTCTTTCCTGTGTGCGCTGCTGGGCCTGGCGCTGCTGTGCGTGCCGCGCGGCCGGGCGCAGGCTGTCCCTGCGGGGGAGGAGCCAATCGGGGGGACAAACCCGGCGGATCAGCCGCTGCTGGGCCAGACGCTTGGCTCCAGTCTGACGCTGAATCAGGGCGTCAATGCGATCAACGCCGAGAACCAGTCGTTTGACCGCTTCGGCCTGGGACTGATGGCCATGGGCGGCGCGGAGACAAACTTTCTCGGCACGCAGACGAATCAGATCACCACCGGGTTTATGCAGTTTGGCGCAGATGCCGGCGTGCAGAATACGACGGCGCGGACGCAGGCGTTCCTTCTCTATCAGCCGCAGTACAACGTCTATCCGTCATTTACCCAGGTGAATAATTTCGACCAGCGGGTCTTCGCCAATGTGACGCATACTTTTACGCCGCGTCTTGGAATCGCCTGGTCGACGACCGGTGCACGGTTTCTTAGTTTGAATCAGTATCTGCCGCAGACGCTGGGCATCGGCGGCGTCAACGTCATCGTTCCCAACCTTGGAACCGAGCTTCGTCAGGACAGCTTTGAGATGACGAACGCGGCAACGTCCATTCGGCTCCAATACTTGTGGACCAGCCGTCTTACATTTACCGGAACATTGACGACCGGATTTTTCTTAATCGTCCCAGCGGACATTGCCAATCCAAATCACTCCTACACGGAGCGGCTAATCACCAGCGGCGCCGATCTCCGCCTGGATTATTTATTGACGCCCAAGTCCCAGATTGGCGCAGAAATTACGCCGATCTACATATACGGCATTACCCCCAGCGGTCATGAGGTGGCAGAGACCGTTCAGGGTACCTATACCCGTCAAATAACCTCGACGATCTCGGCCAGCGTCGCGGCGGGTCCCCTCTTCATTCAATCGTCTAGCCCGCTGTTCGGCAGCGTGCAGGCAACCAGCTATGCCATCTCCGCGAGTGCATTCCGCCGGCTCCGCCAATCGCAATTCGGCGTGGCCTATGACCGTGCATTTCTCGTCAATCTGCTGGCGCCGGCTATCGTTTCGAACGCCCTCACTGGAAGCGCCTATCTCCCCTTTCACGGGCGATGGATTTACACCGGTGCAGCGACGTATGCGATGGATTCGGGCAGCGCCAAAACCTACGGAACGGGCAAGGTATTTGGCGCGCAAACACAGATCGCTTATCAGATTCGGCGGAAGTTTCAACTCTTTGCCCTTTATTCGGTTTTGAACGAGCGGTTTTCAGAACCGGACATCACGACAACTTTAGGATTCACCCGCAATCAATTTGGCGGCGGTATTCGCTTCAATCTCGGTAATCCAATGACCAGCGGAGGATTTGAATAATGCAGCGCAAGGCACCTACTTCAATCGGAGATTTCGTAGCTGTTTTGCAGCGACGCAAATACTGGCTCATCCTCCCGGCGGTTGTCGTGACCGTCGTCGGCTTTCTGCTGGTTCCTCTGGTGCCGCGTACCTATCAGTCCACGGCAACCATGCTGGCACAAGGCACGCCGGTTCCCAATGTCTACGAAAAGCGCGTCAGCTCCAGTGACGTCGCCGATCAGGTACAGCGCATCGCCCTGCGCGTGATGAGCAGTGAGGACCTGGCCCGGATGGCAGCGGAGCTCAATCTTTATCCCAAGCTTGTTCAGGAAGGGAAAACCGGCGAGATTGGCGCGTTAATGAACAAGAATCTGACCATCGCTCCCGCCACCACGGCGGTTGAGAGCAGGGGCGTCGTCGCTTTCACCATCTCATATGTGGCTGCGACCCCTCGGCTCGCGCAGGAGGTCACCTCGCGGCTGGCCGATCTGTTTGTGAAGGAAAACATCCGCGAAGGCAATCAGGCGACGCAAGGAGCGACCCACTTTCTCGACGCACAGCTGGCGCAGGCAGGACGCCAGCTCGCGGAGCAGCAGGCCAGGATTCAGGCGTTCAAAAGCGCGCACCTCGGCTCACTGCCCGAGGAAGAGGCAGCCAACCTGCAGATGATGAGCCAGGTGCAGTCGGATCTGCAAACCAATGCACAGGCTCTCGATCAGGATAATCAGCAGAAGGTCTATCTGGAATCTGTCCTCAACGTGGATCCCACGGGCAAGGGAGACACGGCCAGTCCGGCGCCGATGAGTCCGCTGCAGCTTGAGCTGGCAGAAAAGCAGGCGGAGTTACATGGCGATCTGCTCAAGTACACCCCGGAACACCCGGACGTCATCCGGCTGAAGCACGACATTGCCGCTCTGAAGCAGCAGCTCGCAACGGCTCCTAAAACATCGGCTGCCGCTGCCGCCGTTGCCACCGCAGCTCCGGCACTGACGCAGACGGGCGGTCCCAGCCAGACAGATCTACTGCGCGGGCAGCTGGTGGCGCTCAATACGGAGATCAAATCGCGTCAGGCGCGGGCCCATCAGCTGGAGCAGAAACTGACGCAGATGCAGGCTTCCGCCGGAACGGCCCCTGCCGTGCAGACGGAGTATCTGAGTCTGGCAAGCACCTATGACGAAATGCAAAAGAACTACAACCTGCTTCTTGAAAAGCGTCAGCAGGCGGCGATGGCGGCAGATCTGAATCGGGATGTGGCGCCGGAGGAGCTTTCCATCGTGAATCCGGCGACGCTGCCTACAGCTCCGTACAAGCCCGATCCGGTGCTGTTGTATCTGGGCGCAGTGCTCCTGGGGGTTCTTGCCGGGTTCCTGTTCGCGTTGATTGTTGAGTTGAAAGATGACACCATCCACACGCCCGAAGAGGCGGCCGACTACCTGAAGTTGCCTGTAATGATCGCTCTGCCGCGGTGCTCCAAATTTAACAAGGAGTGGGAGAGCACGCCGCCAAGCGCGGCGGCCGTTGCGGGGAATCGATGACCAACCAGCCAGACAGCGGAGAAGGAACGATGAATTTGACGAGTGTGAAAGAAGCGGGCGGCATGCTGAAGACGGTTGCATCTGCCGAACGCCCCGAGCACGAAAAGATCGGGCCGGTTGTGCCCGTGACCACTCCACGGCCGGCGGCGCGTCCTCTCGATAGCAGCAAGATTCGCCGTTCGGTGGTCACCTTGGCCCCGGCGGGCGCGGAGCTCGATGATCGCCAGCAGGTGATGGCCGAGCAGTTCCGGCACCTGCGGACCAAGATTCGCGCTCTCAGCAAAGACCTGCAGATGCGCACCGTGCTGGTCACCAGCTCGCTCCCCG
>JAKAUB010000063.1 GCA_021827845.1 Acidobacteriota bacterium | reverse complement strand
AGCCGTGCTCGCCGCGCGAGCCTGGTTTCACCTGCCGTATTACTGGGCGCGCATGCGGGCGGAAGAGCGCGAAGGCGGCTGGGTCCACTACCAGAGCCAGCGGCTGCTCTCCGGCCGCAGTGTGGGGTTTCGCGCCACGTACCGCGGCATGGGCCCGCAGCATGCCCAGCGCAGCGCCCGCGGCACCATCGAATACTTTCTGACCGAGCGCTACTGCCTGTTTACGCGCCACCCCAGCGGCATCCTGCTGCAAGGCAACATCCACCACGCTCCCTGGCCACTCGAGGCGGCCGAGGCGGAGATTGAACGCAACGAGCTGCCCGCGGCGCACGGCCTGCGCCTGCCCGACATCCCCCCGGTGCTGCACTTTGCGCGGACCCAGGCGGTGGTGGTGTGGCGGCTGCAGCCCGCTTTGGCCATGGGCTAAGCAAAAGCAGATTCCCCGCGGGAATGACACCCACAAAACAAACGCAAGATCAGGTTCCTGGGGGCAGGTGGACGGACTCCGCTTGAGCGAGGGATGCATCCGGCACCGGATCGCTGTAGCGGATGGCGAACTCTGTCACCTGCTGAAGCGCGAGTAGCGGCGCATGGCCGGCCTGCCGCGCGCGAATCTGAAACAGCCGGGCGTCGCTGACATCCTGGAGCACGATGGCGGGGCGCGCATCCGGCTGCCGTGTCTTGAGCGCGATATTTGCCAGCGAAAGCCCCTGCAGATGCCGGATGTAAAAGCCGTACGCCGGCATGGGGCCAAACATATTCGGCTCCGGGTATTTGGCCACTGCCTCCGGCGGCTGGAGAGCTGCCTGCTGCGCGGTTCCGCCACCCGGAGTGAGCACCTGCATGTCGTGGATATTGACATCCTGCATGGCCACGCCGGGAATGCCGCTGAGTATGGAGCAGGCGGCCACATTGCGGCTGGTGCAGATGATGTTCGCGATATTGACGCGCCGCAGAGTGCCGGTCTTTGTCGTCGCTTTGGGGCCGCGGAGGCGCGCGCCCAGCCGCAGAAAAAGCGGTCCGGTGGTGATATCGCGCATGGTGAGGTTGGTGACCGCGATGTCTTCAAGATGCGCGCCGTCCACCGTCTCCAGCGCCAGCCCCTGGCAGCCCTCGAAGATGCAGTTCGAAATAGCGATATTGAGAAAGCCGCCATTCGATTCCGTGCCCAGCTTGATGCGCCCCGTCCAATAGACCTCGGCTCCGGGTGGGTGCTTCTTCCACGTGCCGTCGATGACCGAGCCGAGCTGCCAGCAGCCGGAGACGTAGCAATTGCTGATGGTCACATTCTCGGTGGGCCGCGCATACCCCAGGGCAAAGGAACTCTTCAGGCAGATTCCGTCGTCCCACGGCGAGTTGACCGTGCAGTTGGTGATGCGCGCATTGCGGCAGCAATCGATATCCATGCCGTCGCGGTTGGTATCGATGACCAGGTTGTCCACCGTGAGCGAGTCGACGCCGGTGGCCAGGATGCCGAAGTGGCCGCCCTGCTGAATGGCAAAGTCGCGGAGTAGAACGTTATGGCAGTTCTTGAGCGCGATCGCCTTGTCACCCACGCCGGGGTCTTCCGCCTTTGGACCGGGGCCGTAGCCCTTGCTGAGACCTTTGCCGTAGATCAGGCCCGGGCCGGTGATGGCGATGTTCTCCAGCCCCTCGCCCCAGAGCAGGCTGTTCTGCCAGTGATTATGGCCGAAGTCCTGGTACGCCTCCCATGGCTGCTTCGGCCCGGCGGGGTCGTACTGCGCGCCGTCCGCGGCGAGAATCGTCGCTCCCGGCTCAAATGCCAGCGCCACGTGGCTTTTGAGCCGGATCGAATAGCAGCGATACGTTCCTGCGGGAAAGCTGACGGTACCGCCGCCTGCCGCCGCGGCCGCATCGATGGCCCGGTTGATCGCAGGGGAGTCGATGGCCTTGCCGTCGCCGACCGCGCCATACGCAGTGACCAGGAACTGCCGGGAATGAGGCCCCGTCGATGCGTGGACGCTGCGTGGGTCCAGGGCAGCGGCGCCCAGTCCGGCGGTGGCTCCTGCTCCTGCCAGATGCAGAAACTGTCTGCGCGTCTTCAGCGCTTCGGGGTCGAACTGCGTCATTGCTGCCTCCGCTCGGTTTGACGCCCGCAACGACCTGCGCGGCTGGCGCGGGGCAATTTTATCGGAGGCAGCGGCGCGGCGTGACGGTGCGGGCTCTCCCCGCATGGCGCCGGCGGCGGGTGAGCCTTTGCTCACCGATCCTCACCTCACGCATCCATTAGAAGTTGTGGAGTGATATAACAAGGCAAATCCAAAGCACCCCGTACGGAAACTGCCCTTGGGAGAACGCATGGACCAACCGGCTGGCAAGCAAGGAAAGTACTGTCCGCACTGCGGGGCGCCCGTCGCCGATGAAGCACTCACCTGCGCCCGGTGTGGCGCGCGTACCACCGCCGCGCCGCTATCCGCGGTTTCCACCATGCCGCGGCGCAAGAGCAAGGTGGTGGCCGGGCTGCTGGGCATCTTCCTCGGCGGGCTGGGAATCCACAAGTTCTATCTGAACCAGCCCGGGTGGGGGATTCTTTATCTGGTTTTTTCCTTTACCTTTATCCCTGCGGTGGTTGGATTCGTTGAGGGCATTCTGTACCTGACGATGAGCGACCAGAGCTTCGCCGCCCGCTACGGTTGAGTGGCGTACAGGCCGCAGCCCGCGCGGTCGCGCCGCACAGTAGATTTTCCCGGGGGTTATCCGAAATGGCATTACTGGAAGGACGCGTGGCGCTGGTCACCGGCGCTTCGCAAGGGATCGGACGCGCCTGCGCGCTGGCGCTGGCAAATGCAGGGGCGCGCGTTGCCCTGGCAGCACGGAACAGCGAAAAGCTGAGCGAAGTGGCGCAGCAGATTACGGACGCCGGCGGACAGGCCAGCGCCTTCGCGCTGGATCTGGCGAGCGAAGAGTCAATCTGCGCGGGCGCCAAAGCCGTGCTCGCCGCAATGGGAAAGATCGACATTCTGGTGAACAACGGCGGCATTACGCGTGACAACCTGATGCTGCGTATGAAGCTGGCAGACTGGGACGCCGTGCTGACCACCAATCTGACCGGGACATTCCTGCTGACCCAGGCCGTGGCCACCGCCATGCTGAAGGCGCGGTTCGGACGCATTATCAACATCACCAGCGTGGTGGGCGAAACCGGGCAGGCCGGCCAGGCCAACTACGCAGCCAGCAAAGCGGGGCTGATCGGGCTGACCAAGTCGCTGGCGCGGGAGCTTGCCTCCCGCAACATTACAGTGAATGCCGTCGCGCCGGGATTTATCGCGACGCCGATGACCGACGTGCTGAACGAGCAGCAGCGCGCCGCCATGCTGACCCAGATTCCGCTGGACCGTCCGGGCACGCCGGAGGACATCGCCAATGCGGTAACGTTTCTGGCCTCGGAACACGCCAGCTACATTACGGGACATGTTCTGGACGTGAATGGCGGCATGTACATGGGGTAGAGCTTTTTAGACAAAAAGCGGAACCAGTTCCCCTGCCGGAATGACAACAAAACGGCATGGGCGGCAACTGTGCCGTCGAAAGCAAAAGTGGCGGCTGTTGAATCGCATCCTCAACTTTCAACATCCATAAAGCTGAGCCGGACGCGACATTTCCACTGCGATCGGCCATAAGGAGTGCTTGCTTTGAGCGACACGGTTTCCATTTCCATGCCCCGCATTCTGGACGACGCGCCAGACTTTGAAGCCAAAACGACGCAGGGTCCGCTGCGCCTCAGCGATCTGACCAGCGGCGGCAAGTGGGTGATGCTGTTTTCTCACCCGTCGGACTTTACCCCGGTGTGCAGCACGGAGTTTCTGGCCTTTGCCCGGCGCTCTGAGGAGTTCAAAAAGCGCAACGTGCAGCTGGTAGGCCTGTCGATTGACAGCCTCTACTCGCACATCGCGTGGGCGCGGGACATTGAGCAGCGCACCGGCGTCCAGATCACTTTCCCGATCATCGCCGACCTGGACCAGAAGGTTGCCGGGCTCTACGGCATGGTGCACACCGCGGTTTCAGATACCGCGACGATCCGCGCCGTCTTTGCCATCGATCCGAAGCGCAAGATTCGCGCGATCCTTTACTACCCCATGCAACTGGGCCGGAATGTGGATGAGCTACTGCGCATCTTCGACGCGCTCCAGACCTCGGACAAAAATGGCGTCTCCACGCCGGCCGACTGGCAGCCCGGCGAGCCGGTGATTGTGCCCGCTCCGGCTACCCTCGAAGCCGCACGGGAGCGCGCCGCCGGCGAACAGGGTCTGGATGTTGAGGCCTGGTACCTCTCGAAGAAAACCCTTCCGGTCAAGTAGTCCGGCTCGCAATCGCTCCGTTCCCGGTGCCATACTGAATTGAGGCAAAGGAGGCACCGGGATGGAAGAGCGTGACTTTTATAACGAGAAGCCGGAACAGCGGCCGCAGACGCTGACGTGCCCGCATTGCCGCCAGACTGCGGAATACAAGCTGAATTGGCTGGTGCGGCGCAAGAAGAACGGTCTGCCGCCCCGCGCGGACGAGCGCGACCGCGCCCGCTTTGCCAAGGCGCAATCCTACATGGTGCTCAAAGAAGACCAGGTGGCGTGCCAGAACGTCCGCTGCCGGAAGCGCTTTGAACTGAGCGGTATCAAGTCCGTCGCGTTTCTCGAAGCCTGACGGCCCCATCGCGACTGGAGCCTGCTGCCTCGATGTCCCCGGACGATTCCAACTCCTCCAAAAGCGACCCTCGCGTCTTCTTCGCGGCGGAGCGGACCTTTCTCGCCTGGCTCCGCACCGGCCTGGCGCTGATGGGTTTCGGCTTTGTCGTGGCCCGCTTCGGCCTGTTTCTGCGAGAACTGGCCATGCGGCAGCCGCAGGCTTCACCCGCCCCGGCGCAGACCGGTCCTTCCCTTTGGCTGGGAACGGGCCTGGTCGCGCTTGGCGTGATCGTCAATCTGACGGCGGCCATCCGGCATGTTCGTCAGGTGCATGCACTGGCTGGCGGCACGTGGCAGGCTGGCCGGCCATCCAAACTTGCCGTGGGCATTGCGTTTTTACTCGCGGCGGCTGGAGTCGGGCTCGCCGTCTATCTGGTTTGGGTCCGCTGAGCCTCTCAGCAGCCCGCTGGCTGGTCAATCTTGTGGTTGGGGGGGAGCGTTGGTATGCGTCGTGTTCCAGTTCGCATCGTTTCCATCTGTGCCGTTTTGCTGGGTCTGGCACTCGCGCCGGTGTCAAGCCGGGCGCAGTCGGCCGGCACCATTCGCGTCGCCATCGTCGGCCTGGTGCATGGCCATGTGGCCGGCTTTCTCCCCACGCTCAAGGACCACCCGGAAGTGAAGCTCGTGGGCATCGAGGACCCGGATACCACGCTGGCGCAGCGCTACCAGCGCCAGTTCCATCTTGCGCCGAACCTCTTCTATACATCGCTGGACACCATGCTGGAGCGCACGCATCCGGACGCTGTTCTGGTCTACACCGCGATCAGCGACCACCGGCGGGTGATCGAAACCGCAGCGGCGCATAACGTCAACGTAATGGTTGAGAAGCCGCTGGCGACCAGCCTGAGCGATGCGCTGGCCATTCGCGCCGCAGCACACGCGCACCACATTCAAGTACTGGTGAACTATGAAACCACCTGGTACAGCAGCAACCGCGCGGCCTACAACGCGGTGCAGGATGGCACGCTGGGCACACTGCGCAAGGTGATTGTGCGCGACGGACATGAAGGGCCGAAGGAGATCGGTGTGCAGCCGGAGTTTCTGGCGTGGCTGACCGATCCGCAGAAAAATGGTGCAGGCGCCCTATTCGATTTCGGCTGCTACGGCGCCGATCTGGTAACGTGGCTGACGCATGGCGAGACGCCGATCAGCGTCACTGCGGTCGCACAGACTGACAAGCCGCAGGAGTATCCGCACGTCGATGACGACGCGACGATCATCCTGCGCTACCCCGGCATGCAGGCTGTCCTGATGCCATCGTGGAACTGGTCGTATTCCGTGAAGGATATGGCACTCTACGGCACCAAGGGCGATGCCGTCACCATCGGGACGTCGCAGATACGCATGCGCGTGGGCCGCCAGGCGCCGCGCGTCATGACAGCGCCGCCGATTCCGCCGCCCAATGCCAACCCGATGCAGTACCTGGAGGCGGTGCTGCACGGCAAGCTGGTGCCGAAAGGCGATCTGACGGCGCTCGACACCAACATTATCGTCATGCAGATTCTGGACGCGGCACGCGAGTCGGCGCGGACGGGCCGGACGATCCAGCTCCATCCGCTGCCGAAGCAATAGGGCTCAGGCCGTCTGCGCCAGGCGACTTGAGGCGGCGAACATCTCGATCATCCGCTTGTTGAAGGCGAGCAGATCGTCTGGTTTGCGGCTGGTGACCAGGTTGCCATCGACCACGACCTGCTCATCGATCCAGTTGGCGCCCGCATTGCGCAGGTCCGTCTGCAGCGAAGGCCAGGAGGTCATGGTGCGGCCTCGCACGACATCGGCCTCAATGAGCAGCCACGAGGCATGGCAGATCGCAGCGACGGGGCGGCCGGCGTCAAAGAACTTTTTGGCAAATTGCACGGCGCGTATGTCGGTGCGCAGCTTGTCGGCGTTGATAACGCCGCCCGGCAGCATCAGCGCATCGTAGTCCTCAAACGAAACTTCATTCAGGTCGCGATTGACCTTGGCAACGCGGCCCCAGTCCGCCGTCTTCCACCCTTTGATCTCTCCGGTGTGCGGCGCGATCACGTGGATGGTCGCATCGGCATGCTCCAGCGCTTTTTTCGGCTCGGCCAGCTCGGCCTCTTCAAATCCATCGGTCGCAAGAATTGCGACGGTTTTACCTTTCAAAATTCCCGCCATAATCGTGTCTCTCCCCTGCTGAACAAACTGTGGTCAGGCAGAAATGCTCTGCCTGCGTACGAAGCGCCCGCAATACTTTTCACTGTTGCTGTAGAGCACAGTCCGTCATTCTGAGCGAAGCGAAGAATCCAGGTATTGGCTTTTCTCTGCAAAGCAGAGATCCTTCCTTACGCGCAGGATGACGGCGATTCGGCCGCATGCATTCCGTGGCAATCTGCAAACTCCTCTAAGTAGGAGGAGGAATTGGCGCGTGGCGTTGCCGCAGCCTCAGGCTTTCCACCAATTGCTGTGATGTTCGTCGCCCGTCACATCCATCGGAACGCCCGGCCGGGGCAGTAGCAGACGAATTCCCTGCGCCCGGGCCGCACCCAGCAGGCGCTCCACAGGCTCACGCCAGGGATGGAACGCCAGATTGAACGTGCCCCAGTGGATGGGCAGCAGCAAGCGGCCGCCGAGCGCGAGATGCGCCTCTGCGGCCCGATCCGGGCCCATGTGAATATCGGGCCAGTCATCGTCGTACGCGCCGATCTCAAGCATCGTCAGATCGAACGGCCCGAAGAGTCTGCCAATCTGCTGAAAACCCGGGAACGGGCCGGAGTCCGCGCCGAAGAAGATGTTGTGCCGCGGCCCGCGAATGACAAACGAGGACCATAGGGTCTCATTCCGATTCCACAGGCTGCGCCCGGAAAAATGCCGAGCCGGCGTCGCCGTCAGGGTGCAGGCACCCACCTGGGCCGAATCCCCCCAGGAGAGCTCGGTAATGCGCGCGGGCGGAACGCCCCAGCGCTCCAGAATGGGGCGCATGCCCAGCGAACAGACGATCGCCACTCCGGTGCCGGCGATCTGTTCGATGGTTCCCTGGTCCAGATGGTCATAGTGGTCGTGCGAGAGCAGCACGGCATCGAGCGGCGGCAGATCGGCGATGGGCAGCGGGGTGGGATAAAAGCGCCGGGGGCCCATGAAACGCACAAACGAGGCTCGCTCTCCCCAGGCCGGATCGGTCAGAATGCGAATGCCATCCACTTCCAGCAGCAGCGAAGAGTGGCCGAGCCAGGTGACGCGCAGACCGGTGGCAGCCGGTGTCTGCAGCACCGCCGGATCGGTGCGAAACGGACCCAGCGGGTGTTCCGGCTCGCCACGCCGGCCTTCCGTGATGTAGCGCCGGATCATGCGCGGCAGCATTCCGGGGCCTGCGACGGAGGTCGGAAGCGGATTGAGATACTTCCCGTCCGGCCCACGCTGCGCCCGCGGCAGCGCCTCCTGCACCTCCGGATCTGTCGGCCCTCCACCCATATCCAGCGTGGTTAGATGTTGCGGCCCGCCTGCCGGTCCATTTTCAGCTTCCTGCGGCGCGACACCTACCATTGCACGCCGGGGTACAGGCTGGGTAGACGATAGGCGCGGTACTGGTTATAGCCGGGCGTATGCGCCTGCCAGATCACGGACGCGGAGGTGCCGCTGGGCTGGAACTCCTGCACAATGGCGCCTCCCTTCGCCGCGCAGAAGTCCGACTCCGTATCGCCGTTGGCGAGCAGGTCCGTCTGGCCGCCAAAGTAGCTGTAAAAGCTGGACGGCGGCGTGTAGTTGGAGAGGAGGGTCGCCGTCTTCGCGTTCTCATCAATCTGCATAACCGGCGCGGTGGAGTACTGGCAGGGCGGCGCGCCAGCAGAGCCACAGGTGACGCCTGGCGGGAACTGCCGGTCATTGCCGTTGTCCATAATGCCCAGCGTGAAGACGCCGGAGGTGTTCTGGCTGAAGAAGTTGATGCCGTGCTGCGCGTAGAACCAGTCGGTGGGGTCGGTGCCGCCCACCAGCTTGAAGTCGCCGCCTTCACCCAGATGCCACAGAATGCTGCCGTCGCCGGTGCCGTCCTGATAATTGATCTTCACAATCCAGTTCTGCTGGCGGATGGAGAGCAGCAGGTTGTGATCGTCGGCGGAGTAGAGCATCGCATTCGAGTGCGTGAAGTCAGGAAACTGGTAGGGATGGCGGTTGATGTCGAGATGGTCGAAGCTGTTCCAGACCCAGACCGGCTGAAAGTTCTGGCTGGGATCCACTTCCACCAGAACATCGCCGAGCACGTTGACGGTTCCGGGATAGCCGGACAGGTTGGTGTAGGGCTTGGTCATCCACGCCATCACGATCCAGTGCCCGTTGGGCTGCACCAGCACGTCGGTGTGAAACGTGAGCAGGTTGAGGCCGGAGTATCCGGCGGCGGCGAGCGACTGGTTGAGCTGATCGATGGATAGCTCGCGGATGGTGTTGCCGGCCAGATCCACCTCGCGCACCACGCTGATGGTTCCGGAGGGAATATTCTGCTGCGCGGTGGGCGAGGCCACGTAGCCGATGACCATGATCATGTGCCCGTTGGGCAGCAGCTTGATGGGGAAGATGACGTTGGCCGCCGAGCCGGGCTCATTCTGCGGAAACTGATACGTCCAGATGACATTGCCCTGCAGGTCGGTCGCAAAGGCCTGGTTCAGGTTGTTGATCGGCTGGCTGCCAAACGGGACGGTATCGAAGAGCTCGATGCCCGGCTGCGGCGTCTGCCCGTTGGGCGTGCTGATCTGCACAGGCACCGTCGGCAATGCCGCGCCGGTGGTGAACGGATGCTGCGTGTCCTGAAAGCTGACGCCGTTGGCCAGCGTGATGTTGCCCTGCAACTGATAGTTCGAGGATCCCTGCATGCCGGCGACGAGCATCGTAATCTGCCCGCCGTAGCTGGAGGGTGTGGACTGCGACCAGGTGCTACGGGTCGCCCCATTGCTCTGACCGAACTGCACCGACATGCTGCCGGGTTGCGGCAGGTAGATGGAATACTGCGCCACCAGCGGGTTGGCCGTCTGGGTGACCACCCCGGGGTTGATAACCGCAACCGTGGCGGTGGCGTTGTTCGCGGTGGGCGCGCTGGTTAAAGCGGCCTGCACGACAATGTTTTCGCTCTGGCTGATGCTCGCCGGCGCGGTATAGACACCGGCTGCGTTAATGGTGCCCACGGTCGCGTTCCCGCCCGGAACGCCGTTCACCGAGTAGGCAATGGAACCGCCCGTGGAGCTGGCCGCCGAGAAGCGCGCCGTTTGTCCGGGCGCGACCGCCGCATTCTGCGGGCTGATTGTTACCGAGCCGGTCTGTGTGGGGGTGGGCGGCGGCTGGGTCGGATTGGGCGCTGGTTGCGACGGCTGGGTTGCGGTCGCCCCGGGAGGCGCGAGATTGGCACAGCCCGACGTCAACCCCGTTAGAACCAGACACCCCGTAAGAACCCAGCCAGCGGTTCGCATGCTCCCCCCAGTCGTCACCTGCCTTGGACGCAAACGCTGCAGGATTGTTGTTGCGCAAACGCAGGAATCTGTTTGGCATCCTGAAACTGCGCCGGACGGCGCCGGTCTACCGCGCCGCCATGGCCCGAGCCTGGAGAAACTCCGCATACGGGCCTTTGAAGTCCTGGATCGTGTGATCTTCAAAGCTCCAGATGCGGGTGGCCACCTCATCGATCAGCTCCTGGTCATGCGTGACCAGCAGCACGGTGCCCTCATACTTCTGCAGCGCCTGGTTCAGCGCGTTGATGGCCTCCAGATCGAGGTGGTTCGTCGGCTCGTCAAAGATGAGGAAGTTGGGCTTCTGCATCATGAGCCGGCAAAAGATGAGCCGCGCGGCCTCACCGCCGGAGAGCGCGTTGGTCGGCTTCAGGCCCTCTTCGCCGCTGAACAACATCTGGCCCAGCACGCCGCGGATGTCTTCCTGCGTGGCCTTGGGGTCGAACTGGTGCAGCCACTCGGCGGCGGTGGTTCCCTTCTCGATGGTGGCCGTGTGGTCTTGCGCAAAGTAGCCGATCTGCGCCTCGTGCCCCCACTTCACCGTGCCAGAGTCGATGTCGTTCGCCGGATTGTCCCCGGCCGGCCGCTCCACGTTCGGGGCGTTGGCGAGCAGTGCCTTGATCAGCGTGGTCTTGCCCTGCCCGTTGCGGCCGATCAGGCATATCTTTTCTCCGCGCATGACGGACGCCGAAAAGCCGCGCAGCACTTGGTTCTCCCCGTACGCCTTGCGGACGGTGTCCAGATCTAGAATGTGCTTGCCCGACGGGCGCAACTGGTCGAAGCGGATATACGGGCGTTGAATGTTGGAGCGCGCCAACTCGCTGGTCTGCAGCCGCTCCACTTCCTTTTTGCGGGAGGTGACCTGGCTGGAGCGGGTGCCGGCGGAGAAGCGCGCGATGAACTCATTCAACTGCGCAATCTTCTTTTCGCGGGCCTCGTTCTGTGCCTCCAGCCGCGAGCGCACCTGCGTCTTGGCCAGCACCATATCGTCATAGCCGCCGGTGTAGGTGATGATCGTCTCGTAATCGATGTCCGCAATGTGGGTGCAGACGTTGTTCAGAAAATAGCGGTCGTGCGAAATGGTGATCAGCGTGCCTTCGCGACGGATCAGAAACTCTTCCAGCCAGTGGATGGAGTCGAGATCGAGATAGTTCGTCGGCTCATCGAGCAGCAGCGCCTGCGGGTTGCCGAACAGTGCCTGCGCCAGCAGCACGCGGACCTTCTGCCCGCCCTGGAGCTCGCCCATTTTGCGCTCGTGGACTTCATCGGGGATATCGAGGCCCTGCAGCAGAATGGCGGCATCGCTCTCCGCCGTGTAGCCGTCTTC
The DNA here is from genome assembly GCA_021827845.1 of Acidobacteriota bacterium. Taxonomy (GTDB): domain Bacteria; phylum Acidobacteriota; class Terriglobia; order Terriglobales; family Acidobacteriaceae; genus JAKAUB01. Next base: position 1,685 of record JAKAUB010000063.1, on the reverse strand, counting down.
TTCGCCGACGATGCCTTCCAGCTCGCCCAGACGCATGCCATCGGCGTCGTCCAGCTCCGCCTTCTCGTAGATGCGGTCGCGCTCTTCGAGCGCCGCCCACAGCGTCTTGTTGCCCATCACGACGGTGTCGATCACGCGGAAGGCGTCAAAGGCGTATTGATCCTGGCGCAGCACGCCGATCTTACGGGGCCGCGTGACAGTGCCCTTCTGCGGCTCCAGTTCACCGCTCAGGATCTTCATAAAGGTCGATTTCCCCGCGCCGTTCGGGCCAGTCAGGCCGTACCGGCGTCCGGGGGTAAACGTGGCGGATACATCCTCAAAGAGCACCTTTGAGCCGTACCGCATGGTGACATTGCTGACAGAAATCATAGCTACCCTGATTTTTTCACAGTTCGGGGCCGGGCCGTGAATGGCGCCGTGGAGATTTCGCCGTGTTGGGCGTCTTGGTTATGATGCGGGCAGTTCTTGCGCCCACCCCCAGGAGACTTTCTGGAACCCTTGCAGCCAGGCCGGGATTTGCCGGCGGTGCGGTCCGGCGGACATCTTCGCTGGATTGTCTGCGCCATGCTGTTTTTCGCGACCACGAAAAACTACATGGATCGCCAGGTGCTGGGGATCCTCGCCGTGCAACTGCAGGCCAGGATCGGCTGGTCGGAAGTGCAGTACGGCTACATCATCGGCGCGTTTCAGGCGGCGTACGCGGTGGGGATGCTGTTTGCGGGTTGGTTCATGGACCGCGTGGGCACGCGCATCGGCTATGCGCTGATGATGCTGGTCTGGAGCCTGGCCTCCGCGGCCCATGCGCTGGTGTCGAGCGTGCTGGGGTTCGGCATCTGCCGCGCGCTGCTGGGTCTAGGCGAGGGCGGGAACTTTCCGGCCGCCATCAAGACCACCGCGGAGTGGTTTCCGCACAAAGAGCGTTCGCTGGCCACTGGCATCCTGAACGCGGGCGCCAATGTGGGCGCTATCACGGCGGCGCTGCTGGTTCCCTGGATTGACGTGCGCTACGGCTGGCGCGCGGTGTTTCTGTTTACCGGCGCGCTGGGCCTGCTGTGGCTGGGGTGGTGGTGGACCGGCTATCGCGCCCCGGAGCGCCAGCCCCGTCTTTCACAGCAGGAGTATGCGTATATCCGCGCGGGGCAGGCGGTGGACGACGTTGAATCCACGGAACCGGCGCCCGCGTGGCGGCGCCTGCTGGCGCAGCGGCAGATGTGGGGATACGCGGCCGCAAAATTTCTGACGGATCCGGTTTGGTGGTTCTACCTGTACTGGCTGCCGAAGCTGTTTGAGTCGCGCTATCACGTAAACCTGACGCATCTCGGGGCGCCGCTGATCGCCATCTATCTGGTCTCCGACGTGGGCAGCGTCGCGGGCGGCTGGCTGCCTGCGTGGCTACTGCGCTTTGGTGCGCAGCCCGCGCGGGCGCGCCTCGGCTCCATGCTGCTGGCCGCCTGCAGCGTGCTGCCGGTGCTCTTCACCGCAGACATGCGGCATGAGTGGGCAGCCGTGGCCGTGCTGAGCGTAGCTGCGGCCGGGCACCAGGCGTGGAGCGCCAACCTTTACACGACGGCGCCCGACATGTTTCCTGCTGCCGCCGTGGGGTCCGTGACCGGGCTGGGCGGCGCGGCGGGCGCGCTGGGCGGCGTGCTGATGGCCACCGCGGCCGGCCAGGTGCTGCAATGGAC
>JAKAUB010000040.1 GCA_021827845.1 Acidobacteriota bacterium | reverse complement strand
GAAACTCTCCCACACGCTGCACCTCTTCGGTGTACCGCTCGTCGGTGCAGCCCTCGTAGCATGGTGCCAGGCACATCTTCATTTCCGAGTACACGCAGCCGGGAAATTTCGGGTCCGGTTCAAGATCCGGCACACAGCGGCGCAGGAGAAACAGGTTCAGCGCCTCCTCCAGAAATCGCTCCGCGCTTACCCGCGATGCGAACGGCCCGAAGAACGCCGGGAGCGCGCGCAGCGAAAGCCGGCTGGTGACATATACGCGGGGATACCGGTTCTCGACGCTCATGCGCAACAGCGCCGGGGCCCGCAGATGCAGCCGCTTCACCGCGCCCGCGCCGTACCACCGCCAGTGGGTGCGCAGCAGGATCAGCGACTCCTCAAAGACCGAACCCGTCAGAGAGTATTCGAGCCAAGCGATCCGGCCCGCGAGGTTCAGCCGCTTGCTGCCCGGCTGCGCAGGCGTCAGCAGCCGCTGCATGCGCCGCCGCAGGTTGGCGGTCTTCGCAATGTATGGAGTTTGGGACGCCTCGTGTCCGTGCAACACGAACACCGCAGGCGCTGCCGGCAGCGCTGCCAGCCACGGCTGAAGATCATCCTGCGGAACTGTCGCGGTCGTCGGCACGGTGCGTTCAGTTACCCGTTGAGCGACGCCGGCGTGTCCTCGCATGGGCTTGTTGACGCAGCGAAAGGCTCACGAGCCCGAACTGGTCGTCGATGCGGGCGCGGGACTGGCTGGCGCTGCAGCATCAGTGCCTGTTGAAGATGGAGCGCTCGAGGACTCTCCAGTAGCGGCCGGCGCGCTTCCGGTCTTGTCCTTGGCCGCGCCGTTCGCGCTCGCTGCGCTGCCGCTGCCCTTCGCGTAGTCGTTCACATACCACCCCGCGCCCTTAAACTGCAGGGCCGGCGCGGAGATCACCCGTTCCAGCGCCCCGCCGCACTTCGGGCAGACCGTCTCCGGCGGCGCATTAAAGCTCTGAATCTTCTCTGTGCGCTGATGGCACGCCTTGCATTCGTACTCGTATAACGGCATTCGGCCTCCAGTTACGACCGGATCTACTTCAGTTTAACCAGCCGCACGCTGCGGATCGCATCCAGCGACTGCAGCTTCTCCGCCGCCTGCGCCAGTTGGGCGGCCGGGCTCGCCGCATCCACGTGCACCACGGCCAGCGCCTGCCGCACGCCGTCTTTGCCCGCCGCGGACTCCGCCCGCCCCAGCGAAAAGTTCGCAATGTTGATGCCCAGCTCGCCCAGCATGGTGCCTACCCGGCCAATCACACCGGGCACGTCCTGGTTGCGCAGGAACAGCAGCGTGCCTTCGAGCGGCGCTTCAATATCGATGCCGTCGCAAAACAGCAGCCGCGGCGCGCGCCCGTGGAGCACCGTGCCGCTCACGCTCACGCCCGGGTGCGCGGACTGCTTGCCCGCGTGCGCCGTCAGCTTCAGCGTCGTGCCCGTTGCACTCTGCGTCTCTTCATCCTTCTGCTCATGCACGTGGATGCCCTGATCTGCCGCAATCGCCGACGCATTTACGCGGTTCGCGTGGCCGGAGGTACCCAGCAGTCCGCACAGCACAGCGTTGCGGATCATCTCCGTCCGCATCTGCGCCAGTGCGCCGGAGTAGGTAATGTGCAGGCTCTCGATCTTGCCGTCGAAGGTCGCGGCCAGAAACTTGCCCAGCCGGTCGCCCAGCTCCAGATATGGCGCCAGCGCGCTGTACTCCTCGTACGACAGAGACGGAAAATTCACCGCGTTCTGCACCACCCCGGTCGTCAGGTACGCATGCACCTGCTCGGCAATCTGCACGCCCACGGCCTCCTGCGCCTCGCCGGTGGAGCCGGCAATGTGCGGCGTCAGGATGACATTTTCCATGCCGAAAAACGGCGAATCTTTGAGCGGCTCTTTGCGGAACACATCCAGCGCCGCACCCGCCACATGCCCGCTGCGCAGCGCTTCGGCCAGCGCCCCTTCATCGATCAGCTCGCCGCGCGCACAATTAATGAGCCGCACGCCCTTCTTCATCGCGGCCAGCGTCTGAGCGTTGATCATGCTTTCGGTGTCCGCCGTCAACCCCAGATGCAGCGTTACGTAGTCCGCCTTCTGCAGCACTTCTTCCAGCGGCGCCAGCACCGCGCCATACTCGCGCGCAATCGCCGCCCGCTGGTTGGGGCGCGCAGAGACAAACGGGTCATGCCCCAGCAGCTCCATGCCGAAGGAGCGCGCCCGCCGCGCAACCTCCAGGCCCACGCGGCCCATGCCCACAATGCCCAGCGTCTTACCGCGCAGCTCCGAGCCCTGCAGCGACTTCTTCTCCCACTTGCCCGCGTGCATCGTCGCATTCGCCCGGGGCACCATGCGCGCCAGCGCAATCATCAGGCCCAGCGTCAGCTCCGCTACAGCCACCGCATTACCGCCCGGCGTGTTCATCACCACAATGCCGTGCCGCGTCGCCGCCTCGGTGTCGATGTTGTCCACGCCGACACCCGCGCGGCCAATCACGCGCAGCTTCGGCGCGCTCTCGAGCAGCTTCGCGTCCACCTGCACCGCCGAGCGCACCACCAGCGCCTCGGCATCTGCCAACTCCGCCTCCAGACCATTTTTGATCTGGTCATGCGTCACCACCTGCCACTCAGGCGACCGCTGAAACACTGCCAGCGTCGCCGGCGAAACCTTCTCAGCCAGTACAACTTTCATCGTCTGCAATCCCACTTCTGCTTTCGCCGTTGCTCGGCTGCTGCTTTGCCGTAGCTTTTCTTGTTGTCTTTCCCGCCGGGGATCTGCTTGTCGCTTTTAACCCTGCTCAGCGCGACATCTGCAGCTCGACTTCACGGCGCGGCAGAGACCGTCCGGCGCCGGGAAAGTATGCATTGGTGACGTACTGGTACAGCATGCGGTGCGTGTTGAAGAAGGAGCCATTAATGGCGAGCGACATGCGCATGATCTCTGCCCAGCGGCGCGGATCGCGATAGTAGAGAGGCAGAATCTCGCGCTCCAGCTTTTCGTAAAGAGAATTTGCTTCGTCAGCTTCGGTCTCGCCTTCGGTAATTGCCCAGCCGGTCGCACCTTCAATCCAGCCCTCAATCCACCAGCCGTCGAGCGTGCTCAGGCTGGGAACGCCATTCATCGCCGCCTTCATGCCGCTGGTGCCGGAGGCCTCATACGGCAGGCGCGGCGTGTTCAGCCATAGATCGGCGCCGGCGGTCAGGATTGCCCCCAGCTCCCACTCATAATTTTCGAGATACACAATGCGCAGCAACGAGGAGTTCAGCGCAGCGGCTGCATCGAACACGCTGCGGATCATGGCCTTGCCAGCCTCATCGTGCGGATGCGCCTTGCCGGCGTAGACGATCTGCAGGCCGCCGAACTCTTCGGCAATGCGCGCCAGACGTCCGCGGTCGGTAAACAGGAGGTCGGCGCGTTTATAAGTGGCGGCGCGGCGCGCAAAGCAAAGCGTAAAGCAGTCTTCCTGGAGCTTCAGTCCGGTGCGTTCGGCAACCGTTGCGATCAACTTTCTTTTGCCCTCCATGTGCCGCGCGTGGATCTCTTCCGGCGCAATGCCGATGGCGAAGCGGAGATATAAATTGTCGCGGCGCCATTCGGGAACTCGCTCATCCAGCAACCGCTGCATGGCCGGCTGCAGCCAGGTGGCCGCATGAACGCCGTTTGTGATCGCATGGATGGTGGAGTTGGGAAACATCTCCTGCGAAACGCGTCCGTGCTGCATGGCGACGCCGTTGACGTAGCGCGAAAAGCGCAGCGCAACATACGTCATGTTAAGCATGCCTTCGGGGCAGCAGCCGAACCGCTGCAGCGCACTGGTGCGTTCAGCGCCCAGGATGTGCTGCGCCTGATCCAGCGAGAAGCGATCATGCCCGGCAGGTACCGGCGTGTGGGTGGTAAACACGCAGCGCTCACAAACCTGTTCGCGGTCTTCTTCCGTCGCCTGCGCCAGCTCGCGGTCGCCCACCTGCTCTTCGAGCAATGCCAGTGTCAGCAGCGCCGCGTGGCCTTCATTCATGTGGTACACATCGGGCGCGCAACCCAGAGCATTCAGAATCCGCATCCCGCCCAGGCCGAGAACCGTCTCCTGACACAGCCGGTAAAAGGTGTCGCCCCCGTACAGATGATCGGTCAGGGTGCGGTCCCAGGGATCGTTGGGCGCCAGGTCAGTATCGAGAAAAATAACCGGCACCACGTGGCCATCCACGCCAACAATATCTTTGCGCCAGGCACGCACCATCACCGGCCTGCCCTGAATCGTGATGGCCTCGGCGGGGCTCAGCGGTTCCAGCAATTTCTCCGGCTCCCACGGCGCATCCTGTTCGGTCTGCACGCCGTCCGGGCTGAGATGCTGCCGGAAATATCCTCTCCGGTGCAAAAGCGTGACGGCCACCAGCGGCAACCCGGTGTCCGCAGCGGAACGGAGCGTGTCCCCGGCCAGGACGCCTAGGCCCCCGCTGTAGGTCGGTATCTCAGGCGCGACCGCAATTTCCATCGAAAAGTACGCAACGCGGCGATCCTGCCAAAATGAGTCCTGGTTGGCGGTGGGGAGATTTGTAACCTTTGCTGAAGCCATTGCCCTGAATTTTACCAGCGGCCCGTGCCATACCGGACCAGCGATCTTTGCGGAAAACCTGTAAAACCCGCGCCTCCGGGTTGCCTGATGCCTCGCAGAACTCTGATTTCTTCCTCGGCGCAAAGCAGAATCAGGCGGTTATCAGCCTTCGAGTCCTCAAATCAACGACTACGCGATCATCCGGCGTCTTCTCCGAAGAGCCATCTTCGGCGGGATGAAACTCGAATTTCAACTGCATCTCTGTCACGGTAACGCGCAGATATCCGTAGTGGCGATCGTCGTAATTCTCGAAGACGAGCGAATCCGTGACCTGTGCGGGGGTGCGGATTGCGCCCGCTGCGTCGTGCCGGAGACGGGTGATGGCGTGGCCGCCACACCCGGCGACGATGTAGGGAATCTGCGTCTTGCCCACCGTACGCGTGAAGCGCTGGTAGTTGTGCGCATGGCCGGAAAGCACCGCATGCGGCCAGAAGCCGGCCTTCTGCGCTGCGTCGTCCAGGTCCTGCAGCATGCGCGGACTGCCGGAGTGCTCGCCGCCATAGGTAAACGGCGGATGATGCACGGCAACCAGCACGGCTCCTCGAAATCTGCCCGCCGCTGTGTCCTGTTTTGCGCGCCGTAGTGCGGCGGCTAGAAACTCAAGCTGCACATCGCTGACGGGCGACTCAGGATCGCCTTCGCTCGAGATAACGCCCGGGTCTTCCAGAACGTTACTGTACATGCCCAGGATGCGCACCAGCGGCGCCTCAAAGGTGTAGTAGACGCCCGGCTCCGTCATCGCAGTGCGCATCAGGCCACCGGCCTCGGGCGTGTGCACCGGCGCGTCGGCGCAGAAGTTGCGCAGGTACGCTTCCAGCGTCCGATCGCGGTCGCCGTTAAACACCAGACCGTCATGATTCCCGGGGATGGCAAAGATGGGCGCCGGATATTCGCGGTACGGCTCGTAAAACTGGTCGTAGTAGTAGCGCGCCTCGCCAAAGCTGTAGACCACATCGCCGAGATGGTAGAAAAAATGCGGCACGCTCAGCGGGTTCATCTCCGTGAAGTCGGCCACCATCTTGTCGGCTACCAGCGACTGCGTCTGCGGCCCACGCACACTGCCCGTATCGCCGACACAGTGGAATACCAATTGGCCGGATCGCTGAATCGACTCGACCGTCTTTGTGCCACCGCTGCCCAGTGCATCCGCCAATGTCAGCACCGGTTCCACAGCACCGCCGCGTGCCACCGGCACCGGCTGCAGCAGGTGCTTGTTCACGCGCGCATACTCCCAATCGTCGGACGGATGCGGAATCAGAAACCTCGTCGGATCGGGCGATGGCCGCGGTTGTCCGAACATCGGCTGGGGTTCCCTCGATCGCTGCGAACGCCGGGTGCTGGCTGCGCTTTCAAGTTTGCGAGAGGCACTCTTGGGGGATTTGCGGACCATGATCCATTTCCCTCTCTGGAATGAGATGCTTCGGGCTTTCTATCGCGGCATTCCCCCAGGGAATCTGCTGGTTGCCGTTGCCTTGGCTTTGCTTGCTGTCACTCCCACAGGAAATCCGCTGTCGTTTTCTTCTCCGCGTCTGCCGCTCGCACGCTACACGGATCCGGCGGCGGCTGGCGCCATGCCGGTCAAAAATTCAGCATACACTGCATACAGCCGCTCGAAGGCATGCTCCCACGTGTGCCGCTGCGCATACTCTTGCGCCTGGCGGGCCATACCCGCGCGCAATTGCGGCGACGCCAGCAGCAGACCCACGGCCTGCGAAAACTCCTCCCGGGAACGCGTCACCAGTCCTGTGCGGCCATCTTCGACCGTGCATTGCGGGCCGCCCACATCGGTCACGACCGCCGGCACGCCAGACGCCAGGGCTTCCAGCACGACCAGCCCATACGTATCCGTGCGGGATGGAAAAGCGAAGACGTCCATATTGGCAAACGCCCGCGCCAGCTCTGCGCCGTGCAGCACCCCGTGGAATTGTGCGTGACGAAGATTCGCTCGCAGCCATCCCATCTCCGGGCCGTCGCCCACGATCGACAGGCAAAAATTCGTGTGACCGGAGGCAAGCAGCGCGGCCTCCAGCTGCACCAGCTCGCGTACGCTCTTTTCTGGCGCCAGCCGGCCAGCGTAGCCGATGGTCAGACAATCGTCAGCGCGATCTCGCCTGCCGGGATGAAACAGACCGAGATCGACGCCGTGCGGGAGGATACGGCACGGATTGCCACCGGCCGACACTTCCGCCATCAGGTCAGGATTCGGCACGAAGATGAGTTTCGGCAGACGGTAATAGCGGGCGACGGCCCATCGGCTGAGCTTCACAGAAAGGGCGGCCGCCCGTTCCCGCGGCACAGAAGGAAGCCAGGAGAGGGCACGCGACGTGCGCAGACCGGCGTAACGCGGCAGATCCGTCTGCCAGAAAGCAAGCAGCGGAAGCCCCAGCTTGTGGGCCACCATCGCGCCCAGGATGCCGGCATCTCCCGGCCCGGTTATCTGGACGAAGTCAGCGCGAAACTCCCGCACCCTGGCCATGGCCTGCTGCAGATGACGCGAAAACAGCAGGTCGAAATGGTGGGCGTCATCGAGGGCAAAACTGGCGGCGCTGCGCGGAAGCGCCAATCGCGCGACCGGACCGTCCGGCTCTGCAGCAAGCCGGGCAGAGTGTTGGCCGCCTGCATAAATGACCAGCCAGGGAATTGCATGCCGCCGCGCGTACCGTTCGAATTCCTGAGCGAATATCGAAACCCCATCCGCCTGTCCGAAGGAGTCCGGAAAGAATGCGACGCGCGGCGACGCCATCACCGAAGAACGCGCGACGGGTCGGCTCGCAAAAGGGAAACATCAATGTCTGCGGACAAAAACTGACGCAGGACGCGCTGCAGCGTCACATTTTCCACCATTCCAAAGATGCGAAAGCAGCGCTCGATCAGCGCGGGCGGCGCGGTCCACATGGCGGACAGCGGTTCACAACAGGCGCCCATCGGTCCGGGATGAAACACGCGATCGTCCCAGCGCTGGGTCCCGGCAGGAAAATCCGGGTATTCGCGGATGACGTCCAGCAGTCCCTGAATAATGCGCACGCCGGTAGGTTCCTGATACTGCGGCATAAAGAGCACAAAGCTCTGCTGCTCCACCCGGATTTCATGCACGAATTCGGCGAAGCTCTGCGCGTTGGTCAGGTTCAGCGTGGCGCTGGGCTCGCAGCCGTGCCGGTCGCCGCCGGAGATCATCGGCTTGCCCCATTGCCGGGCCAACTGCGCGGCTTTGCGATTCTCTTTCCACGAGCGCAGACCGTTCAGTTCAAAGGCGTGCAGGAAGGAATGATTCTGTTCAAGAAATGCCTGCACGGCCACTTCATGGCGCGCATCGCCAGTCCGCGTCTGGTCCCAGTACGGATGGTTAAAGACCACCAGGACATCCGGCAGTGCATGCAGCATCGCCAGCAGTTCCGTGACGGGGACGCCTGGGCCCTGCGCGCGATATTGCTCCAGAACCTCTGCAATCTCCTGGGATTTTGCGGAGGGCAGATTGTGGACACCCAGGTGAAAGTAGGTCTTTCCGAAAGGTACGCTCCACTCCAGCGAGATCGGAAACTCCTGCATTTGCGCGCTGGTGCGAAGGAACAGGGGCGCCTGGATCGAGTCGTGGTCGGTCAGAGAGACCAGGCCGCGCAGTCCAAGCCCGTCTTCAATCTGGCCGCGTTCCACCTCCAGCGCCCGCTGCGGGCTAAGGGGTGGCGTCCAATACGCCGCGTGAAAGTCGACTGGGATGCGAGCCGTCTCACACTTGCTGCGGAGCATTCCGCGTAGCACCGGCCACTTTTCCGCAAAGTCGGGAATAAACCCCAGAGTCTCTCGGGAATAATGCGTGTGGCCGTGGATGGAAGCAGCGGACTGAAACTTCTGAACACACTCGCGGTCTTCCCAGAAACAGGCAAATCCAGAACTTCGCAATGGTGCGAGACCTCTGATTCGTTGGCTGCCGGAAGGCCGTGCGCGCAGTGCGCCTGTGGTCAGCCAAAAGTGAATAGCTGAGCCTTGGACGCGGGACACGCAAAAGCGTTAGCGGTATTCGCATCAAAGAACCCTGCCCTGCAGTTATAAGCTATCGGGCCCCGAACTGGCGACTGGAATTACAAAATATATCGGGACAGGTCGTTGTCTTTTACGATCGAGGCGACCATCTGCCGGACATATTCGGCGTCTACCTGAATCACCTTCTCTGTCTTGCCGTCCGTCGTGCGCTCGCTAAATGGGATGGGCGCTGCAGCCTTCGTAGCGGCTGTATCGTTGGAGGCGTCCGCGCTGGCGGCCAGCGCGATGGGAGCGCTCCGCGGCTGCGCCAGGTCCGGCGCCTCAAAGCTGATCTCGTCCAGCACCCGCTCCAGAATCGTATGCAGCCGTCGCGCGCCAATGTTCTCCGTCGACTCGTTGACCCGGAACGCGAACTGGGCAATCTCCGCCAGCGCCTCCGACGAAAACTCGAGCTTCAGACCCTCCGTTTCCAGCAGGGCGGTGGACTGCTTGACCAGCGACGATTTTGGCTCCGTCAAAATGCGGATAAAGTCTTCGACCGTCAGCGACTGCAGCTCCACGCGAATGGGAAAGCGGCCCTGCAGCTCCGGAATCAGATCACTGGGCTTGGAAACATGAAACGCCCCCGCCGCAATGAACAGGATGTGATCGGTGGAGACCATCCCGTATCGCGTATTGACGGTAGTGCCTTCAACGATGGGCAGAATGTCGCGCTGCACGCCCTCGCGCGAAATATCCGGGCCGTGACCGCCCTCGCGGCCGGCAATCTTGTCGATCTCATCGAGAAAGACGATCCCGGAGTTCTCGACGCGCTCGACCGCCGTGCGCGTCACCTGGTCCATGTCGATCAGGCGCTGCTCCTCTTCCTGCACCAGGTATTCAAAGGCTTCGGAGACCTTCATCTTGCGCTTCTTGGTGCGCTGACCAAAGATGTTCGGCAGGATATCTTTCAGGTTGATATCCATCTCTTCCATGCCCTGGTTGGAGATGATTTCAAGCGACGGCGCATTGCGCTCGCGAACGTCGATCTCGACCGTGCGGTCATCCAGCTTGCCTTCGCGGAACTGCTGGCGCAGCTTCTCGCGCGTGCGCTGGTAAGAATCAACCGGCGCGCTGGCCGCAGGCGCGGGAAAGGCAATCGTGTTGTCGCTTAGTTCCACCGGCTGGGGCGGCGGAGCAGGCGCCGGAGCGCCGCCCGCAGGCGGCAGCAGCACATCGAGCAGGCGGTCCTCGGCATTCAGCTCGGCCTTGTCTTCCACCTCTTCCAGCTTCTCTTCGCGCAGCATGTCGATGGCGATCTCTACCAGATCGCGAATCATCGACTCCACATCGCGGCCCACATAGCCGACTTCAGTAAACTTTGACGCCTCCACCTTCAGAAATGGGGAGTTGGTCAGTTTGGCCAGCCGCCGTGCAATCTCGGTTTTGCCCACACCCGTGGGGCCAATCATGATGATGTTTTTGGGCATGATGTCGTCGGCCAGCTCCGGCGCCAGCTTCTGGCGGCGCATCCGGTTGCGCAGTGCAATTGCTACCGCGCGCTTGGCCGCGTGCTGCCCGACAACATGCTTATCCAGCTCCGCCACAATCTGCCGCGGCGTCATCTCGTCCAGCGAGAGCTGCTGATCTTCTTCGGTTCCTGGGAGAAAAATGGCCATGCTGACTCCTTGCGCGGGCATGCGCCCGGCGGGCCGTTACAGTTCTTCGATCGTGATCTGGTCGTTGGTGTAGATACAGATCTGGCCGGCGATCTTCAGCGACTTCTCGGCGATGTCGCGAGCGCCCAGCTCCGTGTTCTGCATCAGCGCGCGCGCGGCCGCCAGCGCATAGGAGCCGCCGCTGCCAATCGCCGTGATGCCCTCGTCCGGTTCGATCACATCGCCCGAGCCGCTCAGCAGATAGGTCTGCTGCAGGTCGGCGACGATCAGCAGCGCCTCCAGATTGCGCAACATCTTGTCCGTGCGCCAATCCTTGGCCAGCTCTACAGCCGCCCGGCCCAGGTTGCCCGCATACTGTTCCAGCTTGCTTTCAAAGCGGCCAAACAGGTTGAAGGCGTCCGCGGTGGAACCGGCAAACCCGGCCAGGACCTTCTCCTGATACAGGCGCCGGATCTTGCGCGCCGAGTGCTTGATGACGCTGTCGCCCAGCGTGACCTGACCGTCGGCGGCCATGACAACGCGACCGTCCCGCCGGACGCAGACCACGGTCGTGGAGCGGATGCGATTGGGGCGGGAAGAGTCGCTGCGGGAAGAAGCGGGTCGATCCTGGGCAGCAGGCGAGCCGCCTGGAGTCGTAAAAGTGTCGTTCATCGTCTGTCTTTATTATATGGCGACCCCGCCAATTTCGGACTACACGAGCCCGTCCCCTTCAGCTATCCTTCCAAGTAGATCGACACCTTCAACGCATATGACTCTCTGGGTAATGCCTCGCGTTCCCTTGATTGCAGCCGTCGCCACCGTGGCTGCAGTCGGTACTGCCACGGCTGTCTGGTGGAAGATTTCGCATCGCAAGTCCGCGGATGAACTGGAGCGCGAACGGCGCGAACACCTCGTCCGGCACGGCCGCATCATCGACGCAACCATTCTGGACTGGACCGAACAGCCCGAAGAGAACGCCCCGCAGGCCCTGCTCTACCGCTACGACATTGGCGGCGTCACGTACGAGTGCGCGCAGGACATCTCCTACTTCCGCGAGAAGCTGAAGATCGACACGTCCTGCCTGGGCATGCCGGCATCGGTTCGATACGACTCCAAGAACCCCGCCAACAGCATCATCCACGCGGAGTCGTGGAGTGGCCTGCGGCAATACGGTCCTCGCTCCTAAGCGCGCAAGATTCCCGGGCTTTCATTCCCGAAGGGAATCTGCTTCTGCTTTCGCATTCGCTTCCATTCTTGCCGTTGACTTCTTTTGTGCCATCCCCGTTCGTGCATTTTCAATCTCGCTGTACAGTCATTTTCGATGTCGCTGTAGATTAAAGTCCGTCATTCTGAGCGAAGCGAAGAATCTGGGTATTGGCTTTTCACTGCAATACATGAGGTCCTTCGCTACGCTCCAGGAGGATATTCGGCGGTGCACCCGCTGTCCTCACTCGGCAAAAAAGTCGCGCCCGCGCCGCTCCGGCCCCAGCCCGAACAGGAAGAACAGCGCAACAATCACGCAGCCTTCAAAGGCCGTCAGCGCCCAGCGATAGCCAAAGTGATTGCGCAGCGCATACTCAATGCTGACCGACGGCGATCCGGCGAGAACACCCAGTTGATACACCAGGCCGGGGAATAAGCTGCGCACCGTCGCCGGCGACAATTCATTCAGGTGCGCCGGAATCACGCCGAATGCACCCTGCACACCGAACTGCATCAGAATCGATCCCGCGATAAGCACTGGCAGCGTGGCGCCGAAGGCCCACGCCGGAATGGCCAGCAGGGAAAGAGTCAGCGCCAGAAAAATACTGCGCCGCCGGCCAAAGCGGTCTGAGAAATGGGCAATCGCCAGCGCTCCGGCAATGGCCCCAATGTTGTAAAGCATCGCAAGCGTCGCGACCGTGTTGTTGCTGAAGCCATGCACGGACTTCAGAAAGTCTGGATACAAATCCTGTGTACCGTGCGACAGGCAGGTCATCACCGACATGACCAGCAGCAGGTACCCAAAGCTCTTCCGGTGCCGCCACATCGTTCCCAAAATGTGCCGCACGCCGGGTAGCCGATGCAGCTCCCAGGCTGCGGACTCCGGAGCCCGCAGCGTGATCGCGGCGATCAGCGCCGCCAGAATCAGCCCGCTCAAAAACATTGACTGCCAGCCGAACCGCGGCTCCAGAACCCGCAGCGCTATCGCGGCCAGTAGATAGCCGAAGGGGTAGCCGCTCTGCAGCAGGCCCGAGAGCATGCCGCGCCAGCGCCGCGGCGTCGTCTCCATCACCAGGGAAGCACCCACGCCCCAATAGCCTCCCATGCCAATGCCATACAGCGCGCGCAGCAGCACAAACACTGCGTAGTTCGGCGCAAAGGGCGTGAGCGCCGTCACGATCGAAAAATAGACGACGCACAGCACCAGCGGCAGTCTGCGGCCGTAGCGGTCGGCCAGCGTGCCCAGCAGCAGCGCTCCCACCGGGCGCATGGCCAGCGTCAGGGTGATCGTCCATACAATGGCGGCTTTGCTGACGTGAAAATGCTGCGCCAGTACGCCCACCAGGAAGACAAGAACAAAGAAATCGAAGGCGTCGAGAACCCAGCCAAGGATGCCGGAGGCCGCGGCAAAGCCCCATCCCGGCGTGCAGCGGTCCACAGCGGCCGGGTCAGCAGATGGCTCGATCAGCATGGGCTCCTGTGATCCGTCAGTCGCACTCCGCCGGCGAGGAATCATTTGCGAACGCGCCGCCCGCAACGCACAAGCGCCGCATCATTGCGCTGCTACTCCACTGTTACGGACTTCGCCAGATTCCGCGGCTGGTCCACATCGCAGCCCCGCCGCACGGCGATATGGTACGCCAGCAGTTGCAGCGGAACCACCTCGAGCAGCGGCAGTAGCAGCTCCGGCGCATGCGGCACGTGAATCACATGATCGACCAGCTGATGCAGATGCTCG
>JAKAUB010000194.1 GCA_021827845.1 Acidobacteriota bacterium | reverse complement strand
CCTGGCAGATGTCCACCCAGAGCGCCGGGGTGCAGTAGCGGTGTTTTCATCCGGTTTGGCTGGCAGGGAACCAGCCGGGCCGGCGACTCGTATTATCAATTGCAGCGGTGAGGTGGGCATGAGCGGGAAATGGAAACACTTCTGCGTAATGTTTCTGATCGGTGACGGCATGATGGCTGCCATCCGGCCGGAACATGCGGCCAAGGCGTGGATTGCCGGGCCGAAGGTTTGGAAAGATATGATGCAGGGCCTGGCCGAGCGGCCGCAGTTGACCCGCGCCATTGGAATGGCGGAGGCGGCGGTGGGTCTGTGGTGGGCGCTGGAGCAGGAAAAAGATTTCGACTAAACCGAGGCAGGTGGACCGGACCAGGGCGCGAACCGCCGGCGGCTGCAAAGTGGCTGACCGGTGGGTGTGGCTCTTTCGCTCGGGACGGATATAACGCCGATGGAACTTCGTGAAGCCTTCAAAATTGCGCTGCAATCCTTGTGGGCGAACAAAATGCGCTCCATCCTGACGCTGCTCGGCGTCGTGATCGGCGTTTCTTCCGTCATCATGATCGTCACCATGATCAATGGTGCGAACAAATATGTCGCCACCAAGGTCTACGGCTATGGCGCGGATGTTTTCACGGCCAGCCAGATGCCGAACGTGATTCTGAGCGGTGCCGATTATCTCAAGTTTTCCAAACGCAAAATTCTGAAGCTGTCGGATTACGAGGCTGTCAAGCAGCAGTGCACTGCCTGCAAACTGGTCGGCGCGGAGATGAACCAGACAGGCAATGTCGTGTCGAACCATCAGTCGGCGACGGGCGTCAACATTAACGGCTGGACCCCGGACATGCTGGCCATGTACAACTACAACCTCGCCATGGGCCGCATGTTTACGCAGGCGGAGGCGCAGCACGACGCGCACGTCGCGGTGATCGGCTATGACATCGTCGATAACGTCCTGAGCAAGGGCAATCCGCTGGGCAAGGAGATACGCGTCGACGGCATTCCGTTTACGGTGATCGGCGTGGTGGAGCGGCAGGGCAAGACGCTGGGCCAGAGCCAGGATAACTTCGTCAGCATGCCCATCGGCACCTATCAGGCGATCTACGGGGCCAACAAATCCATCACCATCTACGGCAAGGCCGGGGGCGTGGGCGACCGTCTGGAGTATGCCGCCGACCAGATGCGGGCGATTCTGCGCGCGCGGCGCCACGACGCGCCGGGCCAGCCGGACAGCTTCAGTCTCGATACTAACCAGAGCTTTGTGGGCCTCTTCAAAAGCTTCAGCCAGAGCTTCTTTGGCGTGGCGATCGGCATCTCGACCATCTCGCTGGTGATCGGCGGCATCGTCATCATGAACATCATGCTGGTCTCGGTCACAGAGCGCACCCGGGAGATTGGCGTGCGCAAGGCGCTGGGGGCGCGGCGGTCGGACCTGATGCTGCAGTTTCTGATCGAGTCCGGCACCATGGCGCTGGTGGGGGGCATGATCGGCGTGGCCGGCGGAATTTTCATCGCCAAGCTCATCACGTTCATTATTGGATTCCCAACGGAGATTGCGCTGTGGTCGGTGCTTGCTGGCCTGTTTCTGGCGACGGCGGTGGGCATCTTCTTCGGCGTGTATCCTGCGCGCAAAGCTGCGATGCTTGATCCGATTGTCGCGCTGCGGTCGGAGCTTTAGCCATGCCGCTGATTGCCAGCCGCTCCCGCGAATCTGCCCGCATGGCACTGGAGACACTGCGCGCCAACAAAATGCGCTCCAGCCTGACGATTCTCGGCATCGTGATCGGCGTTGCCACTGTCATTACGCTGTCATCGTTCATCAACGGGCTGAACCAGAACATCGGCAACCTGGTGGCGTCCTTCGGGACGAATGTGTACTGGATCTTTCGCTTCCCTGTGATCAACGTGCGTCCGACGGCGGAGATGCTGGCGCGCAAGCAGTTGACCATGGACGACGCGGAATCGCTGGCGAAGCTGCCGCACGTGACCGCTGTTTCCCCGCAGTTGCGATTCCAGGATTTTGCTCTGGGCCTGGGCAATGTCGCGGTGAAGTACAAGGGCAAGAAAGTGCAGCACACGATTCTGGAAGGCGATACAATCGCCGAGCCTACCGTCGATACGGTCGATATTCCGGTCGGGCGGTTTTTTACGCAATACGAGCAGGATCAGCACTCGAATGTGGTGGTGCTGGGCCATGATACGGCGGACCAGTTGTTCGGGCGCGAGGATCCACTGGGCAAAGAAGTCGAGATCGGCGGGGATGAGTTTCGCGTAATCGGCGTAATGGCAAAGCGGAAGACCGCATTTGGCGGCGGCAATAACCCGGAAGACAATGCGGCGTACTTCCCGATCGGGACGTTCCAGAAGATTCATCCGGAGATTAAGGATTACTGGATCAGCGTCAAGTACGACGATCCGAAATACAAGACCGCGGTCTACGACGAGATTGAACAGCAGCTTCGCATTGACCGCAAAGTCCGGTTCAACCAGTCGGATAACTTTGCCATCTTCGCGCCGGATGCCATTACGCGGCTGTGGAATCAGCTCACCGGCGGCATCTTTATCTTTATGATCGGCG
>JAKAUB010000245.1 GCA_021827845.1 Acidobacteriota bacterium | reverse complement strand
ACGGCGATCACGGTATCGCCTGCGCCGGAGACGTCATACACCTCGCGCGCCTGCGCCGGCGCGTGCAGGTCCTGCTCCGGTGTCTCCCGCAGCACGCGGATGCCGCGCTCGCTCATCGTCACCGTCAGGTATTCGAGGCCCAGGTGTTTCCGCAGCGCGCGGCCGGACTCCATCAACGCGGCCATCTCCCGCGGCGCCACACCGGTGCAGGCGGCCAGCTCCTGCAGGTTGGGGCAGATGGTGGTCGCCCCCTGATATTTCACGAAACTGCTGCCCTTGGGATCGACCAGCACTGGAATGCGGCGCGCCCGCGCCTGCGCAATGACGGCTTTGCAGACCGCCGGAGGGAGTACGCCCTTGGCATAGTCCGAGAGGATCACGCAGTCACTCGCCGCGACCTGCGGCGCCAGCGCTGCCAGCAGAGAAGCGATCTCGCTCTCGGAGGCATCGTCCGGTGCTTCGACATCCAGCCGCATCAGTTGCTGGTGGCCGGCCATCACCCGCGTCTTACTGATGGTTGCGCGCGACCACGGACAGACGGCTGCGGTGCTGATCGCGGCATCCTGCAGCATGGCGCGCAGGCGACCGCCATCTTCATCGGCGCCGGCAAACCCGGCCAGCGCCGCCTGCACTCCCAGGCCGCGCAGATTCATGGCGACATTTGCAGCGCCGCCGGCGACGTACGTGCGCCGTGCGGAGCGCAGCACCGGAACCGGCGCCTCCGGCGAGATGCGCGAGACCTCGCCCCAGAGATACTGGTCCAGCATCAGGTCGCCGACCACCAGGACGCGGTACCGGCTGAAGCCCGATTCAACCAGTGCTAATGCTTCGTGCAGGTTGCGGATCATAACGTAGCTGCCTGTATCTTACCCGCCGCGGTTTGGCGCTTTGGATTTCCGGCAAATGCCCGGAAAACGGAGTCATCGAATAATCACTTGCAATCAACAAGTAAAATGCGGCATTCTTTCTGGCATCGCGGATTCCGCGCATTGTTGCGTCGGCTACGCTGCGGCTTGGGCGAAAGCTGCTGCACGCGCGGTATGATGCGGGCGACCGCACGGGCAGGCGCGATTATGCATTGCAGCGGAGGGGACAAGCATGAGTAAAGTACGAGTGCTGGCGGGCACGCGCAAGGGCGCGTTCCTCCTGACGGCGGACGGCAAGCGCGACCGGTGGCAGGTCTCCGGGCCGCACTTTGGCGGTTGGGAGATGTACCACCTGAAGGGCTCACCCGCTGACCCGGATCGCATCTACGCGTCGCAGTCCAGCGGATGGTTCGGCCAGGTAGTGCAGCGCTCGAACGATGGCGGCCAGACCTGGGCGCCCGTCGGCAACAAGTTTGCTTACGACGGCGAAGCCGGCACCCACCAGTGGTATGACGGCACACCGCATCCGTGGGAGTTCAAGCGCGCCTGGCACCTGGAACCCTCCTTGACTGATCCCGACACCGTGTATGCCGGTGTTGAGGATGCCGCGCTCTTCCGCTCCACCGACGGCGGCCAGAACTGGCAGGAGCTGCCCGGACTGCGCAAACACGGCACCGGCCCGCGCTGGCAGCCGGGCGCGGGGGGCATGTGTCTGCACACCATCATCCTGGACCCGGCCGACCCGAAGCGCATCTACATCGCTATTTCTGCCGCTGGAGCCTTCCGCAGCGACGACGCTGGCGAAACCTGGAAGCCGATCAACAAGGGTCTGCACTCCAACTTTCTGCCCGATCCGGATGCCGAGGTGGGCCACTGTGTCCATCACATCGCGGCCCATCCGGAGCGCCCCGGCGTGCTGTTTATGCAGAAGCACTGGGACGTGATGCGCAGCGACGATGCGGGCGACACCTGGCGCGAGGTCAGCGGCAATCTGCCCACGGATTTTGGCTTCGTGATCGACGTGCATGCGCACGAACCGGAGACTATCTACGTCGTGCCCATCAAAAGCGACTCCGAGCACTATCCGCTTGACGGCAAGCTGCAGGTGTTCCGCAGCCGCAGCGGCGGCGAGGAGTGGGAGCCATTGACGCGCGGCCTGCCGCAGCAGCACTGCTACGTCAACGTGCTGCGCGACGCCATGGCCGTCGATCGTCTGCCGGACTGCGGCATTTACTTCGGCACCACGGGCGGCCAGATTTACTGCTCCCCCAACGGTGGCGACACCTGGCGGCCCATCGTAGAAAATCTGCCGGCGGTGCTGTCGGTCGAGGTGCAGACGCTACCATGATCCGCGTGGAGCTGCCGGCGCATCTGCGGACGCTGGCCGGCGTGCGCAGTGAGATTGCGCTGCCGCCGGAAGGCATCGTCAGCCTCGCCACGCTGCTGGATGCGCTGGAGGCGCGCTACCCCATGCTGCGGGGCACCATCCGCGATCACCAGACTAAAGCCCGCCGCCCGTTTCTGCGCTTCTTCGCGTGCGAGCAGGACCTGTCGCATCTGCCTGCGGACACGCCGCTACCCGCCAGCGTCCTCAGTGGACGCGAACCACTGCTCATCCTCGGCGCCATCGCCGGGGGATAATTCCGTGCGCTACGGCGCACCCAACCGCAGTTCTGAAAGGGGCTTCCTATGGAGCTGAACACGTACCTCATGTTTCACGGCAACTGCCGTCAGGC
>JAKAUB010000046.1 GCA_021827845.1 Acidobacteriota bacterium | reverse complement strand
GCGCTCGAGAGGCCGAACCCGCCACGCGGCGTAAAGGAGGTGTGCTGTCCGAAAGCTCCGATCCCGCCCATCGAACGGCCGGCCAGAACTTCACCACGTGACAGGTTCACCGAAGAACGACCCCCACTCGCCAGCGCCGACCGCAAGGCAACCGTGCCTGGCCGATCCCCGGCGCCGCGCGCAACCAAGCGGCCGCCCGAGACCCCACCCGTCCGCGAAATTGCTCCGCCATGGATCGTTCCCACACTGCGAGCTCCGGTCATCCCCGGCCGCACCGCACCCGCGCCGGGCCGTCCGGGTGCTGCAGCGTGCTCCAGCATCGCCGTCCGGATGTTCCCCTGAAAAGCGTGGGCCGGATAGTTGTTGTAGAGTGCGGCGTTACGCACGGGCACGTGGGTGCCGGCAGGCAATGTGGCACGCAGGGGCGAAATCCGCGCTCCGTTGAACGAAATGGCACGCGCACCGTTCACTGCTCCCCGGCCCGGCTCCACGCGGCCGCCACGAGTTGTTGCGACCCCGCGATTGATGGTTCCCGGCATGACCCGGGGCGCCGTTCCAACTGCCACCGTGCGCGGCGGCAGAACCCCCTTATGAATCGAGGGTGGGGCCGGTGCCTGATAGCCGGCGGGTCCGCCGTACACATTGGTGTAGCCATAGCCATAGCCGCCGTAGCCATAGCCGCCGTACCCATATCCGCCGTATCCAAAGCCGAAGCCGGCAAACGGATATGCGCCCGGCATCCATCCCCAGCCAAAGCCTCCGATGTAGGACCACATGCCGTAGTGGAACGGCAGCCATCCCCATGGATAACCGGAAACCCAGGAGTAGCCCAAGCCACCGCCGTAATTCGCCCACATGCCGTAGCCGTAGGGGTTAAATCCTGGGCCTGCGCCATAGGGCTGCCATACCATGCCGTAACCCGGCAGCGGATACCATCCGCCGGCGTTATCCAGGTCGCTCCAGCCGAAGCCCGAGTCCATGACGCTGCCGCCGCCCTGATTTTGTACGCGCGCCGGGGTCTGATTGGCTGCCTCTTTCGCAGCTTCCTGGTCCAGCTGATCGTTCCACTCGTCAAACCCGCTGGGCGCAATACCATCCGCAATGGTGTACTTCGCATCCCCGCTCGGCTTGAACAAGATGGACTTGCCCTGCGGCACTTCGGCCAGATAGCCGTTCGAAGCGCCCTGTACCTGGATTTCGCCGTCGAAGACTGCAACCTCTTCCGGATTCGCCGCAAGATTCACGCGAAACGTGCTGTTCGCCGTCGGCATTGCGGTACGGTTGGCGAAGTTCACCTGGAACGGTGTTTTGGGATCGCTGCGCAGCTCGTAATACACCAGGCCCGCCTTCTGATCCACCACCGTCTGCAGGGTGCCGTCGCTTCCAGCGGATAGCTTCGTAAGCTCAAGCGTGCTGTTCGGAGTGATGCGCGCTACGCTGCCGTCTTCAAATTCAATTTCGGCCCGGCCGTCGTTCCCCGTCTCAACGCCATACCCCTGCAGGATGGGCATGTTTATGACAGCTTGCGGAAACTGCACGCCGCCATCGTGTGTGACCTTAACGGTTCCCTCTACCAGGCTCAGGCGCACCGCGCGAACCTGCGCAGCCGGAAGGCCTGCAGGTTGCGCCCCCGGTGTCGCGCTGCCGGCGGCAGGGGCTCCCGGTGATGCCTGCGCGTCCTGCGCCCGCATGTGCCTGGGCAACAGCAGCACTCCTGCCGCTGCCATCAGCATCACGACAGCAGCGCGTTTTATTCCCATCCGACCGGCGATCGTGCTGACCGGTGCTTTCTGACATTCCATTAGCGCACCCGGCATGGTCATCTCCTGATTCACCGTCAATTGGAACACGACGAAGCAAAATTAGTTTCGCCGCGGCCGCGGGGAGTTTCGTGAGGCGGAAACGGTCCCCGAACCGCGCGCCTGAGCCATCGCCGTCTGCATGTGGTGGATGTGACAAATCGCAATCGCCAGCGCGTCCGCCGCATCGCTTCGCTCCGGCGGAGCGGGAAGCCGCAGCAGCCGGGTCACCATGAATTGGACCTGCTGTTTATCGGCAAGTCCGTAGCCGCATACGGCCGACTTGATCGCCAGCGGCGCATACTCCGCCGTCGAAACCCCGGCGCTGGCGGCCGCCAAAAGGGCCACGCCCCGCACCTGCCCCAGCTTCAGTGCTGTTTTGGAATTGGCCGCGTGAAAGACCTCTTCGATCGCCACCACGTCTGGGCTGTGCTGCAGCAACAGCTCGCCCAGCCGGGCGTGGATGGCCATTAGACGCACCGGCAGATGGTCGCGCTTGAGAAGCTGGATGGCCCCGTGGGCGAGGGCGCGCAGCTCCCCGGCATCGTCCGCTTCGACCACCCCGAAGCCCGTCCACTCCGTCCCGCAGTCGATTCCGAACACGCGCATCCGACACTCCGGTTCTGCTTAGCGGGAAACTCCCTCGAGCGGCGAGGAGGCCGTGGCATACAGCTTGCGCGGCATGCGGCCGGCGCAGAACGCCTGGCGGCCCGCCAGTACGGCGTGCTTCATGGCGTGCGCCATCAAAATGGGATCGTCAGCCCCGGCGATGCCGGAGTTCATCAGCACCGCATCCGCTCCCAGCTCCATGGCCAGCGCCGCATCCGAGGCGGTTCCCACGCCGGCATCGACGATCAACGGCACCTCAGTGATCATCTCCCGCAGAATCCGCAGATTGGCGGTGTTCTGGATGCCGAGGCCGCTACCGATGGGCGCGCCGAGCGGCATAACGGCGGCCGCGCCAACATCGATCAGGCGGCGCGCAAACACAATATCATCTGAAGTATACGGGAGAACTGTAAAGCCTTCCTTGACTAGCGTTCGCGTAGCCTCAAGCGTGGCCGCAACGTCCGGGTACAGGGTCTTCTGGTCCCCGATAACTTCAATTTTGACCCAGTCCGACAGCCCTGCCTCCCGGCCCAGCCGAGCGGCACGAATCGCCTCTTCCGCGGTGTAGCAGCCGGCAGTGTTCGGGAGCAGGAAGTATCGTTCGGGGTCGAGAAAATCCAGCAGGCTTTCGCGGTTGCGGTCGAGGTTGACGCGGCGCACCGCAACCGTCACCATCTCCGCGCCGGACGCCTCGACGGCGCGGCGCGTCTGTTCGCCATCGCGATACTTGCCGGTGCCAACGATCAGCCGCGATTCGAAAGCCTTTCCGGCGATAACAAGCGGATCCATAGGGTCATTGTACGGCGGCGCTGCGTGGGCAAAAAACATGGCGCTGCCACGCGCGGGTCCAATCACCGGACCGGTTCCCAATTCCCCTTGACTTTCCCTGCTGGTTTCAGGGAAGGTTGACGCGGATTGTTCATCCAGGAGGAATCTACCCATGATCCGGTCGAAACTGATGTCCATGACACTTGGCTCCATGCTCGCTATCACCATGCTGGGCGGCACAGGATTCGCAAAGCACAAAAAGAAGCCCACGACGGCGTCGCCCCAGGCTGCCGGGTCCACGTCCTCTGCCGCGGCGACCACAGGCGCTGCCAAGCCATCGGCAGCCAAATCATCCACCAGCGGCAAGACCACGGCCAGCGCCAGCGAGATTGCCAACGCCAAGGCGAAGGGGATGGTCTGGGTGAATACCGAGAGCGGTGTCTATCACACCGGCGGCAAATATTACGGCACCACCAAGCATGGAAAATTCATGTCGGTCGCGGATGCGCAGAAGGCCGGTTACAAGCCGTCCAAGCGTTAGCTACTGCCGGAAAGACGAAGGCCCGCCATTCTGCGACAGAACAGCGGGCCTTCCCCGGTGATTGGTTTGGATTGACCGGAGGCGCCCTCGCGGGTGGGCCTCGACGCTTGCGTGAACGTCAGGACTGGCGATGGACGCCTACGCCCCAGTCACCTCACGTTTGTCACTACAACTGCCATCAATCTTCATTCTATGGATCGCCCTCCTTTCCCGTGTAGCCCCAATATCGCGCTGTCGGCAGCGTCGCGTCAAGAGGGTGTCACCGTCTCTCTTTTTTGTTCAACTTCCGGGCGCAGTTCGATACAATTCCATTTTCCACAGATTTCTCGCGCAACCCAGGCTTCAACTGTTGGGACAGGTCTGTTTTACCGATAGGGGATGCGTACGAGCAGGGCGCTGTTCCGGTCACTTATGCCGATCTCTGAGAAGCCAGTTGAAGACGCACCGGACAGCAGAATGCGGGAACTACCCGCACTGCTGGACCGGCTTCTTCTCACCTCTCCCTCCGTGGCGCAGCTCTACCCGGAGCTGACCCGTTTTCTGGCAAACATTGATGGCGTCGATGGCGCCTGGATCGGCTACGCGGACCAAGGGGCCGACCATACGCCGACGCTCCATCCCCAGGCCATCGCCGGAGAAGCCGTGCGCGAATACCTCGCCGGCGCGCCTGTCCTGCTGCTCGACAATCCCTCCAGCCCGGTGGCCCGCGCATGGCGGGAGGGAGAAACGCAGTTCGTGGCCGATTTGCTGGCCCCCAACGCTTCCCACCAGACGCCCTACTGGCGCAGCCGGGCCATTCAGTTCGGATGGCAGTCCGTGTGCGCCGTGCCGGTCACGCAGGCATCAGGCGACCGTCTGATTCTTGTGCTCTACAGCCGCCGCTCCGGCTTCTTCGCCTCCGAAGCGATTCAGACGCTCATCCACCATGTCGAATCCGTCCTGCAGCTTGCCATTGAACGGCTCAAGCTGCTGGAAACGCTGAAACGGCAACGGCAGACGCTGGCGCTCTATAAAGCCAGCATGGATGCCTCCAGCAACGGCGTCTTTATTGCGGAAAATCGTGGCACAGAGTTTCCGGTCTGCTATGTGAATGCAGCCTATGAGCGGATTACTGGGTATAGCGCCGAAGAGGTGGTGGGCAAGAGCTGCCGCCTGCTGGAAGATGGGGCGACCGGACCCTCCGAGCGCGCGGCCTTGCGAAAGGCCCTGGCCAGCGGCAGTCCCTGCGCCATGGACGTTGAAAATCATCGCAAGGACGGCAGCCGCTTCTGGAATGCGTTAACCATCGCTCCAGTCCGCGACGTGGACGGCGTGGTGACGCACTTTGTCGGCATTCAGAATGAGATTACGGCGCTGAAAAACGCCACGCTGCAAAGCGAGCGCGCGAATGCCATGTACAGCGCCCTGATGAGCGCGGCCGAACTGGTGGTGCGGGCCCAGACGGAGCGCGAGCTGCTGGATGAGCTATGCCGCGTGCTGGTCGACGGCGGCCTGTTTGCGCAGAGCTGGGTGGCGCGGCCAAACGCTGCCGGAGAACTGGAGATTCACTCGATCCATAGTGCCGTCCCGGTGGATACGCGCCTGTATCTGCCCAACGTTTTTACTGGGGATGAGACCCGCATCCTGAGCGTCAGGGCGTGGCGTCGCTCGCGGTTGCAGTACAGCAACGATCGCCTCTCCGACGACATGATCGATCCGATCCGCAGATACTATGAGGACCACGGATTGCATGCGACCGCAGTGGTGCCCGTTTACCGCGATGGCGATCTATGGGGCCTGCTGACGCTGATCTCGCCGCAGGCAAACATTCTGGGGCCAGAGGTACTGGAGCTGATCGAACGCATTGGCCGGCTGGTGGGTCATGGCCTGGATGCGCTGGATCTGCGCCAGATTCTCGAAGAAGAGCGCCAGCACCAGTCGTGGCTGGCGCGGCATGACGCGCTCACCGATATTCTGAACCGCCGCGGCATCATCGAGCGGCTGGAAGAAGCGACGGCGCGGGCGCGGCGGCATGGAAAACTGCTGGCCGTGGCCGTGCTCGATCTGGACGGCTTCAAGACAGTGAATGAGGCCCACGGTCATCGCACCGGGGATTTGCTGCTGCGCACGGTGGCGGACCGGCTGCAGGTGAAGCTGCGCCAGAGCGACGCGGTCGGCCGGCTGGGCAGCGATGAGTTCGTGCTGGTGCTGGAAGATCTGGAGCGCGCCGAAGACCTGACGGTGCTGCTGTCGCGCATCCAGGACGCAGTGGATGGGCAGGTGCAACTGGCGAATGACCGCACCGCCGCTGTCCGCGCGACCATGGGCGTCACCCTATTTCCCGCGGACGATTCGTCTCCGGAACGGCTGGTGCGGCACGCCGAGCGCGCGCTGTACAGCCTGAAGGAAAGCAAGGAAGATCCCGACCTCCGCTGGGTGCTGTATCACCCCGCCGAAGACGAGCAGAAGCACATCCGCCAGAAGACCATCCGGGCGCTGTTCCGCAGCGGAAATCTTCAGGTCCACTATCAGCCCGTGATCGATCTGCAGACCGGGCGTGTGTCTGGCATCGAAGCTCTGGCGCGACTGAAGGCGGAGGATGGCTCCCTCGTTCCTCCGGCGGAGTTTCTGCCACAGCTGACGTCGGCGGATCTGGTTGCGTTGACGCATCAGGTGCTCGCCACCAGTACACAGGATTTGCAGCAACTGGATGCGGCCGGCTTTGAACTGAGCGTCGGCATCAACTTTGAACCCAGCACCCTGGCCGATCCGAAAGCGATGGAGGAGCTGGAGACGCAGATTATGAGCTGCGGCATCAATCCCCAACGCATCATCCTGGAGCTGCTGGAGCGCGCCGACACGATGTCGGTGGCCGGCTCACAGCAGGCGCTGCAGGAACTGAAAGCCTGCGGCGTCCGCATCGCGCTCGATGACGTGGGCAGCGCCTACTCTTCCCTGCTGCGCGTCAAGGAACTGCCGGTGGACATGATCAAGCTGGACCGCAGCTTTCTGATCGGGCTGGAACATCATCCGCATGAGCTGCGGTTCCTGATGAACCTGGTGCACCTGGCGCGAGCCCTGGGGTTGAGTTTTGTCGCAGAAGGCATTGAGTGCCCCGCGTCGGGGGATGCACTGGCTGCTCTGGGAGTCCGGCTGGCACAGGGCTTCTCCATCGCCCGTCCGATGCCGTTTGACGCTCTGTTCGCCTGGCTGCGGCGCTATCAGCCCGTTCCCTGGACCCGGCCCACATCCATCCTGGGGGCGGTGGCGCTGCAGTTGCGCGACCTGGATGCGAGCGCCCGGATGATTGAACAGCGTCCCTCGTTTTTGCGGCATCTGGTGGCGCGCCCGGCGGATCTGGACGGTGAGCTTGGCAGCAACCTGTCCCGCTCTGAACCCGGAGGCGAGCAGCTCTCCGCCGCGTACCAGGCTTGGCATGCGAAGATTCGCGATCTGTCGCAGGCCGGGGACACGCTCAACTTCGCTTCTTTCGAATATGCCCGTTCCACCTATGAAGAAGCGATGTTTCGCGCCGCCCTGGATGCCAACCAGCGGCCCAATTAGTCCCCGCCGCTTTCACGCCGGCCGTTTTTCCGTGCCTGGCCTACGCTACCCATGACAAACCCTCCCAATCTCAAGAATACGAGTACGCCTGCGGACGAGAGCTGGATGCGCGCCGCGCTGGAAGAAGCCCGCGCCGCCGAGCAGGCAGGTGAAGTGCCCGTCGGAGCGATTCTGCTGGGACCAGACGGGCAAAAGATTGCAGCGGGTCAGAATCGCGTGATCCGGGACGCTGATCCGACAGCGCACGCGGAGATGGTTGCGCTTCGACTTGGCGGCGCGGCGTTGCAGAACTATCGGCTGGACGGTTGCACGCTCTACGTAACCCTCGAGCCTTGTGCCATGTGTGCGGGAGCGATGGTCCACGCCCGGCTGGCGCGGGTGGTCTTTGGGGCGCCCGACCCCAAGGCCGGGGCGGCAGGAAGCGTGCTGCAGGTGCTAAATCACGCACAGCTAAACCACAGGCCGCGAATCGAGGCTGGCCTGCTGGCGGAGCCGTGCGGGGAGATCCTGAGGCGGTTCTTTGCGAGCCGCCGCCAGAACGGTTAGTTCTTTACGCGAACATCCGGCGTCACCGACATTCCCGGACGCAGCAGGTGATCGCTGTTTTCCTTTGGATCCGTAAAGTCCAGACGAACCGGAATGCGTTGCACGACCTTCACGTAATTTCCGGTTGCATTCTCCGGCGGAAACAGGCTGAGCATGGAGCCCGTGGCCCCACCGATCTGCGTCACCTTGGCGTGATATTTCCGTCCGCCATAGGCATCCACGGACACGGTTGCCAGTTGTCCCGCGCGCATGTGGTCCAGCTGCGTCTCTTTGAAGTTCGCGGTGATCCAGACGCCACTGAGAGGCACCAGAGTCATCAGGGTCTGGCCGGCGCTGACGTTCTGCCCCACCTGGGCGGTCTTCTTGTTCACAATGCCGGTATCGGGCGCCACAACTTTGGTGTAACTGAGGTTGAGACGATCCACCTCCAGCGCTGCCAGTGCCTGCTGCACCTCGGCCGCCGCAGCATCTGCCTTGGCGCGCTGGGCCGCGACCTGCTTGGGACCGGTCTGCGCGGAGTTATAGTTGGCCTTCGCCGCTGCGAGACGGTCTTTGGCGACGCGGACCTGATCGCGCGCGCCGGCCAGATTCGCCTGCGCGGCCGACAACGCTGCCTTCCTGCTGGCGGCGATGGCGACGATTGAGTCGAACTGCTGGCGCGAAACGACATCACGCTTTACGAGTGGGGTGTACCGTTGCAGGTCGAGCTGCGCCTTGGTGTTATCGGCCTCTGCCGACAGCACCTGAGCTTCGGCGGCGTCCAACTGCTTTTCGGCTTGCGAGACCGTGGAGAGCGCAGCCTGCACTTCGGCGCCGGCGGAACTCAGCGTGGCCCCGGTAGAGGTCGTCGTGATGGGGACGCCGGCGAGCGCGGCTTCATAGTTCGCGCGCGCTGTTGCCAGGTTCGCCTCACCCTTGTCCAGAGCCGCCTGCGCGTCGCGCGGATCAATCTCCACCAGCACCTGGCCGGCCTGCACCATCTGATTGTCTTCGACGTTTACCTTGGTGATATTTCCCTTGATGCGGGTGCTGATCTGCACCAGGTTCCCGTCGACCTGCGCGTCATCCGTGCTTTCGTAGTAGGTGGAGTGCCACCAGTAAAGGCCCGCAATGATTACAGCCAGGACGATGCCGCCAATGATGAAGAAGCGCTTGTGGCTGGGCTGCTTGGGAGGGTGCAGCTCCGTGTCCTCCTCCTCATTGCGCGGCGGTTGACCCGTTTGCGGTTGAGCGGGCTGGGCATTTTGTCTTTCTTCGTCAGTTCGAGCTTCGGCCACGCCTACTGTCCCTCCAGATATGTCTTATATTTCAGCCGGGCCACGCCAGTGGCCCGCGCCAGCGATAGCCTGGCCACGTTGTACTGATACAGGCTGCTGACGTAGCGGTTGCTGGCATCTGCCACGGCAGACTGGGCCTGGGATACGGCCAGATTGTCGGAGACGCCCGCCTGGAATCGCTGCTGCGCTTCGGAAAGCGCCTCGTTTGCCAGCGCAACATTACTGCGCGCTACGCTTACGAGTTTTTCCGCGGCTTCGATGTCAAGGATCGCATCCTTCACATCGGCGCGTACCTGCCCCTGCAGGTTGTTGTACTGTGCGCGTGCCTGCGCCAGCTGGGCGGAGGCAACCTTCGCATCGCCCCGCAGTTTTCCCTCTTCAAAGATGGGTCCGCTGACTTTTCCGGTTGCATCGAGCGTGGCGTAGGAGTTGGCCGGATTCACGCCAATCTCGCCGTAGTCGGCCTCGGCCGTCAGCTCCGGATAGCGCTCCGCATGCGCAGCGCTCAAGGAGCGCTCGGCGGCGAGCTCCTGCTGCTCGGCTGCCTTCAGGTCACTGCGATTCTGCTCGGCATCCTTCATCGCCTGCTGAAAGTCCGGCGCACCGATCTTCGCAAACGGCGTTTCATCGCTGAGCCTGAATCGCTGCGCGAGCGGCAGTCCGATGGCGCGGGCGAGCGCAATTTTATCCTTCTGATAGTCGTTCTGCGCGGCGATCAGGGCCTGCTCCTGGGTCTGATAATCAACCCGCGCACGCAGTTCATCCAGCCGCGGAGAGACGCCGTTTTGATGATTCAGAACCGCCTGATCGAGCGACACTTTGGACGTCTTCACCTGGGCTTCAACAGAGGAGACGCGGGCGTCGTCGGCCAGACAGAGCATATAAGCATTCCCCACCGCCAGTACGATGAGGTCCGCCGTGTTCGCCTGCGACAACCGGCTGGCGGTCAGCAGATGCCTGGAGGCGATAAAGCTCTGAATCGAGGAGACGCTCAGGAGCGTTTGCTTCAGGGTCGCCCGGAAATCGGAGTAGCCGTACGGTCCAATCACCGCTGGAAAGCCAGGGACCCGCAGGCCCTCCGCCTGCAGGTTCACCTGGGCCACTGTCTCCTGCGCTGTGCCCGTGATGGTTGGCAGCAGGCTTTGGAGTTGCTGCAGGTGCTGGCCGCCGGCAGACTCTACATTGGCCGACTGCGCAATGCCCGCCAGATTGTTGTGCAGCCCCATGCGAATTGCCTCATCCATCGAGAGCGGCAGCACCTGCCCGGTGGCCTTGCCCTGTACCACGCTGCCCTGCAGCGCGGACGGAACACTGTTCTGCGCGGCGGCCCACGGCGCGAGCGCGCAGAGCGCATACACCGGGATACGCGAACGCAGATACAGCCGAAAATTCACCAACATTCCAGAGTTTTTCCTCGTTTGCCGAGCGATAGGTGCCGCCGCTGCAGGTTCCTGACAACAGTAGATGACCAGCGGCGGCGGAAGGTCGAAAAATCTTTTGTTTGCCGTTGCCAGCGCCTCGCGGCGGGACACGAAAACGATATATCGGGCGGAAGCGCCCGCTGGGCAGCGGTTTCAAAAAAATGAAAACGCGCCGTTCCTTATGATAATGGAGCGGGGTGACGCAGCAGTGAACGGGACGCCGCCTGCCCGAATCCGGAATGATTTGAGACACTGATCACAGGCCCGCCTGCGGCTCCGCGAACGGCCCCAATCCCATGGTAAACAGAGGCGCAAAGACGGCTCCGGTGACGCCGCGCTACTTCAGCCGCGATGAGTCGTGGCTGGACTTCAACCGGCGGGTGCTGGAAGAGGCGCGCGACCCTGCCAATCCCCTGCTCGAACGGGTGAAGTTCCTCGCCATCACCGCCAGCAACCTGGACGAATTTTTTGAGATTCGCGTGGCCGGCGTTCTGCAGCGCATTGAAGACGGCTATAACGCAGCCGGTCCCGATTTGAAGACTCCGCAGGAGACGCTCGATTCGTTGTCTGAGCGGTCGCATCGGTTTGTGAAGGCGCAGTACGAGTGCTGGAACCAGGAATTGCTGCCGGCGCTGCATGATGCGGGGATTCGCGTGCTCGGCTGGAAGGATCTTTCGGAGGAGCAGCGCGAGTTCGCTGTGGGCTTTTATCGGCAGGACGTAGACCCCCTGCTGACACCGATCACCATCGACCCAGCACATCCATTTCCGCGTGTACTCAACAAGGCGCTGTGCCTTGCGCTGCTTCTGAGCCGCAAGCGACGCTCTGTGG
Organism: Acidobacteriota bacterium; assembly: GCA_021827845.1. Lineage (GTDB taxonomy): Bacteria > Acidobacteriota > Terriglobia > Terriglobales > Acidobacteriaceae > JAKAUB01. The sequence continues at coordinate 2,043 of JAKAUB010000046.1, read as the reverse complement.
CGCGCCCCATTCTCGGTGTGGTGACAGTGCCCCGCGCGCTTCCCCGGCTGATTGCACTGCCGCCCGCCAACGGTACGCGCGACTACATCTTTCTGCATGAGCTGATCGAGTCACAGACGGCAGCCTTGTTCCGCGGGTATGAGTTTGTCTCCCGGGCTGCCTTCCGTGTGACGCGCAACAGCAACCTGTATCTGCAGGAGGAAGAGGCGCGCAGTCTGCTGGAAAGCGTACGATCGGAGCTGCACAACCGGCGCAAGGGCGATGCCGTCCGCCTGGAGATTGAGAGTGATGCGGCGCCGCAGATCGTCGATGAGCTGCGCGCCAACTTCGAACTGGATGAACAACAGATTTTTCCGACGGATGGCCCGGTCAACCTGTCGCGGCTGATGAATCTTTATACGCAGACAGACCGTCCTGACCTGAAATATCCGGCCTTCACGCCGCATGCGCTGCGGCTTCATCGCGACTCCACCAGTCTGTTTGACGAGATCGACCGGCACGACATCCTGCTGCACCATCCTTACGACTCGTACAGCACAGTTGTGGATTTCATTCGCGCGGCGGCGGAAGATCCAGCCGTTCTGTCCATCAAGCAGACGCTCTATCGAACCAGCGCGAACTCGCCGATTTTTCAGGCATTGCGGGAGGCCGCGCAGACAAAAGAGGTAACGGTCGTCGTCGAACTGATGGCGCGGTTCGATGAGGCGTCCAACATTCGCTGGGCGCGCGACCTGGAAGACGCAGGCGTGCAGGTGTTCTATGGTGTGGTCGGGCTGAAGACGCACTGCAAGCTGGCACTGCTGGCGCGGCGCAGTCCTCGCGATGGCATTGTTCGCCAGTACGCCCACCTTGGCACCGGAAATTACAACGCCGATACGGCTCTGTTTTATACCGACCTGAGTCTGCTGACGCGCGATGCCTCCATCACCGCGGCGGTACACACGGTCTTCAACTACCTGACGGCCCATTCCCAGTCGGACGACTCATCGCCGCTGCTGGTCGCGCCCCTGAACCTGGCCGAGCGGTTCGCCCAGATGATCCACCGGGAGGCGATGCACGCCAGCGCCGGTCGCCCGGCCCGCATCATCGCGAAGATGAACTCGCTGCTCGATCCCGGCATCATCGATGCCCTGTACGCGGCGTCACAGGCCGGAGTATCGATCGACCTGATCGTGCGCGGAATTTGCGCCCTGCGTCCCGGGTTGAAGGGACTCAGCGAAAATATTCGTGTTCGGTCCATCATCGGAAGATTTCTGGAACACAGCCGCATCTTCTACTTTCAAAATGGCGGTGAAGAAGAGATCTATCTGGGCAGCGCGGACTGGATGCCTCGCAACCTTTTCGAGCGCTGCGAGGTGGTATTTCCGGTTTTGAATCCGGCGCTGCGGCTGCGCATCCGGGATGAGATTCTCGCCGCCTATCTGGCCGACGCGGCCGCTTCGCGCTTCCTCGGCCCCAGCGGAGAGTACCGGCGTGCGGAGCGGCCCGCGAAGGGGAGCCGGCGGGACCTGTTCTCGGCGCAGGACTTTTTGATCCGCGTGGCGGAAGGCGCGGCGACATCGGCAGATATTCCCCCGGAATTTTCTTTGCCCGCGGCGGCGTGGAAGGATGCGCCGCAGCCGGCTGCGGCGCGTCAGAATGGGCGTCAAAAAAAGGCAACGTCGAAAACCGCAAAACGCAGTGATCGTCTCTCGGGCGATCGACTGCCCGCTAGCGCAGTCGCAGCCTCACTTACGGTAACGAGCGACGGATGAGCGCCACGCAGCAGTCCCCGGCTTTATCGACAGACGCCAGGAGCAGCGGTGTATCGCCCGGGCCGCGCCTGCACCCGATCCCTGCAGCCCCCGAGCCGTTCCACGCCCACGCCGTATCTTCTCCGCAGGCGCGCCACCCGTGGGCGGCCGTCGCCGTGGCATGGCATTTCTTCAGCCTCGATGCTGCGACGGTGGCGGTGGTGTGGTGCTGGTTCTGGGGCGCCGTGTTTCATGTGGCCTATTCGCGGGTTACGCTTCCCATCCTCGGCATGGGCACCTGGATCGTCTA
>JAKAUB010000081.1 GCA_021827845.1 Acidobacteriota bacterium | reverse complement strand
GCCCCAGCGTGAGGCAGAACAACTGATGGGCCCGGGTTGCGGCGATGGAATTGACGAAGTAATTTGCGTGCGCATCGCGTACATCGCGAAAGTCGCACCAGGCGTGCGCGTACTGATGGATGAAGATCGGCGCGATACCACTGATGTATTCGATGCCGCCGAACTCAATGATCGGCCGGTGCACCGCATTCCAGCAGGACGCTGGAATCGCGTTTCGTGGGGCGCCGATGGCCATCAGCAGCATCGTCAGCATCTCCGCGTAGACATCCCAGCGGTACTTGATAAAGCCGTTCTCCGGCGTCCAGCCCATCGATAGCGTGTCCGAGCCGTTGAGCATCCACTGCCAGTCGATGCGCTCATACAGCGTAGTGGCCAGCGCTTGGATGCGCAGATTGCCCCGGAAATATTGGCGGCACAGCAGAATGCCACAAAGCAGCAGGGAGGTGTCGATGGATGAGAGTTCGGAGTTGAAGAGCCGCTCGCCGCTTTCAATATCGAGGAAGTGATACAGAAAACCGTGGACATGCGGGCACTGCTCCAGCAGAAAGGCCAGAGTGGTTTCTACGCGCTGCTCGCATACAACCGGCGGCATGTAATGGCGATCCGCCGCAATGCAGAGCGCGCTCAGGCCAAATCCAGTGGCCGCAATGCTGGCGACCCGGCTCTGCGAGATTCCTATGGCTGGCGCGTGGTCACGCACCAGGCCAGTGGTTGGGTGCGCCTGATCGTAAAAGTAGGAAACCCCGCGCGCCTCGACATCGTCCAGCAGCATCTCGGTCGCACGCGTGATCTGCGTCATCGGCCGATTGACGAAGTGTCCCGGCGCATGGGGATACTTCTTAGCGACCTCGGCTTCGGGCTTGGGTGTCTTTTCTTCGGAGGGTGTGGCCGTCCGCTGCGATCCGGCAGACTGCGGCGCAGCCGCACGTGGAGCGGTCTGTCCGAGCGCCGGAATTCCTGCCGCGAGCCCAGCGGCCGCTGAAGCTCCAAATCGGCGCAACATCTCGCGGCGGGTCAGGGGTTCTTTTCTCAACGGGCAGTCAACCTCGGCAGGTTCGTGCTGCGCTCTTCCATACGAGCCGCCGGTGCCATCGTTGCCATCCCTCCGCAGGAGCGCAAGGCTTTATCCATCGGCCGCGAGACCAGGACCCAGGCCGCGTCAGTACTGCAGCAGCTGCCGCATCGCGGTCATGATCTTTGGAAGATCCGGCATGTAGAACTGCTCCAGCGGTTCTGCCGCTGGAATCGCCGGAACGTCGGGCGCCGCCACGCGAAGAATCGGAGCGTCCAGGCAATCGAACGCCAACTCCGCCACAGTCGCGGCGATCTCCGATCCAATGCCCAGCGTCCGATGATCTTCCTGCACAATGCACAGGCGGCCGGTCTTCGCGATCGAATTCAGAATCGTCTCATGATCCAGTGGATTCAGCACCCGCAGATCGATCACTTCAATGCTTGCGCCCGTCTCTTCGGCAATCTTTTCCGCCGCCTGCAACGAGGGCTGCAGCATAAAGCCGTAGGTGACGATGGTGGCATCTTTGCCGGGACGCCGCACTGCGCAGTGGAATAGATCAGATAGAAAATCCGCGCTCTCCGGTACATCTTCCTTGATCGCCGGCAGGCGGTAGAGCTTCTTGTGTTCGAAGTAAATGACCGGGTCGTCCTGGCGGATGGAGGCCTTCAACATGCCCTTGGCGTCGGTCGGGGTGGCAGGCGCAACAACGATCAGGCCGGGCTCATGCGCAAACCACGTGGTGTTGGTCTGGCTGTGATACATGCCGCCGCCCGTGCCGCCGCCGTAGCAGACGCGCAGCGTCAGCGGACAAGTCTGCGCCCCGGCGGACCGGTACCGCAACTTGGCTGCCTGCTGGGTAATCGCATCCATGGCCGGCGTGATGAAGTCGACAAACTGAATCTCCGGCACCGGGCGCATGCCCGCCATCGCCGCACCAATCGATGAGCTGACGATGATGCCTTCGGCCAGCGGGGAATCGATGACGCGATCGGGACCAAACTCTTCATACAGTCCCTTGGTCACGCCAAACGCTCCGCCCATCACTCCCACGTCTTCTCCAATGATGAAGACCGAGGGATCGCGCCGCATCTCTTCATTCAGCGCGGCATTGATTGCATCCAGATAGCTAACCGACATAACCAGGTATCGTCTCGCGAAAAAATTGGAATCAGTATTGGGGCGTGCAGGTCTTGCGATCCAGCTCGCGGCTGCGCACGTCAAAGGAATAAAGGTGGTCGAGGCACTCGATCGGCTGCGCCTGCGGCTGCTTCTCGGCGTACTCCACGGCGGCATCCAGCTCTTTGTTAAAGCTGTCAATTATCTGCTGTTTCCAATCGGCAGAGAGCAGCTTTTTGCCGGTCAGATAGCGCTCCATGGCCGCGTTCGGATCCTTCGCCTTCCACTCCTCAACCTCTTCCGCGGAGCGATACTTGGCGGGATCAATCTCAGAGTGGCCGTACCAGCGGTAGGTCTTGGCCTCAATCAGTGTCGGGCCGCCGCCGGAGCGGGCGCGCGCGATGGCCTCCTGCGCCACGCGATACATGGCCACGGCATCGTTTCCATCGACGGTGATCCCCGGAAATCCATATCCGGTCGCCTTCAGGCTGATGTCATCCACCCGCGTCTGCAGCTTCACGGAAACAGACTCCGCCCAAAGATTGTTTTGGCAGATGTAGACGATGGGCAGGTTGCGGACGCCGGCAAAGTTCAACGCCTCATGCCAGAAGCCCAGCGACGTGGAGCCTTCACCCGACAGCGCAACCACCACGTTGTCGTTTTTCTTCATCTGGTTGGCCAGGGCAACGCCGGTTCCGATGTTCAGTTGCGCGGCGATTGTGGAGGCCGGGGTGATGATATTCAGCGGGGCGTAGCCACAGTGCGCCGGCGAGGAACGGCCTTTGTCGGGGCTGGTCACGCGCCCATACAGCTGCGAGAACATGATCTCGAGCGGCACGCCTTTGATGAAGTTCAAAATAAAGTCGCGGTGCGACGGCGCCACCGTGTCTTCCGGCCGCAGATCGATGCCCGCGCCGACAGCGACAGCTTCCTGTCCAACGGCCGCATAGTAGTTGCCCTTAAACCGAGCCTGCTTCTTCAGCGTGCGCGCGCGCTCCTCCAGCAGACGGCACTTCACCATCGTGCTGTAAATTTGCTTGAGCTTGTCGTCGGAAATTAGGGGATTTTCGGAATTCGGCCGCCCATTGGCAGCGCTCTTCGGGGCTGCCGCGGGCGCGGCTGGCTCCTTCACCTTTGTCGCCATTTCAACATCGTCCTCGCCCTCTCATTGTATCGTAGCGGCCGGTGCCGTTGCTTCAGCAGCCTGCACCTTTGGGGGTACCGCCGTCTGTCCTCCCTGATTTCAACAATTCTGTGCAAGACCTTGTGGATATTGGCGTCCGTCGCTCGCCGAAGGGTTGTTACATCCGGGGTTTTATCACCCTGCACCGAGAATGCAGCGCACCGGCAGAGGTTGAGTTCCCGAGCCAGTTATCCCGACCCGGAACGCAGTGAAGGGGAAGGATCTGTGCATTTTGTTTCGAAGGCCGAGATGCAGAGATTCTTCGGTCGTCCGGTGGACTCCCTCAGAATGACTCGTGGCTGTCGGCCCGTGGACCCTCGGAATGACACGCAGTGGTCGTTGTTCGCATTCCTTGCATGATGACTCAGGCGGAAAAGCGGACATGTCGGCGCGGTCTCAGGGGTGCCCTGCCTGCGCATTTTAGGTGGAGTAATCCGCGTTGATATGGACATACTCCGCCGTCAAATCGCAGGTGTAGAACGTGCAGCTCGCCTCCCCCATACCCAGGTCGACGCTGACCGGAACCTCCCACTCGCGCATCGCGGTATGAACACGGTCGCGCGAAAACTCCTCCGCTACCTGACCGTTCCGGCACACCGGCATGCCAGCGATGGAAACAGAGACCTTCGCGGGGTCCAATGCTACGCCGGAGCGGCCGGCGGCGGCCAGAATGCGTCCCCAGTTCGGATCGCAGCCGGCAAAGGCCGTCTTGACCAGCGGGGAATTCGCGATGGTCCCGGCGACGGCCCGTGCGTCGGCAAAACTTGCAGCCCCGGTCACATGCAGCACCAGCAGATGCTCAGCGCCTTCGCCATCCTCGACAATCTGCCGCGCCAGTGAGCTGCAGACCTGATGCACGGCGGCTGCAAATGCCTCAGCGGTTGTGCTGCCCGCTTCAATCGTCACCCCGGAGGCACCGCTGGCCAGCAGCAGCACCGTGTCGTTGGTGGAGGTGTCGCCATCAATCGAGATGCAGTTAAACGTCGCTTCCACGGCTGGTTTGAGCGTGGCCTGCAGCGTCGAAGGTGAAACTAGGGCATCCGTAAAAATGTAAGAGAGCATGGTCGCATGCGGCACAAGCTGTGGCGCAATCATGCCGGCGCCTTTCGCCACCCCCGCAATGCGAACCGGTCCTGCCGGCGTCGCAACTGTTGCAGATGCAAACTTCACGCGTGTGTCCGTCGTGAGGATCGCCTCCGCAAACCGCCGCAGATGCTCGGGCGTCGCGCCTAGCTCTTTTTCAATCTGTGGAATTGCGCGCACCAGCTTTTCTGCCGGCAGCGGAACGCCGATGATGCCGGTGGAAGAAGGGAAGACCTGCTGCGGCGCGCACGAAAACTTTTCGGCCAGCGCATCGCAAACCGCTCGGCAGGCGGCGAGGCCGGGCTCGCCGGTTGCACAGTTGGCGTTCCCGGCGTTCACTGCCAGCACGCGCACCACGCCTCCACCAGCCACCAGATGCTCCCGTCCCACCACGACCGGCGCTGCAACGGTACGATTGCTGGTAAACATGGCTGCCGCTGTTGCCTGCTCCGTCATTGCGCAGGCAAAGTCCGGTTTGCCGCTGGGTTTGATGCCGGCGCGCACGGCGGCAAAGCGAAAGCCTGCCGGAATCTGTTCCGCCGTAACTTCGGGTTCTTCTTCATTCGGACGGTGTGCCATTGTCTGTACCTTTAGTAAAAATGGAATCTGTGGAACCGTTTATCGATATGGAAAACGTCTCGGTAGCGCAGGGCGATGCTGTCGTGTTGCATCAGCTCTCACTGCAGGTGCGCGCCGGGGAGCACATCGCTATCCTGGGGCCGAATGGTTGCGGTAAGTCCACGCTGATCGACACGCTCACTGGCCGCAAATATCCCGTGGTGCAGCCGGGTTCGCGCCTTCGCATCTTTGGCCGCGAGCGATGGGATCTTACCGAGCTGCGAAGCCATCTCGGCATTGTTGCCTCTGAACTGCCGGGTGAACGCACATCGCGCACAACCGGCCGCGATGCCGTACTTTCGGGATTTTTTTCGAGCGCTACGCTCTGGCCGTATCAGCATGTGACGGCCGCAATGCAGGAACGGGCGGATGCTGTGATCCGGCAGCTTGAAATTCCCCACCTTGCCGAAAAGCCTGTGGGGCATATGTCTGCCGGAGAAAAGAAGCGCATTCTGATCGGCCGTGCGCTCGTCCACGCGCCGCGGGTATTGCTGCTGGATGAACCAGGCAACGCGCTCGACCTGGCCGCGCAGCGGGAACTGCGGGAGACGCTCTCGCGGCTGGCACAGCAAGGCATCGGTATCCTGCTGGTCACACATCATCTGGCCGACATCGTGCCCGAGATCGAGCGCATCGTCATGATGCGTGGCGGCTGCATCGTCGTCGATGGAGCGAAACATGCGCTCCTTACCGCCCAACGTCTCCGCGATCTGTACGGCGTGGACGTTACGCTGACCCGGCATGACGGCTTCTATCACGCGTGGTGAACTGCGTTGCACTCAGGGCACCTGCAGCGGCACCAGCCGCTCCTCAACCTGCGCCGGGCCCAGCACCGCCGTGTCCGGCAACGGCCCACGCGCCATGGCGATTTCATCGCAGGCATGCAGGCGCGGGCAGTTCGCGCAGTCTTTGTAAATCTTGTCTGGAATGGTCGCGCGCTCCACTGCAGCAAATCCAAAGCGCTCAAAAAAGTGTGGAATGCGCGTGAACAGGCACACACACGGCACATCGTGAACGGACGCTTCCTCCAGCAGCGCCTGCACCAGCAGGCCGCCTGCGCCTGCCTTTTGTGCCCGCGGCGCAACCGCAATGGAGCGAATCTCCGCCAGATGCGGCCCGTAGAGGTGCAGCGCACCGCAGCCGACAAAGCGGCCCGCGTCATCCTCGGCGACGGTAAAGTCGCGCACGTTTTCGTAGATTTCTGCAGGGCTGCGAGGCAGCAGCGTGCCGTCATACGACAGGCTACGAATCAGCGCGTGGATGGCGTCGGCATCCGGCAGCCGCGCTTTACGCACGCGCATGGCTCACCTCTGCGTTGCTTTGTTCGTCCACCTGGCTGCGGGCCGCCGCCAGCGCCTGCGCTACGCGATGCCGCGCCGTGCCGCCTGCAACATCGTGACAGTCCAGCGTCGCCTGTAGCGTAACGGCTGCGAAAAAGTCCTGATCGAACGCTGGGCTCAGCGCCTGCAGCGTTGCAAGCGGCAGATCGCCCAATTCACAGCCCGCCTCCAGTCCCTGACGCACGGCATGGCCGACAATCTCATGCGCTGTGCGGAAGGGTATGCCCTTGTGCACCAGATAGGTGGCCGCTGCCATCGCATTCAGAAATCCTTTCTCGCAGGCCGCGCGCATCCGGTCCGTGCGAAGCTGGAGCGCCTGCGTGAACGGCGCGAGCTGACGCAGCAACAGGTGTGCCTCTCGCGTGGCCATAAATAGTGGCTCCTGCAGATCCTGCAGGTCCTTGTTATAGGCCAGCGGCAGGCCTTTCAGAACAAACTCCGCGTTGTGCGCTGCGGCCAGAATGCGTCCGGCCCTGGCACGCGTCAGCTCCGTCAGGTCAGGATTCTTCTTTTGCGGCATGGCGCTCGAGCCGGTGGCGAAGCGCTCCGGCAGCTCGAGAAATCCAAACTCAGCCGTCGCGTACAGCGTAATCTCCTCGGCAAAGCGGCTGGCATGCAGCGCAATCTGGCCGAGGGTCTGCAGGTACTCCAGCAGAAAATCGCGGTCGCTGGTTGCATCCATACTGTTCGCCGTAGGGCTGACAAAACCCAGATCTGCAGCCATCGCGGCGCGGTCCAGCGGCAGCGTCGCCCCGGCGACAGCGCCGGAGCCCAGCGGGCAGCGATCCGCGCGCGCAGCGCAGTCGCGTAAGCGGCTGATGTCGCGCGTCAGCATTTCAAAATATGCCAGCAGCCAGTGGGCGACGAGTACTGGCTCCGCCCGCTGCAGATGCGTGTAGGCGGGCATCACCGCATCGTCGGCGTGTTCCGCCTGCGTCAGCAGCGCCCGTTGCCAGGCGCGCAGATCATGGATCAGCGCCGCAATCGCATCGCGCACATACAGCCGCAGGTCGGTCGCAATCTGCTCATTGCGGCTGCGCCCGGTGTGAAGCTTCAGGGCAGTGTCGCCTAGCCGCTGCTTCAACTCCAGCTCTACAAAATGATGCACGTCCTCCGCCGTGGCGTGATGCGCTGCAGGATGATCGAGCGCCGCCAGCGGATCGGTGCTGTTGGCTTCTGACGAAAACTGCGCCAGGATTTCGTCGAGTGTGCGGCACAGAGCGGTACATTCTGAGGCGGACAGAACGCCCAGCTTTTTGAGAGCGCGCGCGTGCGCCTGGCTGGCGGCTACTTCGCAGGGAAGCAGCCGCCAGTCAAAGCGCAGCGAACGCTGCCAGTCTTCAAACGCCGGATCGAGCGGTTCACGGAACCGCCCGGACCACATCTTCACTTCGCAATCTCCTGCCGGTGTTTCTCGAGCGCCACCAGCGTGCGCGCCGGAAGTCCAAGAATTTTGATGAAGCCGGCCGCGTCCTTCTGGTCGTAATCCGCGCCCATGGTGAACGACGACAGCTCGGGTGAGTACAGCGCAAACTCGCTCTGCCGGCCGGCGATGCCGATGTTGCCCTTGTAGAGCGCCAGCTTCACCGTACCGGTGACCGTGCGCTGCGTGTTCGTCACGAAGGCATCGAGCGCCTCACGCAGTGGCGTAAACCACAGCCCGTAATACACCAGTTCGGCATACTTCAGCGCGACCACCTGCTTGTAGTGCTTCACCTCGCGCTCCAGCGTAATGGCCTCCAGCTCGCGGTGCGCGGCCACCAGCAGTGTCCCACCCGGCGTCTCGTAAATGCCGCGGCTCTTGATGCCGACAAACCGGTTCTCCACCAGATCGATGCGGCCAATGGCATTGCGCGCGCCGATCTCGTTCAGCAGTTCCACCAGTTGCACCGGCTCCAGCTTCATGCCGTTAACGGCAACCGGGGTGCCACGCTCGAAACCGATCTCGACAGTCTCGGTGCGGTCGGGCGCTTCCTGTGGCGAACGCGTCCAGGTCCAGGTGCTGTCGAGCGGCGCGTTGTTTGCATCTTCCAGCTCGCCGCCCTCATGGCTGATGTGCCACAGGTTGCGGTCGCGCGAATGAATCTTGGTGCGGCTGGCGGCGACAGGAATGCCGTGCGCCTCCGCGTAGTCCAGGCAGTCCTCGCGGGATTTCAGATTCCACTCGCGCCACGGCGCGATAATTTCGAGCTCTGGCGCCAGCGCTTGGTACGCATGCTCAAAACGCACCTGATCATTGCCCTTTCCGGTGCAGCCATGGGCTACGGCCACGGCGCCTTCGGCCAGTGCGGTCTCTACCTGGTGCTTCGCAATCACCGGCCGCGCCATGGACGTGCCCAGCAGATACTTATCCTCATACACGGCGCCCGCGCGCAGCGTCGGGAAGACATAGTCCGTCAGAAACTCTTCGCGCAGGTCGAGCACCACGGCCTTTTTGGCGCCGGTGGCGTAGGCTTTCTTCACCACCGCATCCAGGTCTTCGCCCTGGCCCACATCGGCAATCATGGCAATCACGTCCATGCCGTAGTTCTCGTTCAGCCACGGAATAATGATCGACGTATCCAGTCCCCCGGAATACGCAAGCGCAACTTTTTTTGACATGAAACACTCCCTCGGAAAATAGAAAATCTCAAAATAACCGTGCGGCCTGCGCGCTATTGCCAACCTCTCCTGTTAGACGCGCGGCGCACGGCGCGGGCTTTTCGCCGCCCGAGCACCCGCGCCCAGCAACAGGAGCAACAGCGCCTTCTGCACGTGCATGCGGTTCTCCGCCTGGTCAAAGACGATCGAGCCGGCGCCATCAATCACCTCGTCGGTCACTTCTTCATTGCGGTGCGCAGGCAGGCAGTGCATAAACACCGCGTGCGGCGCGGCGTACTGCATCATCTGTGCGTTGATCTGGTAGGGACGGAAAATTTTCTGCCGCCGCGCCGTCTCCTGCTCCTGGCCCATGCTGGTCCAGGCGTCGGTGTAGATAGCGTCGGCGCCGGTGGCGGCCGCGACCGGATCATGCGTGCAGCGGAACGAGCCGCCCAGCGGAGAATCGGCTGCAATCTGCTGCGCCGCATCGAGGAATCTCTGCCGAGGCTCGTAGCCCTTAGGCGTCGCCACTGTAATGTTGGCGCCCATCATCACGCAGGCCAGCAGCAGTGAGTGCGCCACGTTGTTACCGTCGCCGATAAAGCTGACGTTCAGCCCGCGCAGATCGCCGAAGTGTTCTTCCAGCGTAAAGATGTCGGTGAGCGCCTGGCAGGGATGCTCTGCATCGCTAAGCGCATTGATGACTGGGATGCGCGCGTGTTCGGCGATGCCAGTGATCGTGTCATGAGCAAAGGTCCGCAGCACAATCACATCCACCCAGCGCTCCAGATTGTGGGCCACGTCGGCCAGCGTCTCCCGCTCGCCCAGCCGGGACCCCTTCTGGTCGATAAAGATCGCCGAGCCGCCGAGCGTGTTCATGCCGGCTTCAAACGTCAACCGCGTGCGCAGAGAATCTTTCTCAAAAAACATGACCAGCTGTTTGCCGTCGAGCGCATGCTGGTACTCTTGCGGGCGACCCTTCACCGCATGCGCCGTGTCGAGAATCGCGCGAACGTCGTTGGCGCTCAGATCTAGGATGGAGCAGATATCGCGGCCTGCCAGGCTCTCTGGATCTGCGGCAAATGCTGCATCGGCAGGCGCGGGCGCCAGGGGGATATTTTTGGTGCTCATTTTCATTCTCTCCTTACCGGGCCGCAATGTGAGCGGAAACAGGTTGGGCGCTCAAAATCTGCGCGAGCGCATCGACAGTGGCATCCACATGCTCCCGTCCAATCACAAACGGCGGCAGGAAGCGCAGAACGGTTTCGCTGGTGCGGTTGATCAGGATGCGCCGCTCCATCATGGCCGAGGCGGCGCGCTTGGCTGCATCCGCGCTGTCGAGCTCCAGGCCGAGCATCAGGCCCATGCCGCGCACCGCGGTCACGGTGTCACCCTGTTGCTCCGCAAGCGCCTTCAGCCGCTCAAAGAAGTACGCACCCACCTGCTGCACATGATCCAGCAGATGGTCGCGGCGGATCGTATCGATAACAGCGATGCCCACCGCGCAGGCCAGCGGACCGCCGCCAAACGTGGTGCCGTGCATGCCCGGTGAAAACGCGCGCGCGGCTTCCTCGCTGCACACCATGGCGCCAATCGGCAGGCCGCCGCCCAGCGGCTTGGCCAGCGTCGTCACATCGGGCAGCAGACCGTAGTGCTGATACGCGCACCACTGGCCCGTGCGCCCCATGCCAGACTGGATCTCATCGGCCAACAGCAGCGCGCCCGTCTGTGTAGCCAGACGCCGCGCGGCGGCAAAAAACTCCTGCGACACCGGCCGGATGCCGCCCTCTCCCTGCACAGCCTCCAGGCAGATCGCGCAGACATCGTCGGAGAACTTCGCCTCCAGATCGGCAATGTCATCGAAGCGTACAAACTCCACACCCGGCACCAGCGGCTCAAACGGCTCGCGGTATTTGAGCTTGTGCGTTGTCGAGACGGAGCCCATCGTGCGCCCGTGGAAGCTGTGCTCGAGCGCGAGAATCTTGCGTCCCAGCGGCTTGCCTTCGGCCTCCAGCAGCGCGGCATGCGCGCGCGCTAGCTTCAGCGCTGCCTCCCACGCCTCGGTTCCGCTGTTGCAGAAAAAGACGCGGTCCAGCCCGGTTATCTCCGTCAGCCGCAGCGCCAGCTCCGCCTGCCCCTCGTGAAAAAACAAGTTAGAGGTGTGCAGCAGCTTGCGGCTCTGGGTCGCGATTGCCGCCTCAATCGCCGGATGCCCGTAGCCGAGCGCACACACGCCAATGCCGCTCAGCATGTCGAGATGGGGCGTTCCGTTTTCGTCGTAGAGATACACACCCTCGCCGCGCACAAACGCAATCGGGTTGCGCTCATAGGTCTGCACCAGCAGGCGCGATTCGGCCGCGCGCAGTTCGTTCAGCTTCATGCCACCATCACCTCGGTTCCTTCAGCGTTACGGGTGGAGCAGAGATCCGGCAGCTGCGCCGCCGCGCCTGCGGGCAAAATCCGTACCCGCTGCACGCCGGCCATCAGTGCTTCGCGGCAGGCGCTCAGCTTGGGCAGCATGCCACCGCTCACCACCGCAGTCCGCGTCAGCTCAGGAATCTGCTTGAGCGTCAGCCAGCGCATGATCTCGCCGTCCGCGCCGCGGACGCCGGGCACATCGGTCAAAAAAACCAGCACGTCTGCACGGCAGCTCGCTGCGCACGCCGCGGCCATTTCATCCGCGTTGATGTTGTAGTACTGGCCGTCATAACCCAGCGCCAGGCTGGAGATGACCGGCACGGCGTTCATCTGCCACACCGCGTGCAGCCAGCGTGGGTCGGCCGAGGCGATCTCGCCGACAAAACCAAGATCGGGCGCCGTCCGCTTTTTGCGCGCGCGGAACACCAGCCCATCACCGCCGGACATGCCCACCGCCGCCTGGCCGTGTTTGCCCAGCGCCGCGACCAACTCCTTATTTAGCCGGCCAGCAAGCACCATCAGCGCCGCATCGCGCGTTTCGGCATCGGTAATACGCAGCCCGGCGACAAACTCGCTCTGCTTGCCCAGTTGCGTCAGTGTGCGCGTCAGCGCCGCGCCGCCGCCATGCACCACGGCCACCTGGTGTCCGTCGCGCGCCAGCTCCACAATCGCCGCAACCGCTGCCTCGAGCGTGGCCGGATTTTCGAGCCCCGCGCCGCCCAGTTTGATCACGAATTTCATACCAGCCCCTCCTGCTCCGGCCAGCCGAACATCAGGTTCATGTTCTCGACGGCCTGCGCGGATGCGCCTTTCAACAAATTGTCCAGACACGCCACCACAATCAGCCGCCGCCCGTCGGGCGCCAGCGCAAACCCGAGATCGCAGTAGCTGCTGCGCACCACGTGTTGAATCTCCGGTAGCCGCGCTCCGCGCCACCGCACCAGCGGAGCGTCCGCGTAAAACGCGCGAAACAGTCCGTCAATCGTCTCTGCTGCCGTGCGCGCCTTCAACGGTATATATACGGTTGAAAAAATCCCTCGCGGAATCGGCAGCAGATGCGGCGTAAACGTAATCTGCTCGTCCGTCACGTGCAGCTGCTCCAGCAGCTCGCCCAGGTGCCGGTGGCCAAACACCGCATAGGCGGAGAGATTGTCTGCTGCGTGCATAAAATGCGTCTTCGGCGTTGGCGTCTTGCCTGCGCCCGAGACGCCGGACTTCGCATCGCAAACAATCCCGCGCTCACCGTCCACCACTCCGGCCCGCACCAGCGGCGCCAGCGCCAGAATTAACGACGTCGCATAGCAGCCAGGATTCGCCACCAGCCGCGCTGTGCGGATGGCCGCGCGATGCAGCTCCGGCAGCCCATACACCGCTTCGGCCTGTGCCGCATCGGCTGCCGCCGCGTCCGCATCCGTCAGCTTGTAGACGGCACGATGCGCTGGGACATGCAGCCGCCATGCGCCGCTCAAATCCACCACGCGCACGCCCTGCGCCAGCAGCCGTGGAACCCACGCGCGCGACTCCTCATGCGGCGTCGCCAGGAAGATCAGCTTCACGCAGCGCTCCGCCAACGTCGCCCAGTGGAACGGCTCGACCATTGCGGATGCACCGTCATGGCGCGCCAGCTGCGGATGCAGATCGGTCAGCGCCACCGGCTCATGGCCCTCCGCCGCGGCGCGGCCAAAAAACACCGGCGGCCGGCCCTGCAGCCGCGGATGCGCCAGCAGAAGCCGCGCCAGCTCCGCGCCGGCATAGCCGCCCACACCGGCCACTGCTACTTGGGGAAGATCCGCCATTACTCTCCAATCAGCTCTTCCAGCCGCTGGCGTAGCTGACTGGCATGTTTCTGGTCCTGGCAAATAATCAAAATCGTGTCATCGCCGGCGATGGTGCCCAGCACCTCGGGCAGCTCCTCGTGGTCCAGCGACGCCGCCACCGGCTGCGCGCCGCCGGTCGTCGTGCGCACCACCAGCTGGTTCATCGCCTGCCGCACCGACAGTCCAAAGTCGCGAAACACAGTGTCCAGCGACGGCATATCGTCGTCCGCGTCCGCGCCATTCGGCAGGGAATAACCGCCCGGGCCTTTCACCA
>JAKAUB010000141.1 GCA_021827845.1 Acidobacteriota bacterium | reverse complement strand
TCGTCATCTCGACCGGGGTCTGGCGCTGGGCGCCGCTTTCGGCTTCGGCGGCGGTCTCCCACTCCAGCAGCCGCCGTCCGGTGACAAAGCTGCGGATGAGCGAGCGGAAGATGGCATCCGCCATCAGTAGCGTCTGGTGGGCGAGGAAGACAAAATTCAGACACGTGATCAGCAGGTTGTCGAGCGCATTGCGCATCGCGATGCGCACGTACCCGCGCTGTTCCGCAACAGCTGCGCGCACCACGGAAAATAATGTCTGAATCAGCGCCGGCACAAAGCAGACCAGCAGCGTGGCGATCGTCCAGTAGCGAGCGGTGCCTGGCAGCCATAACCAGCCCGCCACCAGCAGCACGAACGTCGCTGGTTCGACCATGCTGCGGCGAAGATTATCCAGAATCTTCCAGCGCGAAATGGTGGAGATGGGGTTGCGCACAAGCTGGCGCTTGTCATTCGGCACCCGGTCGAGCAGCCAGCGGAGAATCTGCCAGTCGCCGCGCACCCAGCGGTGCTTGCGGCGATTCTGCGCGCTGTAGTGCGACGGATAATCGTCCATCACTTCAACGTCGGTCAGCAGGCCGACTCGTCCGTACGCGCCCTCAATCAAATCATGACTCAGCAGAAAATTCTGCGGGAACCGATGCTCCAGCGCCTCGTGAAGCACGGCAATTTCATACAGGCCCTTGCCGGTGAAGATGCCCTCGCCGTAAAGATCCTGGTACACGTCCGAGACGGCGCGCGTGTAGATATCGAAGCCGGTCTCACCGGAGTACAGCGACGCCAGCCGTGAGCGCGCGACCGATTGCACCGTCACGCTGACCCGCGGCTGCAGCAGTCCGTAGCCCTGCGTGACCACCTTCGACCGTGGATCCAGAATGGCCTGATTTAACGGATGTGCGATGGCGCCGACCATGCGGCGGACGGAATCCCGCGGCAGCTTGGTGTCGGAGTCCAGCGTCAGGACATAGCGCGCACCGTTCAGCGCTGAGAGATTGCCGGCCTTGATCGGGAAGGCATCCATGCCGCCGACAATCAGACGATTCAGATCCATCAGCTTGCCGCGTTTGCGTTCCCAGCCCATCCACACGCCCTGCCGCGGGTTGAAGGTGCGGTGCCGGTGCAGCATAAAGAATCCGCCACATGTCTCGCCCGCATACTTTTCATTCAGGTGTTCGATCATGGACGCGGCCAGCATCACCAGTGGGTTGGAGTCATGATCGCTTGGCTTTTCGACGGAGTCTGGCAGATCGGTCAACAGCGCGTAGGAGATATTGGCATCCTGGTTTGCCAGGCTGCGCACCTCCAGGTCTTCTACCAGACCGCGCACCTGCGCTTCGTTCAGCAGGAGTGTGGGAACGGCGACAATCGTTTTGCAGGTTTCGGGGATTCCCTCGGAGAAGTCGAGCTTCGGAAACGGTTGTGGCTTGAACAGTGCTGCGATGGTGTTGTTGACCAGCTCCACTGCTCCTTGCGACGCCGGCAGCAGCAGTAGAAGGAATGCAAGGGCAAGCCGTCCGAGCGGGCTGTAGGCGGGAACCTGCGGCGCAATGATGGCCGCCATAATCAGCAGGCCCAGCACCAGTATTCCGCCGATGTAAAAGTCGTCCGGATACTGCCGCATCGCCGCGCGCACCCGTTCCGGCACCGTGGGCTCAAACGAAACCCGCCGCTCCAGTTCGGTCACCCCCGGTCCCACCAGGTAATATCCGACATGACTGCGCCGCATCGTCGTCCGGGGATATTCCTCGGGATTAGTGACGGCCGCCTGCGCCAACTCCAGCGCCGCCTGCGCCACCTTCACCTCATTCAGCGGACTGTGCCGCGCAATGCGCGCCACCTCCAGCCGATACACCTCGCGGCTCTCGTAGTCCATCGCCGCGTAAGCATGGGCGGGATCTTCCCGCAGCGTCGGTTCGAAGGGGACCAGAGGCTCCAGAATGTTGGCCCACATCGGCATGCCCACTTCATTCAGGGAGCGCAGGGCGGCGTCCAGCGCGGCGTCGCTGGTTAAAAGGTTGCCGACCGCACCCGTCGTCTGCGCCAGCGCTTCTTCAAGCAATGCATGCTTCAGCGCAACTGGCAGCGCGGAAAGTTCGCGTAGGGTCAGTGGCTCCTCGGTTTGATAGCCGAGGATGAAACTTGAAAACGCCGGAATGGTCCACTGGTAGCGGGCTGCGCTCAGCATCGAATGCGCGACGCCAAAGATGCGGGGCGTCTCGAGGCCCGTTAGACTGCGCGCGAAGGGCAGCTTCGACAGGGAGCGGATGGAGCCTTGCAACTCCATCGCTGCGCCGCGCAACAGCCGCCCACTTTCCTCCAGGCGCAGCAGACCCGGGCCAGCATTCGGGGTGCTGTCAAACTTCCCGGCGCGATGCGCTTCCTGCATGGTGCGGCGCCGCTCCCGGTTGCGCTCATCTGCGGCCTGCGCCAGCGCCAGCGCAGCGCCCGCGATCCGTTCCACGTGCTGGCGGAACCGGCGCAGCTCCGTCGTCTGCGCCAGCAATGGCTGACGGCTGCCAAAGGCGCGGCCTTCCGCGAAAAGATCCATGGTCTCCGTCTGGTTCATCGGTAGCTCGCCGCCTGCATCTCGAACATCTCCGCATACAGACCGCCGCGGCGCACCAGCTCGT
>JAKAUB010000053.1 GCA_021827845.1 Acidobacteriota bacterium | reverse complement strand
GCGCTCACGGGCGTGTTTTTCCGAGCGCTTGCGCTGACCATGTCGGTCGCGCTCATCACGTCACTGACACTGGCGCTTACCTGGACACCGGCGCTGAGCCTTCTCTTCATCCGCAAAAATGGACCGCGCAACATGAGCGGCAAAGCCTCTGCCGCCAAGTCTTCTGCATCAACCGAGGAGCTCGCGGATGAGGCGGTGGCACAGTTTGCCATGGCCCATGAAGAGGAGACGCAGACGCCGTGGATGCGCCGTGTGCTCGACCGCTACGCGCGCCTGATGCGCGGCTCACTGCACCACCCGATGCGGCTGGTGATCGGCTGCCTGATCGTTGCGGTAATCGGATTTTTTGGATTCCAGGGACTGGGCACAAATCTTCTTCCGTCCATGGATGAGGGCGGCTTCATCCTCGATTACGTGATGCCGGCCGGCACTTCGCTGAATGAGACCAATCGCGTGCTGCTGCAGGTGGAACAGATTCTGAAGAGCATCCCGGAGGTTCAAACAACCTCTCGCCGGACGGGACTGCAACTGGGCCTCGCCCAGGTGACAGAAGCGAACACCGGAGACTTTACGGTGATGCTCAAAAAGAATCACAGCCGCAGTACAGAAGAGGTCATGGAAGAGGTTCGCGAGAAGGTGAACGCCGTCGCGCCCCAGCTCGATATTGAAGCGGACCAGATGCTGCAGGACAACATCAACGACCTGTCGAACGCGCCGGAACCCATCCAGATCAGCCTGTTCTCGCCCGACATCCACTTGCTGCATCAGCTTGCTCCGAAGGTCGCCGACGCGATCACGAAGGTGTCCGGGGTGGTCGATGTGCGGGACGGAATCTCAAACAACCTGAGCAGTCCATCGAGCAGCTTCGTGGTTCGCCCGGCGGTAGCGGCACAACTGGGCTTCACGCCGCAGGAGGTGGCAACCGACGCCCGCGCGATCGTCGAAGGCATCCCTGCCGCCGAACCGATGATTCGCAGCGGCCGCCCTTATACGATTCGTGTTCGCTTCGCCGAGGCCTATCGCGCATCCCTGCAGGCGATCGAGAACGCGCTGCTCATCAGCCCCACGGGCAATGTGGCAACGCTCGGCTCGCTGGCGCAGGAGACGCAGCTACCACCGCAGGCGGAAATCTTTCGTCAGAATCTGCAACGCGATGTCACCGTGACGGGCGGCATCTCGAGCAGCAACCTCGGCGGCATCATGGTCAACATCCAGAAGGCCGTCGCTGGCTTGCACCTGCCTCCTTCTGTCCGCGTTGTGTATGGAGGCACCTATCAGCAGCAGCAACAATCGTTCCATGAACTGCTGCGCGTTCTTTTGCTGGCGATGGCACTTGTTTTTGGTGTCCTGCTGACCGAGTTTCGCGGCTTCGCAGCCCCCATTGCCATCCTCACCTCGTCCATACTTTCAGTTGCAGGCGTAGTGCTTGCGCTGTTGATCACCGGCATCACATTTAACGTTGCGTCCTTCATGGGCTTGATTATGGCTATCGGCATCGTCGCCAAAAACGGCATTCTGCTGCTCGATGCCGACCGGCAATTCCGCCTTCTCGGTTTTTCCGCGGAGCAGGCCATCATCGAATCCGGCCGCCGCCGCCTGCGCCCCATCCTGATGACGGCGATGGCCGCGGTCGCGGGCATGCTGCCGCTGGCGCTGGGCATTGGCGCCGGCTCACAGATGCTGCAGCCGCTGGCAATTGCGGTAATCGGCGGCGTCACCATCTCCATGGTGCTCTCGCTGCTTGTCACGCCGGCGATCTATTACTGGATGACGCGCAACGAGAGCGTTGAAGAGCTGGCGTAAACTCGTTGGATCATTGCGCCGCGACATTTTTCTCACGCGGCGCAGGAGATAGTTCCATGCATGCGACCGAACCCTTACTACCCCGCTGGCCCGCCCTGCCGTGGGAGGAGTGGCACGATACCGCCAACACACTGCACATGTGGACACAGATCGTCGGCAAGGTGCGGCTGGCGCTTACGCCCATGCAACAACACTGGTGGAATGTTCCGCTGTACGTCAGTGCCCGCGGGCTTACCACCTCCGCCATGCCGGTCGGTGAGGAATATCTCGATATCGAGTTCGATTTCGTTAGCCACGAACTCCACTTCCGGGTGAGCACGGGCGCGATCCGCTCGACGCCTCTAAGGGCGCAAAGCGTCAGAGATTTTTACGCCAACTTTCAGGAAAGCCTGGCCGCTCTGGGATTGAATATTCCCATCCACCCCGTACCGGTGGAGATACAAAATCCGATCCCCTTTGCGGAGGATACCGAGCACCACTCGTATGATCGCGAAGCGGCGCACCGGTTCTGGCGCGTGCTGATGTCGGCAGAGCGGGTGTTTCAGAAGTTTTCGTCCGCGTTCGTGGGAAAGATCAGCCCGGTACATTTCTTCTGGGGAAGCTTTGATCTTGCGGTCTCCCGCTTCTCCGGTCGCCCCGCGCCGCCCCGTGCCGGCGCCGATGCGATCACGCAAGAAGCGTATTCGGAGGAAGTGATCAGTGCGGGCTTTTGGCCGGGAAATGGCGGGTACGGCAAGCCGGCCTTCTATTCCTACACGGTGCCGCAACCAGCCGCGCTTCCGCAAACAAGCATTCGGCCGGCTGCCGCTGGTTTTAGTCCGCAGCTGGGAGAGTTTCTCTTCGACTATGAAGCCATGCGTCAAGAGGACGATCCGGACGCGGCACTCATGGACTTTCTGCAATCCACCTATGAAGCGGGCGCGAGCCTTTCCGGATGGGACCGAAAATCTTTGGAGCGGCCGGCTGGTTCCCGCTATGCGTCCAGCCTCCGCTCCAAACTCCAAAGCCGCTAGCTTCGACTACGGCTGACTCGTCCCGCCGCCAGATCCGTACACCTGGCCGGTCGCGTAGCTGGCATCGTCCGCCGCCAGCTGCACGTAGATCGATGCGAGCTCAGCCGGCTGACCTGGCCTTCCCAGCGCAGTCTGACCGCCAAAGTGCTCCAGCTTTTCCTGGGTCGCTCCGCCGCTGGCCTGCAGCGGCGTCCAGATCGGGCCGGGGGCCACTCCGTTGACGCGAATTCCCTTCGGACCTAATTGCTTGGCAAGCGACTTTACATAGTTCATCGTTGCGGCCTTGGTCTGCGCATAGTCATACAGATCCGGCGATGGGTCGTACGCCTGCTCCGAGGTGGTGCCGATGATTGCAGAGCCGGGCTTGAGATGCGGGAGCGCCGCCTTGATGATCCAAAACGGCGCATAGATGTTGGTCTTCATCGTAGCGTCAAAATCTTCGGAGGAGATATCCAGGATGGAAGCGTTGGACTGCTGGCGGCCGGCATTGCAGACGACGACGTCTAGCCCGTGCAGCTCCTGCACGGCGCGCGCCACCATCTGTTTGCAGAACGTTTCATCCCGCAGGTCGCCCGGAATTGCTACCGCAATGCGTCCTTCTGCTTTGATCAGCGCGATAACCTCCTGCGCGTCCGATTCCTCCGCCGGAAGATAGTTGATCGCAACGTCCGCGCCTTCGCGAGCATAGGCAATAGCCGCGGCACGGCCCATGCCGGAATCGCCGCCGGTGATCAGCGCCTTGCGACCCGCCAAACGGCCGGAACCCTTGTAACTTTTCTCTCCGTGATCGGGGCGCGGGTCCATCTTGCTGGCAAGGCCCGGCCATGGCTGCGGCTGGCGCTTAAAAGGTGGCCGCGGATATTTGGTCGTCGGGTCCTGCAGCGGCTGATGTTGCGTTTCTTTCGAACTCATCAATAACTCCTGATCGGGGGATTTGGGGGAGCAGAATATTCGGCTCTCTTTCGTGAGATGCATGGAAGCAATCCCTGCCGAAGCCCGACAATTGCATACCGCTGCCGCGCTTCCCGGGCATTTCATCCGATCGAAAGCGGCCCTACCAACCGCGAGGCACGACGGAAGCCGGATTGAGCGTTTGCTTGTTTCCTGCAAGTAAACTTCGCTA
The DNA here is from genome assembly GCA_021827845.1 of Acidobacteriota bacterium. Lineage (GTDB taxonomy): Bacteria > Acidobacteriota > Terriglobia > Terriglobales > Acidobacteriaceae > JAKAUB01. The sequence goes on along the minus strand of JAKAUB010000053.1, from coordinate 9,555 downwards.
CCATCGCTGTGTGAAGGAAAAGTTTCGAGCGGCGCCCCGTTCCGGATGCCCTGTCAGCATCGGACTGGAAATCTTTGGGGACCGCTGGTCGTTGCTGATCGTCCGCGACCTGATGGTGCGCGGCTTCCGCCGCTTCAAAGACTTTCTGGAAAGTGGCGAGGGCATCGCGACCAACGTGCTGGCGGACCGGCTCCGCAAACTGGAGAGCGCCGGAATTCTCAGCACCCGAACAGATCCCGACGATGCGCGGCGCGTGCTCTACCGGCTGACAGAAAAGGGCATTGACCTGGCGCCGACGCTGCTGGATCTGCTCGTATGGGGAGCAAAGCACGAACAGACAGGCGCTCCCTGTGCCGTGATTGCCGAGATGGCCAATAACCGCGCCACCATTCTTGCGGAAGTGCGGCGGCGCTGGGAGGCAGACGATCCGACGCCGCTGTTGCCCTGGCTCGGCGGGCCGCGAAACTCCCGTCGCTAAAAGGGCAGCACGTGGCGCAGGCATACGGGCAGTCGGCTCAAAACACCAAGAGTCGCTTTCCCTGTCGTTTTCCGCGGCGGTCGCTCAGTTGGCGATATTTCGTGCAACGGTGCATGGAGCCTGGTACCACTTGCTGACGGCTTCCTGCAGGGTTAGTGAACCGATGGGAAAAGTTTGTGGCGCCACATATAAAGTCTGATCAATCGATTCAATGTGCGCAAGAATGTCTGGCGAGAAGATCGACACGTTTGAATTGGTGGTGGCCAGACCAGCCCGCATCGACGCTGCAAAGTAGCTCACATATCCCTGTTCCGGCGCGGTGAAATTCCCGCTGCCTAATGCCTGCAGTGGAATGCCTGCTGTATCGAGTTGCGCTTGGTCCTGCTGTGCTTCGCTAACCAGCACGGGAAGCGTAAGAGTTCCACCCGGCCCCAGCAATTGCTGCGCGCTATAGCAGTTCAGCTGTTCTGTGGGTGTTGTCGCGTTCGCAGCACAAACACTATCGCCCGTGCCATTCCACAGCGCCAGACCTTCACTCTTTTCCGTCTGCTGGTTGGAAGGTTGCGACGGATCATCGTAGTTGGGCGGCGCGCCTGTCGCCGAATAGTTGTACACCAGATTGTCGAATGCGGCATCGTCATAGACCACATAGCGCACGGCCTGCGGCACCAGGCCTGCCACCGTATTGGCGTTCACATACACGCCCAGGCCACCCGCGGACTCACCCGTCAGCATTACCTCGGCCGCCCGACTCATCCCGTGGTTCGCCATCAGATCGGCAATCACGGCTTTCACAATCGCATGGCCCTGAAAATTCCACGTCGTATCATCGTTTGGATTGAAAGCACCGCCGCCCATCTTGTTGCCCGACCAGTCATCGCTGGAGCAGTACGCGATGCGGACAACATTGGCATCGTAGAAGTCCGGATCCTCCTGCGGATCGGACGACAGCATTCCGGTAAGCCCGGGCGCCGACGAAGGATCGCTCGCAAATCCGCGGGTGCTTACGTACTGCGGCTTGCTCGCTGCACGTTTACTGCAGGAGGTATCGTCGTAGCAGTCGTGTCCACCCTCCAGCGAAATAATCCAGCGCGCTGTGGCGGCTCCGGTGCCCGGCCGAAACACGTAGGCAGCCGGAGATCCATCATTGCAGATCGCCTGAGGATACGTTGCCGTATTTAGATACACGAGCTGTGGAGGGTTCGGGTTGGTCGCGCTCGAATGCGTGATGGTCACGGGCTGCGTGGTGCAGGCCGCGGACCCTCCGCTTCCACTTCCTCCGCCAGAGCCGCTTCCCCCGCTACCGCCAGAGCCACCACTACCACTTCCTCCAGAGCTGGCTGCCATACTGGAGCCGCCGCATCCAGTGATAGCGAGCGAGGCCGCTCCGCACGCCAGAATGAGTCCCGCCATTCGCAGCCATCGAGACATTGTGGGCATACATTTCCTCCTGCGGGGATGGAAAACCCGCAGTGGACGGAAAGTTGTATGAATTTTTGCCAGGAGTGGGTGACTTTCGACGAACGAGAAGAACCTTTGCGTGACGGGCCACTATGTCTCCAAGAAATCAGGACACACATGAACGTGGGGACACGCATATTGCGGGAGTTGGACTCGTTGGCCGTCATAACGGGCCGAGGCGTAACCGGGAGAGTATAGCGTGATCTTGACCGTGAACAATCCGCAGCGCGTTTGCGAGTCAAGCCGCAAATGATCGCACATCAAAGCCAACCGCACGCCAGGAACAGATTGCCGGGGGGTGAGGCCGGGCCCGCATTTTCTTGTGCCGCAGCCTTCACCCATCCTTGTGTAATGCTTCTTGTTCGTACAGAAGTGATCTCACTTTCGCATCCTACTGGCCTGTCTAAGCAAACTCGTTGCGTTTCTCAACCTTTGCAGTGTATCGGGGAGCTTTAATAGTCCTTTGCTGTCGACTAATAACCACTGTTCCCTGGGAACTACTGCGACAGTCATGGTCTTTCCATTTCCAAATCGCGTGGGGCGTTGCGGTTGAATTGTTGCATTCTTGCTGCCACTTTGAACAAACTTTTGATGCCACCTCTCTCTGGTCGCCGTCCTGTTTTCAACCTCTCCTGCCTCTATCCTGATACATAGATCGCGCTCATTAATCTGCAAATACAGCTGCTCGTTGCCAACAGCTTGCCAACCCCACCACGCCCCCATAAAGCCGCCTGCTGGATTGTGCACGTACTTCCACCCAAGATCGGGGAAATGATGCCGCAAATCTTGATATAGCCCAGTCCATTGATCACTAGTCCAATTCGCGACCGGCTTCTGCCAGAACGATTTTATGGATTCCTCTTTGGAGCTCAGATACTCAGCCCAGTCGCGGAGTATGTCACTTTTAATCTTTAGGTCTTTATTGGGCCAGATACAGGATAAAATATCGGATCGCTTGCAAACGCAGTATCCGCACGATTCTATGTCCACAAAATCACACTGATCCCCTGTTTTCATAAAGGCGGGGAGGACTTTGCGGTCCGGATATCGCTTCCTCGTACTTCGAAGATATCGAAGCAACTGATCACCGTGGTGGTTTGTCTTTGTCTTATCTTCGACGAGCACAACATAATTGTCGCCAACCTCAACAATTAGGTCAGCATGCTCTACCTGCCAATCAACTGTAATGCTGACTTTGGAGGGCAACTTCAGCTTGTGCTTTTGAAAAATCAATTTCAAGAGCTTTTGACCGGCCTCATTAAGTTCACTATTCACACTTCGGAACTTCGGATCAGACCACGAGAAAAGCCAGCATAGAATAGCATCTTGAGATAACTCACTTTGAGCAAAATCAAATAAGTTAGGTTCAATACTTTTTTCATTCATTTGATATCCTCCCTTTTCGTGTATAGGTTGCGACGAGTCCTTTTGCCGTTTCTTCTATTTCATTGCGGAAATAGAGCGGCTGCACAACCTCCGCGTCCGCGCCCCAGCCAATCAGCCAGCGCTTCACTTCCCACAGGCTGCCGACCTGCAGTTCGAGAATCACGCTGCCGTCCTCTTGCGGAACAAGTTTTTGCGAGTCGTGCCAGTGGCGCTCCATGATATACGGTGCCTGCTCTGGTGAAAAGCGAATCCGCACCGGCTGCGGCTGGCCGCCGTGGACCGGAAACGCTGTCCGTTGGAACGCCTCGAAATCGAAGTCGCTCCTTATTGTGAAGCGTTGATTGGTAATCGCCGCGCTGCTGATCCGCTCCACGGCAAACGTCCGAGTCGCCCGCTTTCCATGATCGTGTGCGACCAGGTACAGCCCGCCGCCGGTGTACCAGAGCCGGTACGGATCGACGGCGCGCGTCTGCGCGGCAGGGGCCTTCAACGGCTTGTGCTGGATGCGCACCGTGAGCCGGTGCCGGATGGCGCGGTTGAGCGCATGGATGATCGCCGATGACTGGCTGTAGTCCTTCCACCCGGTTACGGAGACCGCGGTTTGCTGCTTTAGTTGCCGCAGCAGATCGTGCCCGGAGGCTGGCAGACGTGCGCCGATCTTCTCGAGAGCGCTGTCGAGCGCTTCCTGCATCGGGCTGCCGTGCAGCACCTGCAGAAGATCGCGGCTGAAGTAGAGAGCCATCAGCTCCGCCATGGTAAAGGAAAGCTCGGCAGCTTCGTGGGTGGGATCGAGCAGCCGCCAATAGACCGTCCCATCCCGCGATTCAGACAGCACGGGAAATCCAGCGGCTTCCAGAACGGCGATATCGCGCTGGATGGTACGCTTCGCCCGGCCGAGCTCTGCGCTGAGCTGGGCCAGCGACCGGCCGACCCTGCCGGAGAGCAGGCTGACGAGTTTCCACTGCCGGGTTAGCTGTTCGCCGCGCACGGGTCAATCACGTCCTTCCGCATGCCACTATCCCGCCGGGGTACGACAGATCCGGTCGCGCAGAGAAAACACTTTGGGGATGACCGGATGTGTCATAGCGGCAGGGTGCAATGGCTGCCATGATGAAAACTTTACGCCTCAGCCTTGCCAGTAAGTCCGCAGAAATTCGAAATGCCCTCGAACCGTACATGCCCTGGATTCAGACATGCACGGGCGACGATGGAGCCAATCTCATCCAGCTACGGTTCGACTATCCGCTGGCCGCAATGGCTGCGCATCCGCTGATGGGCGCACACTGCCGAACACCAATCCCACCCAAAGGTCGGTCGGTACTGGAAGCGAGACTGCAACGAGTCGAGTTCCCGCCGGGGATTCTCCCTGCCGTAAAGCTTCAGCGAATTTCGCGATCCAGAACTTCGCAGGATTGGTCCGCAGAGTGGCTGGATTGCCCGGTCGCGCTGTATTTTTCTGGGCTCTCCGGGCCGGTGGTTGCGATGAACGTTCCATGTGTGGACGGCGCGGCGCACAACTCCGAGTGGCGGGAGGTGACGCTGGCAAAGCAAGAAGACGTTCCTGCGCTGCTGGATCTGATGAAGGCCGCCTACGGCGTAAATCGTCCATTGAAGGTGATGGGCGAAACGAGCGTGATGATCCAGCCGCTGGAGTGGGATGACCTGGTACTCGATGACTCGGTGATTCGCCTTGTAAGGGATGACTTCCATCTGTTTCTTGAGCGCGAGGATTGGTACAGGCAGCACCGGCTTCCCTTCCGTCGCGGCTATTTGCTATACGGCCCTCCTGGAAACGGAAAAAGCAGTGTGATTCGAGCAATGCTTTCGACGGCAGGCATTTCAGGTTTCACGATCAATCCATTCCGCACCTTCACCGATGACGATCTGCTGGCAGGCATGTTTGCGGAGGCGGCGCAGAGCACTCCGTCGATCGTTGTGCTGGAGGACCTAGACCGGTGGTTTCCTGCGAATAAAGCGGAGGAGTCTGGCTGCCAGATCTCTCTGCCGCAACTTCTGAATCTCCTCGACGGCGTGAGGAATCAGGACGGCATTATCGTCGTCGCGACGGCGAACCATCCGGAGGTTCTGGACACGGCCATTCTGCGCCGGCCAGGAAGGTTCGACCGGATGGTCGAGTTTGGGAATCCATCGAAACTGATGCGGGCAAGCTATTGGCGCAAGATGTGTCCGGCGCTTTCAGAAGAGGCCGTAGAGATTTGCGCGAGGGACAGCGAAGGGTTCTCTTTCGCCGAAATGCGGGAAGGCTACATCTTCGCAGCGCAGACGGCATTAGAGGCAGCCCGCAAAGTATCTGCCACCGAGATAACGAATGCCATGCAGCGGCTACGAGCAGCGATCAAAATGGCGGAGAGGAAGTCGGCGTGTTCATCGGCGGCTCATCGCGGCTTTCATCCCCATCTGCCATAATCAATCGTGAAATTGCGGTGTTCCGGCGGATGAGAGGCCTTGATGGCGGATGCGATAAACACAGGTCAGCAACCCAGAAATCCCCAGCACGACACGCGTCGCTCGACCGACGCGAATGCAATGGCACTCGCAGGACTGCGAATCGCGGTCGGTCTCTTCTTCACTGTGTTCGGACAATATAAAGTCTTCGGTAAGCAATTTGTGGATGGCGGTTTCCAGCATTATGTAGCAGGTTTTCTGCAGGGCGGAGCCTATCCCTTTATGGTTCCGGTCCTCAAGGGCATACTCGCGCACGGCGCGATGCTGATGGCGTACTCCGTTGCGTACGGAGAGTTCCTGATTGGTATATCGCTGGTCATCGGCGTGTTATCCCGGGTTGCAAGTCTCTTCGGCCTCGCGCTCATGGTTGCCATGTGGCTGTCCGGCGGTTATCCCGGCGCTCACGCTGCATTCTGGATGTATTGGGGCGCATCGCTGAATTGGTCCGTCTTCGCTCTATGCTTTGTCGTACTCGCTATCGGCCATCCGGAAGACGTGTGGTCGCTGCAACAACTCTGGCATCGGCGCAAGCGTCCTAATTTTTGAAGGCAGGCTACGGCCGGGGGGCGCGGGTTGTGGGGCTGAACTTTGCCGCCCTTGCATTTCCATCACGCGACCCATGCCGGCGATAGGGGTATCTTTGGACCGAAGAACATTTCTAAAGCTGCTCAGCGCAACCGGACTTGCCTCCTCTCTGTCTCCGCTGGAGGCGGAGGTTCTAGGTCAAGTGTCCCCTCTGCCAAAACAACCCTATAAGCCCGGCAGGATCGTGAATGAATATTCGCTCTTTTTGCCGGGCGAGAAAGAAGCGCTGGCGCATCCACCGACTGTCACCGAAATTGGCCGCCCATCCACACCAGACACGGGCACTCCTGGTTTGATCGCGAAGGGTGCTGGATCACCTCGCCACCTATTTGTAGGTGAGATTTATGAGGGATGGCAATTAGTCGCCATTACAGAAATAAACGGGGTGGATACAGCCGTCTTTGAGAAGCACGTGACCCACCGGGGTGCCATCGCCTATGTGACCGAACTGGGCGGGACCATCGCGCTCATACCGAAACAGATTGGCGACCTTGCCAACATACGACCGCGAGCTACAAGTAATCCGCACGGCATTCGATTCGATCGTTCTGCCCATTTCGAAAGGGGTCCCGACATTCCCGGAGATTACATCCTGAACTCCGATGAGGACCCCTGCTACGAGAATGTTTCCGCGCTGGGACCGGAGTATATCGGATGGTCTCTGGTCGCCAATGAGCAGGCGGGTCCCTTGCGGTCGCTCTACCTGGAAGCCGACGGACGGTCTCGCGAACTCTCCGAGAATCAGCAAGCCCTTTGGGCGCCGGACATGACCGGTCCGCTCTTTGATCCGCAGGACTTCGTTCCTTTCGAAAATCCACAGAGCTATGCCTATGAGCCTGGGTTCAGCAAGCGAACACTTCTCGGTGGCTATCTGCCGGTGGCAGATACCGGGGTATGGAATGCGCGATATCAGGCAGGCTATGAAGTGACGATGCTGCTGCCGCCGGGGGAGAATGCCCGGCCGATGGCGCGCTTCCGGTTGCAGTTAGCTTCGTGGCAGGGGCCAGCGCAGGTTGGAGATCATCCCATAATTACGGATGCCCACGGCAATCGCTTTCTTGAGACTTACTGGAACTGCAATGTGGATGAGTTTTTTTCGCAGCTGGTTGGGATCTGGAACCATTGGCACCTGTTTTATGAAGATAGTATGCCTGTGGAAATTCCCGATCCCTGGCTGCTGGATGCCGCACGCGCGGGGATCACGCTCTGCCGCTGCAGCTATCGAGGTCTTCGGCCAACATACCAAATCGGCGAAGGCGGATATACAAAGATTCCCGAACGCAGTCATGCCCTCTTTCCCGTTGCCAGTTACGAATTTATCTGGGCGCAACAGGTATGGAACCTCACGGCGGAAAGCGATCCTTATTTTCAGTTTTATCTCGATAACTACATCCTGCCGAATGGCAACTTCCTCTATAACACGCAAGACCAGGTAGAAGCCCCTCTGAATGCAGGGGTATTTCTTGCGAATTCAGCGCGCGCTTATTACTACACGCATGACGTTGCAGCATTTGAAAAGAGGCTGCCAACGCTAACCCGCATGCTGGACTATGTGCTGGCGCGTTACGAATATTCGAAGAAGCAGTTTCCAAAGAGTGATCGCCGCCACGGGTTGATCTGGGGATCTCCGGAAGCCGACCTGGGCGACCCGAATAACGATACGCCGGATTCACATCCCTACTACTACCAGAATGCAACCTGGACATGGCGCGGCCTGGTGGAACATGCGCGGGCGCTGCAGATGGTCGCGGATGCTACGGGGAATTCCCAGCACAGGGCAGCGGCAGATAAGTACCGGGCTCTTGCAGAAGAGATGCGGCACAATATCCAGGCGTCTCTGGAGGCGACCATCGCTGCTGGCGATCCGGCAATGCGTCAGGCCGGGATTACACCTTTTACACCAGAGGATACGAAGCGTCTTCCAACCGAACTTTCCAGCTATGAAAATCATCGCTTCATGATGGATTTCTTTACTGCGGACTGGGGCGTCCCTGCCTATGATCTTGGCCACTTGAAACACCGTCTGATCGCGGGGGAGCAGATTTGTGGTCTGAATACAGATGGCGGCGTGGAACGGACCAGCAACTTCATGGCACACGGAACGCTTGCCGTGCGCATCCGGCAGGAGGATTACCGGCCCTTTCTGCTGACACTGTATGCGCTAGTCTGCTATGCAGCCGACTCCGGCAACCGGTATGCTCCAGAAGATGCCTACCTTCCCGGCGGCCACCCTGGAGAACAAAGCCGCTACGGATGGTCGGCGGTTGTGAACAGCACGCTGCAGCCAACGCTGGGGCTGCGATGGCTCCTGTGCTATGAAGAAAATGACCGCGACGTCTGTCACCTGCAGAAGGCGGCTCCGAAGCATTGGTTCAAGCGGGGAAAGGTGATTGCAGTACGTAAGTGTCCTACGCGTTTTGGAGCAGTCGATTGGAAGACCGAGGCGGTTACAGATCGTCAATGGAAAGTTACTGTGGATGTGCCCGCGGGATTTACCGCTGATCTCTACATTCACATTCATCCCGAGGACGGACAACCTTTGCGCACCACGTCAGCTGGTTCGCTCTCCGGGAATCGCGTGCTATTGAAACAATCCCAATTCGCGGCGCAACAACATTTTGAAATTGACGTAGCCTGACTGCGATGCCGTGCCTGCTCCCTCGTCACGGGAATCTTCCACTGCATTCCGTTATTTGATCGGTTCCGGGATCGAACCCAAAGCAAGACGGAGCAGGCGGAAATGTTCCAGGGCCACAACCGTTCGCGATAGCCACCACGGCAGGAGTACGCACTCCAGTGCCGGGCGTGTAGTCACCGCTGGAAAACTTCTAATCACTCGCGAAACGGTTCAGCATTATTCCTCGCGGGTCCACACACCATCCACCATGCGCAGCAGGCCCAGCGGATTGCCGTCGCGCAGCTCCTCCGGCAGCAAGGCCGCAGGAAAGTTTTGGTAACAGACCGGCCGCGCGAAGCGCAGAATGGCCTGCGTGCCCACCGAAGTAAACCGCGCGTCGGACGTCGCAGGATACGGGCCGCCATGCACCATGGCGTGCGACACCTCGACGCCGGTCGGATAGCCGTTCACGATCAGCCGGCCCACCTTCGTGGCCAGTATCGCGATCAAATCGCGAAAATCCTCGAGGTCCTGCGGTGTGCCGATCAGCGTCGCCGTCAGA